>NZ_JCAXES010000003.1:0-433179 GCF_059758695.1 Stenotrophomonas sp. GQ19 | reverse complement strand
GTGGTCGTTGGTCGTGACGCACGCAGTCGTTCCGACCCGTTCCAGAACCTCTTGGGGAGGTGCTCAGTCCACGCCAATGCAGGCGGCAGTACCGGCAATGGCGTGGCACCCACACGCCAGCATATGCCCCTCAAGTACGATCGATTTGCCTAGCATCTTGCGTGCCGGGTGCCCTTCGACAAAGCGGAACTGTCCTGCATGCATAAGGCAGGTGGCGCTATCACCCACGACCGCCACCGTCTGGCCGTGTACGGCATGGCTACCGGCCAGTTGGCAGCGGATCACCTTGCCGCCGCTGTTGGTGGCATCACCCAGGCAGATGGGCGAGCGCATCCTGGCACTGCGTTTCACCGGGCGCGGTACATGAAAGGATCTTCCTCGCCAAAGGGGGCGTTGTGTTTCTTCTCCTCCGCGCTGGGGGGGCGCACCATCTGCAGGCTGACGCTGCCGTCCTCGCCGGCATACATCACCGCGCTCACCCCGCCATCCTTGTAGCTTGCAATGGCGGCCAGGCCGATCTGCACCAGAGCGCTGCCCAGGCCGGTATCGCCCAGGCGCCTGCCGATGTCGTAGCCCTCATCGACATTGCCCGGATCGAGGCCATGCCCATCGGCATTGAGCTCATGCAGGGCCGTGTTCAAGGCGATCACGCTGTCTGGATTGTCGGTGCTGTCATAGAACACGCGCACCGGGTTGTGCCCGGGAGGCAGGGTGGCCAGTGCCTGCGCCCAGCCGGCCTTCAGTGCCTTGGCCTGCAGAGCCGGCTTGAGCGGTTTGCCCTGCTCATCGTGCAGCGGCACCTTCACCGGTGGGTGCAGGTGGCCCAGTTTGGGGGCACGATCGAACTCGTCCACCTGGTGCCTGGTCCAGCGCACGGGTAGCCACGGCGTGGGGGTGAACTGTCCCGGGCCACGGTTGTCGATGGTCTTCCATAGCTCGGGAAGGGCGGCCTGCCAGTAGGCCGAGGCCATGGTGCCGGGGGATATGGCATCAGGAGCGCCTTTGGCGCGGGCAGCAGCGTCGAACTCGTCTTCGGCCAGGTCAGCTCGTTTCCAGTAGAAATCCCACAATCTGCCCAGATCAGTATCTGTGGTCTGGTTGTTTTCGCGGTAGTCCGGTGCATATGGGCGTAGATAGTGATCCACGCGATCGCTGCGCGACACCAGAAGCGCAGCTGTGTTATCCAGTACCTCCGGCAAGTAATGACCATCTGCCAGCCCAGGCGTACCGTATGGGCGATACATCTCCCGTACTACATCGCCGTCGCGGCTGGCGATCAATGCCTGGGGTACCTCGGGGTGCGCGTCGAAGAACTCAAAAAGCTGCGCGATCAGGCGTTGCGCGTGGAGGGCATTGGCGTCCTGTTGCCACAAGAACAGCGTCACGCCGAGCGAGCCCTTGTTGCGGCCATTGCGAATCAAGCTCGCTGCTTGTTGCTCGTTCGTGGGTTCACTTCGAGGCGGCTCCGCTACGAATGCGGGAATGGGCCAATAGGCGACTGAGTCGGTGGCGGCGTACTCAAAGGCGGCGCCCGTGTCCACGGCGGCATCAATCCCACGTCCCTGTGCTGAATCAGAATAGTCTTTGGGATTCTGGGAGAAGATGGAAGCAAAGTTGTCCGGCTTCGTCTGAATCAGTCGCCATAACGATGATTGATGGTGGACTCCTGGCGCAATGCCAACACCCCGCAGTTCCAGTGACCAGGTGGCTTGGTCAGCCTGATCCAGCATCTGCGCTCCCACGATGGTGGGCGCTACAGGGCCGGCCGCTGTGGTCGTCCCGCCGAAACGCACACCATTGATGGCCCAATGCCCGGCAAATGCCAGTGCTGTCAACGCGGCTATTGCGCATAGCCCCCAAGCGATTGCGCGTGCCACGTAGCCCGTCTCCTCGTCTGTCATCGGTGCTGTAGATGCCGTAGTTGCCATGCCTGCAACCAGTACCACCCACGTGCCCATCAGCCCCAGCATCGGCCAGAGATAGCGTTTGAGGCGAGGCCTAACGGTTGTTGTTGTCGGCATGTCGCTTTCTCATTGTGGGATACGGCCTCGGACGAGCGGCGGCATGCTGTCCAGCCGCACCAGATCGTTGCCGGGAAACTTGCCAGATTCGTAATAGATGTGGGTTGCCTTCACAAGAGACCGGGTGCGCTCATCGAGCGTGTTCCAAATCGCATTGGTCTTAATTTTTGCGTGAGCCTCTTTGGTCATCCGCCAATCGCCCATCAGCGTCAGCAGTTGCCGCCACTGCGGGTCATCGAGTGTGTGGGCCTGGCCAATGGCGACATCCATCGCCGTCACCCAGCGGTGGTTCTCCCGGTCACGCAGAACGGCCGAGTGGTAGCTGTTGGGTTCCAGCGTGTCGGCGTCATGGGTCATGCGTTTGCGGATTTCATTCGGGGTTTCCTCGCGCAGCACGCGTACTTCCATGCCATCCCGCCCGCGGGTTCTGATCTCATTCCTGACCGTCTGCGTCTGGTCATCAGGTTCCTTCCCCTGGTTGAAGCGCGCACGTACCTGCTCGGTGTTTGCAACGTCGGCACGCCTTTCCATCTCGATCCATTTGAAGTTGGCTTTGGGATTGCCCAGGGCCACCGCCTGGCTGACATCATCAGGACGGTCCTTGCCCACTTGGGTTGGCGAGCCTTTCACCACCTCTCCGCCAAACATCTGCGGCACATGCGGTGGTGTGAGCGCTTCGCCGTTGATCAAGCGCAGGGTGCCCTCGGCTACGGGCTCCAGGGCCAACAGCCCGACCATCCAGCTGGCACCGGGATAGCGGGGCTCGTCGGCCGCGCGCAGAAAGTGGCTGCGTGGAGGATCGCCTACCATGACCGGCTTGGACACACGGTAGCGTTTGGTCCACATACGTTGGTAGAAGCGCATGTCGCGCAGGGTATCCATCGCCGGCTGTGTCTTCACGCGATCCGTAACCTGGTCGGGTACGCCGTAGGTGCCGATGCCCACTACCTTGTCCAGCGAAACCGTGGTGTCATCCGGGCAGAAGTACAGCAGCACCTTGCCGCGGTTGTCGCGCTCGGGGAAAACCAGGAGCTTTCCATCCTTGCCCAGGCGCTGGCCCTGTGCGCCGGTCCACGCCTTGCCGGTGCGCCCGAAGTGCTGCTTCCCGCCTGAACACATGTCCTCCAGTGAGGGCTGGGCATACGGCGTGGCGGTGATCTTGTTGACGATGGCAAGCAGGGTTCCCAGGGTATCCGAGCCGGCCGGCGTTGTTGTTGTTTCCACCGAGTAGGGCGTGTCCACCATCACCACGCAATCGGCGCAGCGCGCGCCGCGCTCCACCAGCATGGCCTGGGACAGCAGGGTGACCAGGGTGCCCTGGCTATGGCCGATGACGGTAATGGTTTCAGAAGGAAACTTGCTGCGGATGGTGCTGATCATCGTCGCCAGGCGCTCGGCGGCGAGGACAAAGTAGCGGCGGTGCGGCCCCAGGCCGAAGTACTGGGTGTTGGGTGCGACCACCTGCACGGCATGGCGCATGGCCGAATCGAAGCCCTTGCCGTACATCTCCGGCAGGTTGTTGGTGGCGTTGGCGAAAAAGCCACCCGGCTTGCCGAAATGGCGGTCCAGGCGGTTGCCGAGCTTGTCCTGGTACTGGGTGCGCAGCGTGAACGGGTCGCCGTTCGGGTCGCGTTGGATTTCATGTTCCGCAGCCCGATAGCCCCAGTAGAAGGGAATCAGCATGCTGTTGGCGTGGGTGTCGTCGCGTTGGTACAGATGGGTGTCGGGGTCATCAATGATCTTGAACTCTCTGTCATTTAGTTGAACGCGAGGCTTGCCCTTCGCCGCCGCGTACCTGGCCCCGTACTCTCCGGGTCGCAGATCAGTGCGGTCCAGCCGCTCGTTCAGCCCTTGGCACAAGCCAGCTTCCACTGGTTTGTAGCTGGCACCGGGATCGTTCACCCCATGCAGGAAGATCACGATGCCCGGGCGCTTGCGTGGCACCGCGACATTCTTGACCATGCCGCCGCTGGCGGGGATGAGACGACTGGTGGCAACGTCGGTCCAGTTCGATGGGCTCATGGGGTGGGCTCCTGCGGGGTCTCGGTCTGCCCGGGCGCTGCGGCGGCCGCTTCGCCGCTGGCGTCGATGGCGGTGTCCTTCACGCTGATCTTCAACCGCTGCATGCTCTCGCGCTGCACACGTTCGCCGCCGCCATCGGCATCGGCCTGCTGCCGTACTTCCTCGCCATCTTCCAGCGCCACGCGATAGTCGATGCCTGCAGCGGCGGCAGCAACATCGCCTTCATAATGAAAGCGATGCTGCTGTGTGGCCGGGTCGCGCCCGAACGCGGGCACGGTGGTACTGTCGGTCTTGGGGCCCCGCCAGTCGTGGGTGTCCGCATGCACCACCGCGGTGCCCGGGGTGCCCAGCTCGATGCCCTCGCCGATGCGCAGGTAGCTGCCATCATCGGCCACCAGGCGGATGCGCGGTGCACTGATCACCACCTCGCCTTCGCTGGCCACCAGTTGCAGATTCTGCTGTGCCTGCATCTGGATGTCCGCGGCCTGCGCCTGCAGCAGCAGGTTGCCGCGGTTGGCGATGAGCTGCATATCCTGATCCTGCGCGTACAGCGACAGCCCATGGCCGGCCTGCAGGCGGGTGCTGCCACCACTGACCGATTGCACTGCATCGCGGGCAACCACATCGTGGTTGCCGCCGGCATAGTGAAGCTGCGATGCCGGCGTGGCGCTGACCACGCCGGCTTCGGCAGCCAGCGCCACCACGGCCGCGCCCTCGCTCTCGCCGGATTCGGCGGCGGCGGGCCACTCGCGCAGGCCTTGGTGCAACTGCGCCAGGCCCTGTGGGTCACTGCTGGATGCGCCGCGTTGGGTGGCGGCCTGGCCCAGGCCACGGAACAGTTCGGCGCAATCCTCCAGCAGGGCCAGCAGTTCCTGCCGGTCCAGTTGCCCGCCTTGGGCCAGCTCGCGGGCATAGCTGGTGATCAGGATGCCGTGCGTGGCGCGCAACGCCAGGGCGGCATCGGTGCGTAGTTCGGCGCCGGCCCCACGTGGCTGGGCCTGGCCATCCACGCGCGGTGTACTCAAGGCGCCCAGGTTCAGTTCGCTGGCAAACGGAGTACTGGCCAGCCGTGCGCGCACCTGGCCGGGGGTGTCGTCCATCAGCAGTTCGCTGTACCCCTCACCGCGATGCTCACGCGACAGGATGCCCGATAGCGCGTTGTTGCCGGGCAGGCCGTTGCGGCCGCTGAATGTGGGCGGGGCGTGTCGGCCGTTGTACAACGTGGCAATCACCACCGGCCGGTCGATATCGTTGTGGAGGAAGGCGACCAGCACCTCCTGGCCGATCCGTGGCACGAACTGGTGACCGAAACCGGCACCGCCGCTGGGCATGGCCACACGCACCCAGGTGGAGGCACGTTCATTGACCTGGGCCGTGCCCGTGGGATGTTCATCCGGGCGTTGCCAGTGGAACTGGATGCGGATACGCCCGAGGGCGTCGGTGAATACCTCTTCGCCGGCCGGCCCCACCACCGTGGCGGTCTGCGGCCCGTTGGCGGTCGGTCGGTCCAGTACGCCGGCGAAGCGGGGCACCAGCGGAACATCCTGGGGTACCGCGCTGAAGCAAAGCTGGATGTTGTCGGTCACATCGCCCTGACCGCAAGGGGCGACCTCTTCCAGGAGTGATGGGGGCACTTGCCAGGCTTCGGGGGTGTTGTTGCGCAGTTGCAGGTCGATGCCGGTGACCACGAAGGTGCGTTGCTGCTCGTTGTGTCCGGCGTGGGCTGGATGATCCTGGATCAGAACGCTGTCGCCGGTTGAGACGTCGCGCAACCGACCCTGGCCATGGAAGGTGCGGGCCTGAAGCTCTTCGGCCTGCATCCGCAGCTGCGCATAGGTACACAGTTCGCGAGTGTGGCTGGCGTAGTAGGGCGGCACGGCCTGGTAATCGGTCAGGCTGGCGGTTGCTTGCTCGCAGTGCTGGCCGTACTCGCCGTACTCCTGGACCTGGACGCTCAGATCTTCGCCGTGCAGCGGATGGGCCGCCTGATAATCATGGCTGGACAGCTCGACGCGGCTTGGGCCAAGGCGAGTGCGGCCCTCCCAGCCGGTCAACTGCCGCTCCTGTGGCCGGGACGCAGCAGCCTGCGCACGGTAGTGCAGGACCTGCGGCGGCTGATCCTGCTGCGGGGCCGTATCGGTGAGCACCAGGTGGTGGCCGTGGGTGTCGGCCTGTGGACTGGCGATGAAATAGTAGGTTATGCCCTCTTCGGCCAGCAGGCGATCGATGAAGGCCTGGTCGCTTTCATTGAACTGCACGCAGTACGAACGCGTGGGATGACTGCGCCGCAGCACGCTGGCGTACGTAAAGCAGGCCGCGATGGCGGCGTTGCGCTGGCAGTGTTCGTCCAGCACGGCGGCGACGATCTGCGGCACGCTTTGGTCCTGGAAGATGCGGCAGGTACGCCGCCGGTCCAGCAGTGACAGCGCCGATTCCACCTGAAGATCGATCACGCCGAAGCTGCCGGCACCGTCGCGCTTGATGGCACCGGTGACAATCCCCGACAACCAGCGGCGAGTTCCGCTGCCCATGTCCACTCCGAAGGCCACCGGCTTGCCCAGTAGCGAGGTGAGTTCGATGGCATCGGCGCCGCATAAGCAGGTTGCGCTTATTTGGAAAGGGCGGTGGAGTTCGTCGCGATAGCGCACCGAATGCGGCCACAGTCGCGGGCAATCGCCCGCGCCAAGCCATTCCATATCGATCAATCGATGACTGGAATCCGTCCCCTGCCCATGTGGATGGAGCAACCCCTGCATGCGTTCATTTCCTTGACCGTGCCGATCAGGCACGCTCAGGGATTTTGCGAGGCAAGCGCCACGAAGGACGATCAAATCGCCCGAGAATCCGCGCTCGAGCGAGAGGTGGCTGTAATGCGACAATATGGCGCGCAATCAGCCGTCTATTGACGATGCATAAACCGTGATAAGTATCACTGACTGCGCAACTATGTAACCGCGTCAACGGCTCAGTGGTCGCGCTCTACCGCTAGTTTCGCCAGCGCCCGCAGTGCATCCGCTGCCTCACCATACCCGGCCAGACCATCGAACATCTGTTCGCTCAGCGTGCGCAGTTCGGCCTTGGCGCCATCCATGCCGAGCAGGGCGGGGAAGGTCGACTTGGCCTGCGCCTCGTCCTTGCCGGCGGTCTTGCCCAGCTGTTCGGAACTGGCTTCGACGTCCAGGATGTCATCGCGCACCTGGAACGCCAGCCCCAGTGCACTGGCGAAATCATCCAGCTGCAGCAGGTCGGTCTGCGGCGCATCGCCACACAACGCGCCCATCCGCACCGCCGCGCGGATCAGCGCACCGGTCTTCAGTGCATGCATGCGCTGCAATGAAGCCAGCGGCTGCGCATGGCCGGTGGCATCGATGTCCAGCGCCTGGCCACCGCACATGCCGGCGGCGCCGGAAGCGTGGGTCAGCGCCTGCAGGCAGTGCACGCGCAACAGCGCCGGCAGCGCGGCATCGGCCAGCAGGCCGAACGCACGCGTCTGCAGCGCATCACCGGCGAGGATCGCGGTGGCTTCGTCGAAGGCGATGTGCGTAGTGGGGCGACCGCGACGCAGCGCGTCGTCGTCCATCGCCGGCAGGTCATCGTGCACCAGCGAATAGGCGTGGATCAGTTCCACCGCCATTGCCGGTGCATCCAATGCGTGCTCGTCGGCACCGAACACCTGGCCGCTGGCATACACCAGCAGCGGGCGCATGCGCTTGCCACCGCCGAGCACCGCGTAGCGCATCGCCTGGTGCAGGCGCTGCGGTGCGTGTTCGGGAGAAGGCAGGCTGGCGTCGAGCTGGCTTTCGATGCGGTCGCGCCAACGCGCGAACGTAGGCTCAACCATCATGGCCGGGTGGATCGAAGCGTTCGGCGGTGTCGGGGCGGGCCGGGTCGCTGAGCAGGCGCACGCGCAGTTCGGCCTGTTCCAGCGCCTGCTGGCACTGGCGGTACAGGCCGACGCCGCGCTCGTAGGCGCTGAGCGATTGTTCCAGGCTCAGATCACCGGCTTCCATCTTCTCCACCAGCTGTTCCAGCTCTTCCAGCGACTGCTCGAAGTGGACGACCGGGGAGGTTTCGTTGGGGGACTTCTTGGGCATGGGACAAGTGTGATGCGCCAACCCAGCGGGGTCAATTCACGCCGCGCCCGGGGTCCAGCGCAGCTGCGCGTGGTGTTCATCCAGCCAATGCTGCAGCGGTGCGGCGATGACCCGGTCGCCGGCCGCCATCAGCACCGCGCCGTCGAACAACAGCGGCAGCTGGCGCCGCTGCCACGGCGGCAGCCCCCGCTGTTGCAGCAGGTCCTTGAGCGCATGGGAGTGGGTGCGCCCGGGCAACTGGATACGCTCACCGCCGCGGCGCGCGCTCACCTGCAGGGGCGTGGCCAGCTGGCTGGCGCCCAACAGCTCCAGCTGGCCGCCGTCGGGCAGCGCCAAGGGCGCACGGCCATCCCAGTGCACGCTCCAGTGCGGGGGCAGCGCCAGCGTGGCCGACAGCAGGTGCAGTTCGCTGCGCCACCGGCGGATCCGCGCGCCCTGCCAGGCGAACTGGGCGTCGGCGTCGTGTGCGGCCGGCAGCAGGTCGCGCTCGATGGCGTCCACCCCGGCGGCAGGCAGCGGCGGCAGCCCGCAGTTGCGCACCCATTGGCGCAGCAGGCGGGCACGGCGTTCGCGCGGCAGCCGCAGCAGGCGCGTGCCATCCAGCACGCCGGGGGCCAGGCTGCAGCGCCGCAGGGCGTCCTGGTCGGACACGTCCAGCAATTGCTGCGCCTGCGCGCAGAGTGCGGCGCTGCGTGCGAAGGCGGCATCGGCCTGCGGCCAGCGTTGCTGCAGCAGTGGCAACACGTGCAGGCGCAGGAAATTGCGGTCGGCCTCGTCGCTGGCATTGCTGGGGTCGTCAACCCAGTGCAGCGCCTGCGACTGCGCATAGGCCAGCAGCGCGGCGCGCGGAACCTGCAGCAGCGGGCGCCACACCGTACCGGTGGCAAACGGCGCCTCGCTGCGGATTGCGGCCAGCCCATCCACCCCGGACCCGCGCAGGGCGCGCAGCAGGAAGGTTTCGGCCTGGTCGTTGCGGTGATGGGCCAGGGCCAGCTGTTCGCCCGGGCGCAGGGCGCTGGCGAACGCATCGCGGCGGGCATGGCGCGCGGCCGCTTCCAGGCCGTGGCCGCTGTCGCGGGCCACGTCGACGCCGATCACCTGCAGGTCGATGTTCCAGGCCGTGCAGATCGCCTGGCAATGCTGCGCCCACGCGTCGGCAGCCGGTTGCAGGCCATGGTGCACGTGCACCGCACGCAGGCCGGCATCGCGCTGCGCAGCCGACTGCGCCAGCCAATGCAGCAGCACGGTGGAATCGAGTCCACCACTGAAGCCCACCAGGACCGGGCGGGGGGCAGCGGAGAGATGGGGCAGGGGCGAGGACATCGGTTCGGGCAGGCTCAGGCAGGGAGGCAGTATCGACGCTGCGGGCCAGGCTCGCCACGCACGGCGGTCAGGGGGTGGTCGGTTCGGGCACGCGGATGCCCTGGCGATTGATATGGAACCAGTGGCCGCCTTCCACCGGCGTGTGGCCCTCGCCGTCGGGTGTGCCGGGGCGGCAGCCATTGCAGACCTGGGCGATGCCGTCGGCGAAGGGCCAGGCGAAATCGAACGTGGCCGGGAACGCCTGCTCCAGCGCGGCGGTGAAGTAGCCGACGCGTGGGCCGATACGGCCGCGCAGCAGGCCCTCCTCAACGTAATCCGGCCCGCTGTCCCAGGTCAGCACGGCCTGGGTGCGGCCGGTACGGGTCACGTAGTGGAAGCTGCCGGCGGCATATACCGCCGCCAGCCCGTCGGCATCGTAGGGGAGATCGGGCAGGACGCTGGCGGCGATCCGTGGCGCGCCATTGACCACCTCGCAGCCGGGCAACGCCCACAGGCCGTGTTCCTCGGTGAGCACCTGGCAGGCCGGTGCCTGGGCCAGCGCGGTGCCAGCCCAGGCCAGCCCGGCCGCCAGCAACAGCGGCCGCGCGTGGCGGCCCCTGCGGCGTGCGGCCGGCGTGCGTGCCCGCATCAGTTGGCGTCGGCCTTGCGCTCGAACGCCTTCGGCGTGGGCAGGTCAACCGGCACGCCCTTGGCATCGCAGGTGCCGGCCTCGCACAGGCGCTGGCGCAGGCGCGGGGTGGCCTGCACGATCATGTGGTAGATCGTGTTCTGCTCCATGGTGCCGCGGATGGCCTTGCTGCCCGGGCCGCGTGCCCAGATGCCGACGTCTTCGCCGCCATGGGTTTCACTCTTGGTCGGCACCAGCGCTTCCTGCATGTAATCGGGGTGCTCGGTGTCCACGTGGCTCAGGTCCGGGCGGCCGGCGGCCGGGTCGAAGCTGCTCGGGTTGTGCGGATACACCTTCGGGCCGGCCGGCTGCTGGTTGGTGGCGCCGGTGTAGCCGGGGCCGTTGGCGTAGCTGAGCGTGGTGTAGGGCAGGCCGAGGCCGTCGCGGGCCACGTCCAGGCCGCCCACGCCGTCTTCGCCGCCCTTGTCCTTGACCTTGCCCAGGATCGGGTTGCCGCGGGCCGGGTAACCGACGAAGTTCAGGGTGTGCGAATGGTCGGCGGTGACGATGATCAGGGTGTCCTGGTCGGAGGTTGCCTCGACGGCTGCGCGCACGGCATCGGACAGGGCCACGGTATCGCTGAGGGCGCGGTACGCGTTGCCGCTGTGGTTGGCATGGTCGATGCGCGCGCCCTCGACCATCAGCACGTAGCCTTCCTTGTGCCGGGACAGGGTGCTGATGGCGGCCTTGGTCAGCTCGGCCAGGCTGGGTTCGCCGGACGGGTCGTCCTTGCGCTCGATCTCGTAGCGCATGTGGTCCGGCTCGAACAGGCCCAGCAGCGCCGGGGCATTGCGCGCGGCCTGCAGCTGCTTGGCGTTCCAGACATAGGCGCCCTGCGGGTGGGCCTGCTGCCATTCGGTGACCAGGCTGCGGCCGTCCAGGCGCTGGCCGACCTTGTCGTCATACTCGGGATCGCGCTCTTCCACGGTGGTGAATTCACCGCGGCCGCCGCCCAGGGCAACCAGCGGACCACGGCCATAGCGCGCGGTGGACAGCAGCTGCTGGGCGATGTCGGTGCAGCCGGCGGCCTTGGCGGCGTCGGGCACGTCGGTGTCGTTTTCCCAGTTGCGCTCGGGCGAGTGCGCGTAGGTGGCGGCCGGGGTGGCGTGGGTCAGGCGCGCGGTGGACACGATGCCGGTGGCCATGTGCGCGCTGTCGGCCAGCTGCAGCCAGGTCAGCAGGCCCTTGTTGAGGCTGTCGGCGCAGTCGTTGCGGGTGCCGGCGCTGACGCCGATGGCGCCCATGTGGGTCTTCACGCCGGTGGTGATGGCGGTCATGGTGCCGGCCGAATCGGGGGTCTGCGAGTCGGTGTTGTAGGTCTTGCTGAATGCGGTGGCCGGGAAGCGCTCCCAGGACAGCAGGTTCTCTTCACCCGGGTTGCCGTTGCGCTGGCCTTCGAAAATGCGCGCGGCGGCGACCGTGGTGAGGCTCATTCCGTCACCCAGGAACAGGATGACATTCTTGGCCTTGCCGTCCATGGCGCCGCTGCCGGCGGCACGGGCGGCCCCGCTGCGGTACCACCACTGGGGAGTTTCACCTGCCGGGTGGGCCACGGCGGGAACATCGACGGCAACCGCGCCGGGGGCCGTGGCGGCGGGGGTACCGGTGGCGCAGGCGCCGAGCAGCAGGGTGGTGGCGATGGCCGCCACCAGGGACGTGGAACGGGACATGGACGGGCATATCTCACAGGTGAATCGGGCGTTCATTATGCAGAACGGCGCAAGGCACGCCGATGACACGCTGATTTTCCGTGTGCGTCTCGTTCCGCGGGCGCGGTTGGGCTAAGGTGCCTAGCTGTCGAATTCTCTCTGGAAAGCTCATGAAGCTGGTTTCTGCGTGGTTGCGGATTCCGTTCTGGCAACGCGTGCTGGGCGGCTTCGTGCTGGGTGCGCTGGCCGGGTGGTTGCTGGGTCCGGCGGCCGAGGTCTGGTTCGGCCCGTTGGGCGACCTGTACGTGACGCTGATCAAGATGATCGCGGTGCCGCTGGTGTTCTTCGCGGTGATCAACGCGATCTCTTCGCTGCACGGGCAGAAGTCGGTGGCAGCCCTGGGCGGGCGCACGTTCCTGTGGTTCATCATCACCGCGGCGCTGGCGGTCTGCGTGGGGCTGGCGGTGGGCACGATCCTGCAGCCGGGCACGGGCAACCTGAGCCTGAGCATGGACCACGGTTACACGCCGCGCGAAGTGCCCAGCGTGGTGAAGGTGCTGATGGACGTGGTGCCGTCGAACGTGTTCTACGCGCTGACGGGCATTGGCACGCGGGTGAACGCGGCCGGTGAGACGGTGCTGGCGGCGGGGCGCGGGTCGATCCTGCCGGTGATCTTCTTCGCCGGGCTGCTGGGCTTTGCGATGGTGAAGCTGGGCGACAAGGTGGCCGAGGCGCGCAAGCTGACCGGGCAGATGAGCGACATCATGATCCAGGTGACGCGCTTCGTGCTGGAGATGACGCCGCTGGGAACCTTCGGGTTGATCGCCGGGCTGGTGGGCAGTTATGGGTTCGAGAAGCTGCTGCCGTTGGGCAACTTCGTGCTGGCGCTGTACGTGGCCTGCGCGTTCCATATCGTGGTGGTGTACGGCGGGCTGCTGCTGTCGCACGGGTTGAATCCGCTGAAGTTCTTCCGCGGCGCGGCGCCGGGGATGCAGGTAGCCTTCGTGAGTTCGTCGAGCTTTGCGGCGATGCCGGCGGCGATGCGGTCGATCACGCACAATCTGGGCGTGAACAAGGATTACGCGTCGTTCGCGGTGCCGCTGGGTGCGAGCATCAAGATGGATGGCTGTGGTGCGATCTACCCGGCGTTGTGCGCGGTGTTCATCGCGCAGTACACGGGGGTGCCGTTGACGCCGGAGCAGTACATCGTGGTGTTGATCGCGTCGGTGCTGGGCAGTTTCGGTACGGCGGGCGTGCCGGGCACGGCGGTGGTGATGGCGACGGTGGTGCTGAGCGCGGCGAACCTGCCGTTGGAGACGATCGGGTATTTGTATGCGATCGACCGGATCCTGGACATGATGCGCACGATGACCAATGTGACCGGGCAGATGCTGGTGCCGGTGCTGGTGGCCAAGGAGACCGGGTTGCTGGACCAGGCGGTGTACAACAATCCGTCGACCAATCTGGGCGTGGACGAGCTGGAGAAACGCGCGTCGTGAGTGTCGCGTTCGATGGTGATGAGGATGGGCCCGCGAAAGCGGGCCTGTTTTTTTTTAGAAGCTGAAAGCAACTTCAACTTCAACTTCAACTTCAACTGCTCAAAGCCGGTGTCCGAGTGTTGCTGGGGTGGGTCGGCATGGGTGGGTAGCCGGGACACGCCGCAAGTACGTCCGTGTAGGCTCCGTCGCGCCATCCATGGCGCTCAGGGTCCCGGCTACCCACCCATGCCGACCCCTCACACTGGGTCGGTGTCCAGGCGAGAGCAAGAGGCAGTGCGCAGGCAAATGCATGCACTGCCGCTCGCCTGTTAGCTGAAGCTCGCGCTCTGATATGGAATGGAGGCAGAGGATTGCCGTGCTGTTGCCTGTTGCTCTGCCCAGGCCACCAGCCAACTGTCGAGGGATGGGGTGGGTGGGTTCACGGGACCCTGAGCGCCATGGATGGCGCGACGGAGCCTACATGGGTGAGGACGCATTGCTTGCGAGGCATTGCCTCGCATGCGTCCGAACGCACAGCCGCCAGCGGCTGGGCCGGGCCGCGGAGCGGCACTTGCGGCGTGTCCCGTGAACCCACCCACCCCATCCCAGGTTGGGAGCACAAGGCAACAGCCGCTCTTCGCGGACCCCGCCCGCAAGGACATAGCGGCAAGCAACACGCGCTCTTCGATCAAACAAAACGCGTGCGACCAACCTGACTACGCGCTGTAAACGGTGTATCAACCGGTGTAACACACGTGATACACCCACGAAGAATCCAGCAGCGGCGGGCTTGTCGGTCGTGTGATGCGCTTGTTCAGCAGATGTTATCTCCAACGAATCTGTAACAACGCTGTTGCGGCGTTACACCCTGAGCCGCGGCGAAGGCCCGTGTTTGCTCGCGTGTGGAGTTGGCACGATTGCTGCGTTACCCCTCCGCATGTTTCGAGGAGGGCGCCATGGACAGCGTTGTTGCACACCGCACCACCACCACCACCGCACTCTGGCTGCTCGCCACCGCGCTGGCCCTGCCGATGGCCGCCCAGGCCTCCGGCGCACGCCAGGGCGTCAAAGCACAGCCCGGTGAAATCGTCCTCCTGCGCGACGTCTCCGCCCGGCCGGCCTACCGGCCCGCGCCTCCCGGCATGGCCCTCATCGCCGACCCCTCGCCCAAGCGCGAAGTCAGCCAGGCCCTGGGCACCTCCACCGGCATGGACGAACTCAGCGATGACGACTATGCATCCCTGGGCTCCAACACCGGCGCCGGCGTAACCCACACCCAGACCACCATCGAACGCGTCACCGGCACCAACGTCACCTCCACCCTGGGCAAAGTCACCGACAGCGGCATGCTCTCCGGCGGCCAGCTCAGCAACGCCATCGGCGGCCCCATGGGCGCGGTCACCGGCGCCACCCGCGGCATCGGCGACCAGGTGCGTGGCGCGCTCGCGCAGTTCCCGCTCGGCCAACCTGCGGGCGGGCCCGGCAAATGAACCGCCTGCACCGCACCCTCCTGCTGGCCACCGTCATCGCATCGCCCCTGCCGCTCCACGCGCAGCAGCCCGATGACTACGCCACCATGCTCACCTACCTCAACACCAGCCGCATCGACGGCCGCGCGCTGTCCGGCGCCGACGGTGCCATCACCGTCAACATGACCGCCGGCGACCTCAACCAGCAGGCCAACCTGCTCGGCATCGCCAACGGCACCAACGCACACATTGCCATCAACGCCCGCCAGCAACACAGCGCCAACCAGGTGCTCGGCGACGGCCCGATGGATGCCAGCGCCACCATCGGCGGACAGGCACTGAGCGGCGCCCGCGGCGTCGCCATGATCAACCAGGCCAGCGGGGCCGGCAACGCGACGCTCAACGTCGTCACCGCCACGCTGGCGCAACAGGGCATACGCGAGTCGAACGACGAGGCCCTGGCCTCATCGGGGGCGCTCGTGTCAGCAGGGGGGCAGGCGGCCGTCACTCGCGGCCGGCCGGCCGGAACCCGCAGCGTGGCGGTGGAAGCCACCGCGCTGCAGGGCTTCGACGGCGTCCTGCAACTCAATCAGATCGCGGGATCCGGCAACGCCACCGCCAATCAACTGAGCATCTCGGTGCAGTCCACCCCGTGAGTAGTCACATCCACCCGATTGTCTGTGATGAGAGAGAGGGCACCATGAACACCAACATGAAACGGACCGTACTTGCGCTGGCCATTGCCGCCGCGTCTGCTTCCGCCGGCGCCAACGGCTGGGGCAACGATCGCGACAACCAGAACCAGAATGCGAACATCAACCACGTCCACAACGTGACCGAGACGCGCACCAACACCAATACCAACACCGATACGGATACCGATTCGCGTACCTGGAACCGGACCCGCAACACCACCACCAACAACAACTCCACCAGCAATACCACCGTCAACAGCAACGTCACCCGCAACCGCAACGTTACGGTGAATGAGAACAGCAACATCCAGGCTGACGAGCGCAAGGAAAAGAACAACCACGGCGTCGACGTGAACCTTGAAAAGGACATGCGCCTGAGCTCGGATGTGAACTTCTCCGGCGACCCGGAAATCACCGGCTCGATCGACCTCGATTCGGCCGCGATCGCCATCATCGACAACCGCCAGTCGATCACCAACAACAACGCCGCCAACAGCCTGGTCACCAACAGCGCCTCGATCGCCGATGACGTCGGCGCCGATGCCTCCGGCAACCTCGGCTTCAACGTGGCCGCCGGCGACAACAACGCGCAGGACAACGCCGCCTCGCTGTCCGCGGCAGACGCCTCCTTCAGCTTCGGCATGGCCGACGCCGAAGTGTTCGTCAACCAGTACGGCGCGGGCAACACCACCCTCAACTCCGGCGTCACCAACGCTGCGGGCCTGGGCGGCAATGCCTTCAGCGGCGCCTCGGGCAACATCGGTGCCAACGTCGCCTCGGGCAACAACAACGAGCAGAAGAATGCGCTCGCTGCCTCCGTGGCCACCAGTGCCTATGCCACCTCGAGCATCAGCTCCAACCAGGTATCCACCGGCAACACCGTTGCCAACGCCGGCTACCTGCGCTCCATGACCGACACCGTCAACGTCAGCCTGCGTGGGCGCGTGGCCGGTGGCACGCTCGCCGTCGGCGCCGGTACCTACAGCGGCAGCGGCAATGCGTACCAGAAGGACAACTACTACCTGGATACCTGGAATGGTGAACTCGACCATCCGAGTGGCAATGCAACCGGCCACATCGACATGGACAACGAGATCCAGAATGCAACGGCCAACCCGAACCGGGAAGGCGTGGGCGGTATCGCCTTTGATACCGATGAGAGCGGCACCAGCCGGTTCGTCGAACTCGGCGTGGCCGATCTGTATGCCAGCTTGAGCGGCACCGTGTCCACCACCCGCTGGGTGAACGTGGATGCGACCAACACCGCGGCGTTGTCCGGCAGTGCGTTCTCCGGCGCCTCCGGCAACATCGGGGTGAACGTGGCCTCCGGTACCGGCAACCTGCAGGCCAACAGTCTGGCCCTGGCAGTTGCCCAGCCGTCCACCGGGGGCGGTGGCGGCGGCACCGGCGAGTAAGTTTGTCCGTTTTCGCAAGCAGTACGCGTTGAGCGCAACAAACCCGGCCATCCGCCAATGGCCGGGCCCCCGGGGGCCCCTGTCCCATTCTCCCCCTTTGGGGCAGGGGCTCCTTCCTTATCCGGAGCCACGCCAATGTTCAAGCACGCGCTGTACGGGTCGTTGTTGCTGCTGATGCTGCCGTTCGGCGCCGCGCGTGCCGGCGATGTCGGCTTCAGTGGCGTGCTGCCCAACGGCGCGGTGCTGACCCAGCGTGTGGAAAGCATGCAGGAACGGCGCTTCCGCAACGTGGTGCGGCAACACACCGATTACAGCTGTGGCGCGGCGGCCCTGGCCACGATCCTGCGATACGCCTACCACCTGGAGGCGGACGAAGGAACGGTGATCGAAGGCATGATGGGGGTCTCGGACCCGCAACTGGTCCACCAGCGGGGGTTCTCGCTGCTGGACATCAAACGGTACGTTGAATCGATGGGCATGCGCGGACGCGGCTACCGCGTCAACGAAGAGCGCCTGCGCTCACTGCGCGTGCCCGGTCTGGTGTTGATGGATGTGCGTGGCTTCCGCCATTTCGTGGTCCTCAAGCAGGTCCGCAACGATGTGGTGGACGTGGCCGACCCGATCCTGGGCAACCGCAGCATTCCCGTCAGCGAATTTCTGCAGGCGTGGCCGTCGCGCGCCGTGTTCATCGTGATCGGGAGTGACTTCGATCGCAACACGGTGCTGCTGCAGCCCGGCGAACGGCCCAGTGCGCGCTCGCTGTATGCCCGGCAGGGGCCGATCACCGACGCGGAGTTGGTGGATTTCGGCTTCACCCATGCCGACTTGTTCTAGGAGGCACCATGAATATCGCACGCTGGACGCACGGTGTATTGCTGCTGACCCTGCTGGGGGCCCTGCCGGCACACGCCGATGAAGGACGGCCCGGCAAGGGCCTCAGTGAAATCCCCGATCCCGAGCTGAGCCTGATGCGCGGGCGCTACACGGTCAATGGCAGCAGCGTGGCGTGGTTCGGGGTGACCATGATCACCCAGTGGAACAGCGGCAACCAGGCCGCCACCAGCGCGCTCACCCTGGGCATGGATTTCCGTGCCGGCGGTGCGCCGAAGGTGAGCTTCACCCCGTCGGTGACGGTCACTGCCGCCGATGCGCCGCTGCCGGTCTCCACCGGGCGCAGCATCGATGCCAGCGGCCTGCAGAACGTGGCCGGGTTGACCCAGAGCATCCAGGTTGCCGGTGACGGCAACGTGGCCAGCAATACCACCCACCTCAACGTGCGCGACGGCGATGCACCCGCGCCGGCGGCGCAGGGCCAGCACCTGGCCAGCCTGCAGCAGGGCGGGGTCAGCGCGGTGGCGCAGCTGGACGGCAACAACGCCAAGGTGCAGCTGCAGATCGACGGCGTCGGCGCGGTACAGCAGTGGATCCGCAGCGGCAGTGTCGGGCAGAGCATCGCCCTGGGCAGCGACGGCCAGGCCGTAAGCAATCGCATGCAGATCGATCTTGTCCGGCAATCGCTGGCCAGCAACGTCCCGCTCAGCCAGAACGTGGCCCAGGCGATGACGCTGGTGCGGGGTGTCGGCATGGGTCCCGGCCAGTAGTCCCCGTGGCCGGGCAGGGGGAGTGACACCACAACGTGGACCAAGGCAATGCATACCTCGACACGCGTAACACCGCTGGCGCTGGCGGCGCTGGCACTGATGGCCGCGGCCGGCGCGCATGCGCAGGCCGCGCCGGCCGATGAGGCCGACGTCAAGGCGCTGATCGCGCAGCTGGAAACCCTCAAGGCCAACTACGCGCAGGAAGTGCGCCGGTTGCGCGAACTGGACATGCAGGTGCAGGCGATGCAGGCCCGGCTCACGGGCAAGACCGCGCCGGTGGCCGGTGCAGCCCCGCCGCCCCCGCCGCTGCCCGCCGGTACGCCCGCCGCCCCCGCCAGCGCGGACGGCTACGCCAGCAGCGCCGAAGAGGCGCAGCAGGCCAAGCAGGCCTCGCGGCGCAGCGTGGATGACGTGAAGCAGCAGCAGGCGGCGTTGTTCAGTCGCCGCTTCACCGTGGAAAACAGCCTCACCTACTCACGCTATGACCGCAAACAGGTGACGCTCAACGGCTTCCTGGCCCTGGATGCGATTTTCCTGGGTAACATCGCCATCGAGAACGTCGAGTCGGACACGCTCACCTACAACCTGGCCGCGCGCTGGGGCGTGAGCCCCCGGCTTACCCTGAACCTGGACGTGCCCTACCTGGCGCGCAAAACCGTGTTCCAGAAGGGCGGTGCCGGCGGTTCGGCCGCAGCGATCGCCCAGGAAGAGACCACCGGCAACGGCATCGGCGATGTTGGCCTGAGCGCCAACTACCGGCTGTTCGCCGAACATGGTCGCTGGCCGGAAACGGTGCTTACCGTAGGCGCGACCGCACCTACCGGACGCGCGCCGTATGGCCTGGACTGGAAGGTGCTGGAGCGCGACGACGACGACTTCATCCGTTTCGCGGTGCCCGAACAGCAGCCCACCGGCAACGGGGTGTGGCAGGCCAACGTGGGCCTGTCGGCGGTGAAGACCGCCGACCCGGCGATCCTGTTCGCCAATATTGGCTACATCCATTCCTTCCCGCGCAGCTTCGACGACCTGGATGCCAACCCGGATACGGTCAACCCGGGCGAGGTGAAGCTGGGCGGGTCGTACTACTTCGGTGCGGGCGTGGCGTTCGCTTTCAACGAGCGTACCAGCCTGAGCATTTCCTTCAGCGACAAGCTGAGCAGCCGGGCCTCCACGCGCTACCGCGATGGGCAGTGGTTCAAGGTGATCGGCAGCGACGCCAACGCTGGCACGCTGAACCTGGGCATCACTTACGCGCTGAACCGCAATACCACGCTGGTGAGCCTGCTGGGCATCGGCCTGACCCCGGACGCGCCGGACTTCACCCTCGCCTTCAAAGTGCCGTACATGCTGTGAGTGGCGGGGTGTGCGGCTCCGTTTGCGCGTGCCGGCAGCGTCGGGGCCCCTCGGCGGCCGGCGGGCCCTTGTGCAAATGTCCCCCGGCCGACGCCTGCGCGTCGGCCTCCTCCTTTATTTTGCCAAGGACCTGCCGGCCGCCAAGGGGCTCGGCTTGCGGGATGCAACGGCGCGCTCTGCTGCCGGCTGCGAAGGTCGGTGTCGTTCGGCGCGCGACAGCTGTCGGTAGATCCGCTCAGCGCAACTCGGGGAGGGCCAGCTGGTGTTTGCGGCAGAGTCGGTAGACCGTTACCCGTGAGACCTGCATGTCGCGGGCGCAGGCGGTGATGTTGAATTCGTTCTGGCGCAGCGCGTGCAGCAGCGCGTCGCGTTCGGCCGATCTGCGTGCGTCATGCAGCAGCCGCTGCGGCATCTCCAGCTGCGCCGGCACCAGCTCCAGGTCGGCGGCACTGATCAGTTCGCCGTCGGTGACGATCGCCGCGCGCTGGATGCGGTTGAGCAGTTCACGCACGTTGCCTGGCCAGTGGAAGCGTTCCAGGGCGCGCCTGGCATCGGCGCTGAAGCCGCGCGCGCGGGTGACGTGGCGGTCGCGGAAGCTCGCCAGGAAGTGCTGGGCCAGCAGCAGGATGTCGCTGCCGCGGTCGCGCAGTGGCGGCAGCGGTAGGCGCAGGACATTCAAGCGGTAGAACAGGTCGCGGCGGAACTGGCCGCGCTCCACCGCCTGTTCCAGGTCGACGTGGGTGGCGGCCAGCACGCGTACGTCCACCGCCAGCGGCTTGTTGCTGCCGACCCGTTCGATGGTGCCTTCCTGCAGCACGCGCAGCAGGTTGGTCTGCGCGTCCAATGGCAGGTCACCGATTTCATCGAGGAACACGGTGCCGCCGCTGGCGGTCTCGAACAGGCCCAGCCGGCGGTTGGCGGCGCCGGTGAAGGCGCCCCGTTCGTGGCCGAACAGTTCGGACTGGACCAACGCGGCCGGGATGGCGCCACAGTTGACGGCCAGGAACGGCCGGGCATGGCGCGGCGACAATGCGTGCAGGGCTTGGGCGGCCAGTTCCTTGCCGGTGCCGGTTTCGCCGGTGATCAGTACCGGCAGGTCGACCGGGGCGAATTTGCGGATGGCGCTGCGCGCGACCTGCAGGACGGGGCTGTCGCCGATGAGCTGCTGCGGTCCGTGCGTGGGCGGCTGCTTGGCATCGCCAGCCAGTTGCTGGAGGCGCTGGACGATGCGGGCCAGGTCCAGCGGCGCGGCAAAGGTTTCCACGCACACGGCCAGCAGTGCCTGCAGGGCGGGCGAGGGCGGCGGGGCGCCGGCGGGCAGGATGGCCAGCAGGGTCATGTGCCGGTGTTCGTCGAGCAGGGCCTGCAGCCGGGCCAGGTTGGCCGGCAAGGCGGTGCGCAGGTCGAGCAGGCCGACCACGTGGTCACTGCCGCGCATGCCGATGGCCACGCAGTCGTCAGTGGCCACGCCACGGACCTGCCACCCTGCGGCCGCCAGGGCGGTGCGTTCGGCCGTCTGCGGGGACCCAAACCAGATTACACACCGGGCCGGAAATTCAGGGACTGCCGCCATGCGTCACCTTGTAGACGAGGATCACGGGCGGAATCTGATGCTGGTCCGGTGGCCTTGGACGTGCCGCCCCACGTCCGGGTCCGCGGCCTGGACCGACGGAGCGGGCAGGCACTTGGTTTGCTGGCTGTTGCGTGTTCGACAAAAAGGACAACGCGGGTTGGGGGCGGTAGCGGCCAATAGGCGGGGTACGCAGAAACGTGCCTTGATGCTTTCCAGGCGCAGCCGTCGGTGGATCGGGCGCTGGGCCCCCATGCCCTTTCCGGCGAATGTCCTCCGGCGTCGGCCTGCGGCCGCCCCCTCCCCCATTTATTTCGCCTCCAAGGGCATGGGGGCCCAACGCCCGACCCACCGACAGCGCCAGAAAAGCCTGGCTTCCCCTGCTTACCGCAAGCCGACCCGTAGCAGCCGATAGGCTCCTGGGCAAAATAAAGGAGGAGGCCGCCCCGCGGCCGGGGGACATTTGCACCAGGGGCCTATCGGCTGCTACGGGGCCCTCACGCTCGCGACTGCCCCGATCGGAGACGCCAGCCGATCCAAACGACGCCTGCACACCCGGTCACCCTCCTCGCGTCGTGCTCACTCTGCGACGGCCCTTGCAACAGACGCTCCTCTCAAATGGGAGAAGACCCAAAAAAAAACCGCTGCAGGGCAGCGGTTCTTTCGACAGACGGGCGGCGGTGACTCAGAGGTCGACGCGGCGGGCCTGCATGAACTTGGCGCTCCAGTAGCCGGTCATCAGGCTGTCCACGCGGACGTCCTTGCCGGTGCTGGGGGCGTGCAGGAAGCGGCCTTCACCGACGTAGATGCCCACGTGGTCAACCCGGCCCTTGCGGCCGAAGAACACCAGATCGCCGGCAGCCAGCGCGTTACGGTCGTTGATCAGTTCGGCTTCGCCGTCATGCGCCATCTCGCGCGACACGCGCGGCAGTTCGATGCCCAGCGCCGTGCGGAACACGTAGCCGACCAGGCCGCTGCAGTCGAAACCGCTGTCCGGCGAGGTGCCGCCCCAGCGGTACGGCGTGCCCAGCAGGGTCATCGCGCGGCGCAGCAGCGACTGCACCTTGCCGTTGTCGGCCGCGCCGCCTACAACGGCGCCGTTGGCACCACTGCTGGCGTCGTAGTTGGCGAGCAGGCGGCTCAGGTCGCCGGCGAACATCGCCGAGCGGTCCATCAGGGGAATGGTGTCGTTCGCGGCCAGATGGGGAAGCAGGGCGGCGAGGGTGGCGCTGGCAGCGGCGTCGGCCTTGCTGCGGGCGGGGGCGTCAGCCTTGGGCTTTGCCACCGCGGGGGATTCGGGGGTGCTGGCGCCGGCCGAAGCGGCATCGACAGCGGTGGCCGGTGCGGTCTGGGCCCAGGCCGGAAGGCTGGCCAGGCAGAGCGCGAGGGCGAGAAAAACGGAGCGGGTGCAGCGCTGGGGGGCGGCGGTCTGGCCTTGGCTTGGCAGGTCGGCTGTCGTCACGCGGCGGTCACTTAATAAAAACGATGGGTGATGATGCCGTGTAAGCGCAGTGATTAGGTACAAATTTCGTTAATTTTTCGTTTACAAACACGTGATGCACATCACAAATTTGACCCTTACCCCTGTTCAGCTTAGTGCAGAACGCGTTTTGCACCGGTGTAGTGGTCCTTCCAGTAGGCCCCCCCGAGCGAGTCCAGCCGGACCGTGCCGCCGGTGCTCGGAGCGTGCACGAAACGTCCTTCGCCGACGTAAATGCCCACATGTGACACGTTGCCGCGGCTGCCAAAGAACACCAGGTCACCCGGTGCCAGGCGCTTGGGTTCGATCTTCGGGCCCTGCACGGCGGCCAGGTCGCGCGAGGTCCGGGGCAGCTTGAGGTCGAGCATCTCGCGGTACACGTAGGTCACCAGGCCGCTGCAGTCGAAGCCCGACTCGGGGGTGTTGCCGCCGTACCGGTAGGGCGTGCCGACCAGGCCGATGGCGCGCATCAGCACCGCATTGGCCGCCTGCGGGTCGTTGGGAACCACGCTGGGCCAGACCTGGGTGGAGGCGGGCGGGGCGGCGGGACGGGTGGTCTTGCCGCCGCCACAGGCGCTCAACAGGGCGGTGAGGGCCAGCAGGGCCAGTCGGGTCGTGCGCGGAACTGGCGTCATGTGCAGGTTGTCCGGATAATGCGCGGCCTCAGAAGGCCGTCATGATGGCGGCGTATCCGGCGGGGAACAACCCGCCCCACCCGTCTGCCATCGGCAGCGACCAGCCAGAGTTGCGCATGAAGATCGAAAAAGACCGCGTCGTCCGTTTCCACTACACCGTTGCCGAGCAGGGCCAGGAGCCGATCGAGAGCTCCAAGGACCGTGATCCGCTGGCGATCCTGATCGGCCACGGCAACATCATCCCGGGCCTGGAAAGCGCCATGATGGACAAGGAAGCCGGCGCCACCTTCGAGGTGGACGTCAAGGCGGCCGATGCCTACGGCGAACGCCGCGAGGGCCTGACCCAGCGCGTGCCGAAGAAGCATTTCGGCACCAGCAAGCTGGTTCCGGGCCAGCAGGTCGTGCTGCAGACCAACTTCGGCCCGCGTGCGGTCACCGTTGAGAAGGTCGGCATGAGCGTGGTCGACGTCGACCTGAACCACCCGATGGCCGGCAAGGACCTGCACTTCTCGGTCGAGATCGTCGACGTGCGTGAAGCGGCGGCTGAAGAACTCGAGCACGGCCACGTGCACGGCGACGGTGGCCACCAGCACTGAGTGCTGGCCAACCCGCCTGATCCAACGGCCCGCTTCGGCGGGCCGTTGCCGTTGGGCGCCCCGCACGCTGCGTTCGTGAGCGCCAACGCCGCCGCATAATGACCGCCTTGCCGGACGGAGTGCCTGTGAACGCTGCTTCCCCCCTTCTGCAGCCGGTTGCCGCCGGCGACCGCATCGCGGTGCTGGACATCCTGCGCGGGTTCGCCCTGTTCGGCATCCTGTTGATGAACATGGAGGCCTTCAGCGGTCCGCTGGACCTGGCCTTCACCGGGATCGACCCGCACTGGCACGGCCTGGACTACGCCGCTGACGCGGCCATCTACGTGCTGGTGCAAGGCAAGTTTTTCACCCTGTTCTCGCTGTTGTTCGGCGCTGGCTTTGCGATCATGGCCCAGCGTGCCGACGCGGCCCGGCGTGCGTTCACCCCGTTCTACCTGCGGCGCAGTGCGGCCCTGCTTCTGATCGGCCTGTGCCACGCGCTGCTGGTCTGGTCCGGCGACATCCTGGTGGTGTACGCGCTGGTGTCGCTGCCCTTGCTGGCCTGCCGCGAGGCCCCCACGCGCTGGTTGCCCGCGATGGGCGTCCTGACCTATCTGTGCGCGGCAGCGCTGATGCTGCTGCTGGGCCTGTTGATGGGCCTGTCGACGCACCTGGAACCGGCGGGCACGCAGGTGCGTGATGCCGTGGCCCAGGCCGGGCACACCATCGACATGCAGCGCCAGGCGTATGGCCATGGCACTTACCTGCAGGCAGTGGTGCAGCGCCTGCGTGACTTCTTCGCCCAGCTCAGCGCCGTCATCGTGGTGGGCCCGGAAGTGCTGGGCATGTTCCTGATCGGCAGTTGGTTCGCCCGCAGCGGTGCGCTGGCCACGCCGGACAATTTCGCGCGGCTGTACCAACGGCTGCGCTGGGTCGCACTGCCGATCGGGCTGGCCATGATGGTGGCCAGTGCGCTCTGGCAGCCCTACCTGGCGCCGGGCACCTTCACCGCCGCCAGTGGCGCGGCCTTCGCGCTGAATTCGGTGGCGTCGCTGCTGATGTGTCTGGGCTACCTGGCCTGGATCGTGCAGGCACGCGCGCGGCTTGCATGGCTGGCACCGGTCGGACGGACCGCGCTGACCCAGTACATCGCGCAGTCGCTGGTGTGCACGTGGGTGTTCTACGGCTACGGCCTGGGCGCCTTTGAACAAATGCCACGCGCCGGCCAGGTGCCGTTCGCGATGGCGCTGTTCGCGCTGCAGGTGGTGGCCAGCACGGTGTGGCTGCGCTACTTCCGCTTCGGCCCTCTGGAGTGGGTGTGGCGGGCGATGACCTACCTGCATTGGCCGCCGTTGCGACGCGCGGCTACCCCACGTTGAGCACCGTCCTCACGGCTGGATCGCAGCCGGACATGGCATGCTCATGGCCTGCATGCGCGGTGGCGACAACAGCGTTGCACCGTGTGGCGCACCTTACCGAGTCGAGCACTATCCATGAGCAATCACTACGACTATGACCTGATCGTGCTGGGCGGCGGCTCCGGCGGCCTGGCGGCGGCGTTCCGCGCTGCGCAACATGGGCAGCGCGTGGCGATGCTGGAGCCGGGCGAACTGGGCGGCACCTGCGTCAACGTGGGTTGCGTGCCCAAGAAGGCGATGTGGCTGGCGGCCGACCTGTCGGCCAAGATCGGCATGGCCGCGGCGATGGGCTTCGACGTGCCGGTGCGGCCGGCGTTGGACTGGAAGGAACTGGTGGTGCATCGCCAGGCTTACATCGCCAACATCCATGCCAGCTACCTCAAGCGCCTGAACGAAAACAACGTGGTACGGGTGCCGCGCAAGGGCCGGCTGGTGGATGCGCATACGGTGGAATGCAGCGATGGGGTGCGCATCAGCGCCACGCACATCCTGATTGCCACCGGCGCCCATCCGCAGCGGCCGGACATTCCGGGTGCGGAACTGGGCGCGGTATCGGACGACTTCTTCAACCTGTGCAGCGCGCCGGCGCGCGTGGCCATCGTCGGCGGCGGCTATATCGCCGTTGAACTGGCCGGGCTGCTGCAGGCGCTGGGCAGCAAGGTTACGTTGCTGGTGCGGGGCGAGCGCTTGCTGGAACGCTTCGACGCCGAACTCACCGCGCAGCTGGCCGAGAACCTGCGTCACCAGGGCGTGCAGGTGCATTTCAACTATCGCCTGCGCGAACTGCGTCGTGAGGGCGAGGCGGTGGTGGCGTACGGCCACGATGGCCCGCACGAGGCGGTGTTCGACCAGTTGTTCTTCGCCACCGGCCGCCGCGGCAACAGCGCCGGCCTGGGGCTGGAAGCGCTGGGGATCGTGGTGGGCGACAAGGGCGAGGTCGAGGTCGACGACTGGCAGACCACCGCCGTGCCCAGCGTGCACGCGGTGGGCGACATTGCCGGCAAGGTCGGGCTGACGCCGGTGGCGATCGCGGCCGCGCGCAAGCTGATGGACCGCCTGTTCGGGGGCAACCCGCAGGCAAAGATGGACTATGCCAACGTCGCCAGCGTGGTGTTTTCGCACCCGGCGCTGGGCGCGGTGGGGCTGAGCGAGGAAGAGGCGCGCGAGCAGCATGGCGACGTGCGCGTGTACCGCAGCAACTTCCGCCCGATGCTGGAAGCGCTGTCCGACGGCACCCAGCGCAGCCTGTTCAAGCTGGTCTGCGTGGGCGAAGAAGAACGCGTGGTGGGCGTGCACCTGCTGGGTGAAGCTGCCGACGAGATCCTGCAGGGCTTCGCGCTGGCGGTGAAGATGGGCGCGACCAAGGCCCAGTTCGATGACACCGTGGCGATCCACCCGACGTCGGCCGAAGAGATCGTTTTGATGCGGTAGGCGCGCGCATCCGCGCATTCCCCCAGCGTGCGACAATTCGGTTTCCATTCCATCCTCCGGCCGCCCCGTGCGGCCGTCTGCCGTCCCGATGCCGCCACCTGTGTCCGCGCTGCCCACCTCTTCCGCCCGCATTGCTGCCGGCGGCATCGCGCTGGCCGCGGTGGGTGCCATCGCCGCGTCGGGCAAGGCGGTGATCGTCAAGCTGGCCTACCGGCATGGCGTGGATGCCACCACGCTGCTGGCGCTGCGCATGCTGATGGCCTTCCCGCTGTTCGCGCTGCTGGCGGTGTGGTCGGCGCGGCGGGCAACGGCGTTGTCGTGGGGCGATCGCGGCCGGGTGCTGTGGCTGGGCTTCACCGGCTACTACCTGTCCAGCCTGCTCGATTTCCAGGGCCTGCAGTACATCAGCGTGACCCTGGAACGGCTGATCCTGTATCTGAATCCCACCCTGGTGCTGTTGATCAGCCTGGTGCTGCTGAAAAAGCGCCCCGGGCGCTGGCAGCTGGTCGCGCTGGGGCTGAGCTATCTGGGCGTGCTGCTGGCGTTCGGCCATGACCTGCAGCTGGAGGGAGGGCGCATCCTGCTCGGCAGTGCGCTGGTGTTTGCCAGTGCCCTGAGCTACGCGCTGTACCTGTTCGGCAGTGGCCAGGTGGTGGCACGGATCGGCGCGATCCGGCTCACCGCCTACGCCAGCTGCGTGGCCTGCGTGCTGTGCGTGCTGCACTTCGCGGTGCTGCATCCGCTGGCCGCGCTGGGGCAGGCACCGACCCCGGTGTACTGGCTGTCGCTGATCAACGCGACCCTGTGCACGGTGCTGCCGGTGTTGGCCATCATGCTGGCGGTGAAGCGGATCGGCTCGTCGTTGGCGGCCCAGGTGGGTATGCTCGGCCCGGTATCCACCATCGTGATGAGTCTATGGCTGCTCGACGAACCCATGGGGCCCTGGCAGATCCTGGGAACCGCCCTGGTGCTGCTCGGGGTGCTGCTGGTCAGCCGCGTACGCGCGTGACACCGGCCGAGGTCGCTTCGGCTGCCGATGCGGCCGCGCAGGCGCGCGAGCGCATCCTGGCGGTGATCCGCGCGATCCCGCGTGGGCAGGTGATGGGTTACGGCCAGGTGGCGGCCAAGGCCGGCCTGCCGGGCAGGGCGCGGCTCACCGCGCGCGTGCTGGGCATGAACGAGGACCCTGACCTGCCGTGGCATCGGGTGCTGCGCTCGGACGGTCGCATCGCCATGCCCGAGGGGTCGCACGGGTGGCGTGAGCAGAGCCAGCGCCTGCGCGCCGAAGGCGTGGCCATCGAGCGCGGGCGGGTCACGCAGATGCCGCGCAGCACCGGCGACGACCTCGACGCCTCCCTGTGGGGGCCGGGCTGACCATCGGCAGGGGTGTGCGGTGGTTGAATGCGACGACGCAGGAGGCGGCCAGGGCGGGGCGCTGCGGCTATGATGGGCACGGTTCCAAAGGATGCCCTCATGTTTCCGCGATTGCCCACCGTCACCAAGGCACTGTTGATTGCCAACATCGTGCTGTTCCTGCTGCAGCAACCGTTCCTGCTGGGCAACGGCACCTTCGAGCCGTTCATGCTGCAGCCGCTGCGCGATGGCTTCGATCCGTTCTCGCCGGGCGGCAACTTCCAGCCCTGGCAGCTGCTGACCTACGGCTTCCTGCATGGGGGCTTCGGCCATCTGTTCTTCAACATGCTGGCGCTCTTCATGTTCGGCGCGCCGCTGGAACAGACCTGGGGCGAAAAGCGCTTCCTGACCTATTACCTGGTCTGCATCGTCGGCGCCGGGCTGTGCCAGCTGCTGGTGGGCATGATGATGGCCGACCCCGCCACCGTGCTGGGTGCCTCCGGCGGCGTGTTCGGGCTGCTGCTGGCCTACGGCATGCTGTTCCCGAACCAGCGGGTGATGCTGCTGTTCCCGCCGATTCCGATGAAGGCACGCACCTTCGTGATCGTGTTCGGCGCAATGGAACTGATGCTCGGCGCCACCGGCTGGCAGCCCGGCGTGGCCCACTTCGCGCACCTGGGCGGCATGCTGTTTGGCTGGCTGCTGATCCGTTACTGGCGCGGCCAACCGCCGTTCAACAAGCGCCCGCCGGGCGGCGGTCCACGCAAGAACCACCTCCGCAGCGTCCGCTAGCGGCGAACGTGCAGGCGGCACATCACGCGAAGGGCACCCACGGTGCCCTTCGTCGTATCCAGGCCACGGGTTGAACAGAAGCAAGGACGTTTCGCGCATGAAAATACTGATCCTGGGGGGATATGGCGTCTTCGGCGGGCGCCTGGCGCGACTGCTGGGCGACCGGGCCGACCTCGAACTGCTGATCTGCGGCCGCAACCTCGCTGCGGCGACCGCGTTCTGCGACAGCTACACCGGCGCGCCGGTGCTGCGCCCGCTGCAGGCCGACCGGCAGCACATCGCGCCGCTGCTGCACGCCGAACGGCCCGACCTGCTGGTGGATGCCTCCGGTCCGTTCCAGGATTACGGCGAGCACCCGTACAGCGTGATCGAGGCCTGCATTGCCGCGCGTATTCCCTACCTGGACTTCGCCGATGCAGCCGATTTCGTGTTTGGCGTGGCGCAGTTCGACGCGCAGGCCAAAGCCGCCGGGATCTTCGTGCTGTCCGGGGTCAGCAGCTTTCCGGTGCTGACCGCCGCGGTGCTGCGCGAGATGGCCGGGCGCATGGATATCGTGGCGGTGGAAGGCGGCATCGCACCGTCGCCGTATGCCGGGATCGGGCTCAACGTGATGCGCGCGGTGGTGGGGTATGCGGGCGCACCGGTGAAGCTGCAGCGCAACGGCGCACCTTCGCACGGGCTGGGGCTGGCCGAGAGCCGGCGCTTCACCATCGCCGTGCCGGGCAAGGTACCGCTGCGCAACCTGCATTTTTCGCTGGTGGACGTGCCCGACCTGCAGGTGATTCCGCCCGAGCATCCGACCCTGACCGATATCTGGATGGGCGCCGGGCCGGTGCCGGAAGTGCTGCATCGGGTGCTCAACCTGCTGGCCAGGGCGCGTGCCCGGTTCGGCGTGCCATCGCTGGTGCCGCTGTCACGGCTGTTCTACACGGTGCTCAACCGGATGAAGTTCGGCGAGCACCGCGGCGGCATGTATGTGCACGCCACCGGCACGCGTGGCGGCCAGGCGATGGAGGAAAGCTGGCACCTGCTCGCCGAGGGGGAGGACGGCCCGTACATTCCGTCGATGGCGATCGAGGCGGTGGTGCGCAAGCTGCTGGCGGGCGAGACGCCGGCCGAGGGCGCGCGGCCCGCCACGCACGCGTTGGCGTTGTCGGACTACGACCGGTTGTTCGAGGGCCGTGCAATCTTCACCGGCTTCCGCAGCGAAGACCCGCACGCGCCGCTGTACCAGCAGGTGCTGGGCAGTGCCTTCGCGCAGTTGCCGGCGCAGGTGCAGGCGTTGCACGCCGACGCGGGCGCGCGGCGCTGGCGGGGCACCGCCGAGGTGCGGCGTGGGCGCGGGTTGCTGGCACGGATGGTGGCCGCGCTGATCGGGTTTCCACCGGCGGCCAGCGCGGTGCCGGTCAGCGTGGGCTTTACCCCCGAGCGAGGCGGCGAACGTTGGACCCGCGATTTCGGCGGCCGCCGGTTTTCTTCCTGGCAGCGCCGCGGGCAGGGCAGGAACACGCACCTGCTGGTGGAGCGCTTCGGCATCGTCGATGTGGCGCTGGCACTGATGGTCGATGCCGACTGCCTGCGGTTGGTGGCGCGCCGCTGGTCGTGCCTGGGCATTCCGCTGCCGAAGGCGCTGCTACCTGGCGGAAACACGTTCGAGACCGAGCGCGATGGGCGCTTTGTGTTCGACGTGGAGATCGCCGCGCCGTGGGTCGGCTTGATCGTGGGCTACCGCGGCAGCTTGGTGGCGGACCCACTGTAAAGCCACGTCATGCGGGGCTCTACCGCCCGGGGTGGGATGCCGGTGCCGCGGCGAACGTCGGCGCGCAACGAAAAAGGGCGCCCGAAGGCGCCCTTTTCCTGACCGTGCCTGCGGCTGGACTCAGCGCCAGACCTTGATCTGGTCGTTGTCCACGCGCTGCATCGGCTGGCCCGGCTTGCAGCTGAAGGTCGCACCGAACGCCGGCAGGTTGGACAGCGCGCCATTGGTGCGCCAGCGGCCCGGGGCCAGCACGTCGGCGGTGAGCCGCTGGGCGGCCTCGTTCGGCGACAGCTGCTGTGCCCACAGCGCGGCCCATGCGCGGAAGAAGCCCTGCTGGGCAGCCGGCTTGGCCGACGGTTCCACTGCCTTGTAGGCTTCCCACGCCAGTTCCAGGCCCGCCACGTCGGCCAGGTTTTCCTCGCGGGTCAGTTCGCCGTTGACCTTGGCACCCTTGATGCCGGGGAAGTCGTACGCGCTGTACTGGGTGGCCACGCGGCTGCCCAGCAGGGTCCAGGCGGTCTTGTCGGCCGGGGTCCACCAGCTGCGCAGTTCGCCCTTGGCATCCACCAGCGCGCCCTTGGCATCGATGGCGCGGGTCAGTTCGTGGGCGACCAGGGCACCGAAGCTGCCGAACTTGTCGGCGGCATCGGCCTTGGCGTTGAACACCGGGCCCTGCAGCACGGCGGCGGTGACGATCAGGCGGTTCTGCGCGATGTCATAGGCCAGCGCGGGCTGCTGCGGCAGCACGTCCCAGCGGCGGTCGGCGTTGCCCTTGCCGATGCGCTTCATTTCTTCGCGGTGGCGCCAGGTGGAGGCGATCAGCATGTTGCCGCCGAAGCTGCCACGGCCCATCGGCTGCACGCTGTAGTCGAGGTCGCGCAGCGGGGTGCCGATTTCGATCTTCAGCGCGGCCAGCTTGGCCTGCGCTTCGGTCTTGGCATCGTTGCTGAGCCAGGTGCTGCGCTTGACCGCATCGATCTGCACTTCGCGGATCTTGTCGACGATCACCGCTGCCTGGCGGCGATCATCGGCGGACAGGTACTTGCTGGCATATTCGCGGCCGAGCATCGGGCCGGCGGCGACGTTGATCGCATCCAGGGTCTGTTCCCAACGCGCCGGGGCGATGGTTTCGCCACGGATCACGCGGCCGCGGAATTCGAACTCGGCATCGCGGTAGGCCTTGGACAGGTACGGGGCCATGGCATCGCCCACGCGCCAGCGCAGGTAGGCCTTCCACTGGTCCGGCTTGATGCGGGTGACCATGCCGTCCAGCTGCTTGAACAGCGCGGGGTCGGCCAGCGAGACGAGGTCGTCGTTGACGCCCTGGACCTTGAGGAACGCATCCAGCTGCAGGTTGCGGTAGCGGCTGTTGAGGTCCTTGGTGGAGATGGGGGCATAGTTGTTGAACGGGTTGTTGATGCCCGCCAGCGACTGTGCGTTGCGCGCCAGTTCGGTTTCCAGCGCGATGACGGCCTGCGCTTCGGCGTCGAGCTTGGCCGCCGGGGTGCCGGTGAGGGCCAGGATCTGCTTGACGTAGGCGCGGTAGCGGGCCATCAGCGCGACGGTGTCGGCGTCGGTGCGGGTGTAGAAGGCCGGGTCGGGCAGGCCCATGCCACCCTGCATGAAGTAGCCGATGTGGCGGTCGAGTGCCTTGAGGTCCACGTCGGGGGCAAAGTTGAAGGCCACCGGGATGCCGACCTGGTGCAGCGCGGCGATCGAGGCGGGGACGTCCTTGGCCTTCTTGATGGCGTTGATGCGGGTCAGCAGGGGGGCGATGGGGTTGGAGCCGTCGGCTTCAACCGCGGCTTCGTCCAGGCCGCTGGCCCAGAAGTCGCCGAGCAGCTTCTGCACGGTGCCCTGCGGGGTCTTCATGGATGCATCCAGCAGCTCGCGCTGCTGCAGGCGGGTACGCTCGGCCAGCTGCCCAAGGGCGGTGGTGGCGCCGGTCTGCGGCACGGGATTGGCTTTCAGCCACGCGCCATTGCTGGCTTCATAGAAGTCGCTGCACTGGGCGCTGACCGCCGGCGCACGCGCGGCCTTCTTCTTCGGCGCAGCGTGCGCGTCGTGTGCGATGACCAGGGAGGCCAGGCCAAGGCCCAGGGCAATGGCGAGCGGACGGAGGTTGGACATGTAAAGCGAATCCAGTGTGGATTGGGATCGCGCGAGTGTACCAAGCAAAGCGAAAAGAGCGTGATGGGGAAGAAAGGCAAAGGCCTTTGGCACGTAGATCCCACGAGGCGGGGGTGTGGGATTTCGCGGGACACGCCGTAAATCCATCCCTGGAGGCCCGTGAGCGCCATCCATGGCGCCCAACGGTCCCGCGAAACCCCACACCCCCGCCTTCGACAGTGGGTCGGCATCCAAAGAAAAGCGAGAGCACGCAGGGCAGGTTTGCTTTTCCGTGCGTGCCGGGAGTTGTCCAAGGGCTGGTGGGGGGGGGGGTTGCGGGACCCTGAGCCGCATGGATGCGGCGACGGAGCTTACATGGACGTACTTGCAGCGTGTCCCGCAAACCCACCCCAACCGGCCCAATGCAGTCCAGTCGCACGCCGGCGGCTTTTGCTCTGCTTGCTGTGTTCAATTGACCAATCGCGATACCTGCAAAGGAAAAAACAAAGGCCCGGGAAATCCCGGGCCTTTGATTGCAGCGGATCACGCGGTGGCGCGATGGGTTACCAGATCACGACCTGCTGGTCGCCGGCGCGGACCATCGGCGAGCCGGCCTTGCACTGGAACGCGGCCGCGAAGGTCGGCAGGTTCGACGGCGCGCCCATGGCGCGGAACTGCGCCGGGGCGTGCGGATCGGTGGCCAGGCGGACCTTGGCGTTTTCCGGGGTGTACTTGGTGCGCCACACGGTGGCCCAGTTGAAGTAGAAGCGCTGATCGCGGGTGAAGCCGTCGATCTTCGGATCTTCCTTGCCGGCCGAGGCCTTCTGCAGCGCGTCGTAGGCGGTTGCCACGCCGCCCAGGTCGGCGATGTTCTCGCCCAGGGTCAGCTTGCCGTTGACCGCCTGGCCGTCCACCTTGTACCCGTCGAACTGCTTGACCAGCTTGCCGGTCAGGCCGCTGAAGTTCTTGGTGTCCGCCGCGTTCCACCAGTTCTCGAAGTTGCCGGTCGGCCCGAAGCGGCTGCCCTGGTCGTCGTAACCGTGGGTCATTTCGTGGCCGATCACCGCACCGATGCCGCCGTAGTTGAGCGCGTCATCGGCCTTCGGGTCGAAGAACGGCGGCTGCAGGATGGCGGCCGGGAACACGATCTCGTTCTGCAGCGGGTTGTAGTAGGCGTTGACCGTCTGCGGGGTCATGCCCCACTCGGTCTTGTCCACCGGCTTGCCGATCTTGGACAGGCTCCACTTGTAGTTGAAGGCGTTGGCCGCGCGCACGTTGCCCAGGTAGCTGTCGCGACCGGTGGTCAGGCCGTTCCAGTCACGCCACTTGTCCGGGTAGCCGATCTTCGGGGTGAAGGTTTCCCACTTGGCAATGGCCTTGGCCTTGGTCTCGTCGCTCATCCAGGTCAGGCCCTGGATACGCTCCTTCAGCGCGGCGGCCAGGTTCTTGACCAGTTCTTCCATCTTGGCCTTGGCTTCCGGCGAGAAGGCGACCTTCACGTACAGCTGGCCGAACGCATCGCCGGCGTCGTTCTCGATGGTGCCCAGCACGCGCTTCCAGCGCGGCTTCTGTTCCTTCTGGCCGTTCAGGGTCTTGCCGTAGAACGCGTAGTTTTCATCCACGAACGCATCGGCCAGGTACGGCGAGGCGCCGTCCACGGTGTGGAAGCGCAGGTAGGCGCGCCACACCGACGGATCGGTGTCACCCAGCGCCTTGCTCACTTCCTGGTGGAAGGACGGAATGGCCAGCGAGAACTTCTCCGGCGCGGCCACGCCCTGGGCCTCGAAGAACTTGGTCCAGCTGAAGTTCGGGGTCAGCTTGTCGGCATCGGCCAGGGTGACCGGGTTGTAGTACAGCGACACATCGCGCGACAGCTCGACGCTGGACTTGGAGGCCTTGGCCAGGCGGGTTTCGAACTTCACCACGTCAGCTGCCTGCTTGGCCGCATCGGCGGCGGCAACGCCGGACAGTTCCAGCACCTTGGCCACGTGCGCCTGGTAGGCCTTGAGCTTGTCGGCGTTCTTGGCGTCGGTGTAGTAGGTGGTGTCCGGCAGGCCCAGGCCACCCTGGCTGGCGTAGGCCATGTTCATGCTGGAGTTCTTGAAGTCCGCTTCCGGACCGAAGCCGAACAGCACGTTCTCGCCCTTGGCCGCGCTGCTGCGCAGGAAGTCGGCGACGGCGTCCTTGCTCTGCAGGCCGTCGATGGCGGCCAGGTCGGCCTTGATCGGCTCGATGCCCTGCGCGTTGATCTTGGCTTCGTCCATGCCGGTGGCCCAGAAGTCACCGACGATCTTCTCGATCCCGCTGGGGTTCTTCACCGCCGCGACCTGCTCGGCGAGCTGGTGCTGCACGGCAACCGAACGCTCGTCCAGGATGGTGAAGGCGCCCCAGCTGGTGCGGTCGGCCGGAATCTCATTGGCGGCCAGCCACTTGCTGTTGACGTAGTCGCCGAACGCGCTGCAGGCGTCCAGGCTGGTGTCCAGGTCGGACGGGTGGAAGGCGTTGTAGGCCGGCAGCTTACTGTCGTCGAGCTTGTACTCGGTGGCGGCAGCGGCAGGGGTGGCCGGTGCGGCGGTGGAGGCCGCGCTGTCCGTAGCCGGGGTTTCGTTCTTGCCGCAGCCGACCAGCGCGGCCGAAACGGCCAGGGTCAGCAGAACAATCTTGGGAGTGCGAGCGATCACTGTGAATGGCCTCCAGGCCGATGGGTCATGCGTGGGCTGGCCCCTGCGGGGCCGTGGGCCAGACGATACGCCGCTGGCCCGGCCTGCAAGGGTGTCGAAGGTCATGGCCGATGGCAAGCCGCCCCTGCGTGGGGCCGGCCACCGCCTTCGGCACGGCCGGACGACCGCAGCGGCAAAGTCCTGGCCTGTGGGGCGACACGCCCTGCCGTGGCGGTGTATACAACGGCCATGGCAAACCCTTCTGCGCAGGCGTGGGACGCGGTCATCATCGGCGCCGGGCACAACGGCCTGGTCTGCGCGGCGTACCTGGCGCGCGCAGGCAAGCGCGTGCTGGTGCTGGAGCGCCGCGGGGTGGTCGGGGGCGCGGCGGTCACCGAGGAATTCCATCCGGGCTTCCGCAATTCGGTGGCGTCCTACACGGTGTCCTTGCTGCAGCCCAAGGTGATCGCCGACCTGGACCTGCCCGGGCACGGGCTGACGGTGGTGCCGCGCCGCATCAACAATTTCCTGCCACTGCCCGACGGCGGCTACCTGCTGGCCGGCACCGGTCTTACCCAGGCTGAGGTGCGTCGCTTCTCCGTGCGCGACGCGCAGCAGTTGCCGGCCTACGAACAGCGGCTGGAGGTGTTCGCCGACGTGCTGCGCGCCGTTGCACTGCAGGCGCCGCCCAACGTGGGCAGCGGACATTGGCTGCAGGCCCTGCCCGAACTGTGGCGGGCGGGGCAGCTGGGGCGGCGGCTGCACGCGCTGTCGCCCGGGCTGCGCCAGGAGCTGCTGGACCTGTTCACCATTTCCGCCGCCGAGTACCTCGACCGCTGGTTCGAGAGTGCGCCGATCAAAGCGCTGTTCGGTTTCGACGGCGTGGTGGGCAATTACGCCAGCCCGTATGCGCCGGGCACCGCCTACGTGCTGCTGCACCACGCGTTCGGCCAGAGCAACGGGGTCAAGGGCGCCTGGGGCCACGCCATTGGCGGCATGGGCGCGATCACCCAGGCGATGGCGCGTGCGGCCATCCAGGCCGGCGCGCAGATCCGCACCGATGCCGGCGTGCGCCGCGTGCGGGTCGAGGCGGGCAGGGCGGTGGGCGTGGAGACGCTGGAGGGCGAGTGCATCGACGCCCGCGCGGTGGTGGCCAACGTCAACCCGAAACTGCTCTACGAGCAACTGCTGGCCGCCGACGAGGTACCGGCGCCCACGCGCGAACGCATGGCCAACTGGCGCTGCGGCTCAGGCACGTTCCGCATGAACGTGGCGCTGTCGCAGCTGCCGGACTTCCGCTGCCTGCCCGGTGCGGGCGACCACCTGACCGCGGGCATCATCATCGCCCCGTCGCTGGATTACATGGACCGCGCCTACACCGATGCGCGCCAGCAGGGCTGGTCGCGCGAACCGATCGTGGAGATGCTCATTCCCAGCACGCTGGACGATTCGCTGGCGCCGCCCGGGCAGCACGTGGCCAGCCTGTTCTGCCAGCACGTCGCACCGCAGCTGCCGCACGGGCGCAGCTGGGATGATCATCGTGATCAAGTGGCCGACCTGATGATCGCCACGGTGGAACAGCATGCGCCGGGATTTGCCGCCTCGGTACTGGGCCGGCAGGTACTGAGCCCGCTGGACCTGGAGCGGACCTTCGGCCTGATCGGCGGGGATATCTTCCACGGCGCGCTGAGCCTCAACCAGCTGTTCAGTGCACGCCCGATGCTGGGCCAGGCCGACTACCGCGGCGCGTTGCCGGGGTTGTATCTGTGCGGGTCCGGCACGCATCCCGGCGGCGGTGTCACCGGTGCACCGGGGCATAACGCCGCGCAGGTGATCCTGCGCGGCTGAGCCGCAGCGACGCGGCTACTTTCCGTCAAGATCCGGCTGCAATTCTTCGGTCTGCGGCTCGCTGGCATCTACCTGCGGCTTGACCTCGGGGATGCGCGTACTGCGGTCGCCGGTGACCGGCACCGTGCTCACCGTGCCCACATCGACCCGGCCCACCCGCGGCGTCATCCAGATGCTGTCCTGGTACTGCCGGTACTTGTCCGGGTCCCAGTAGCGCTGGTCATAGAACTTGGAGCCGTCGATCTGCTCGACCACGCCGTTCGGACCCGGCACCAGGATCTTCACGTTGCCGGCAAAGCCCGTGCGGCTGCCGGTCAAGCGGTGCTGCTCGCGGCGCATCGCCTGGTTCAGTCGCGGCGCCGCCGCCTCATCACCGAAGCGGGCATAGATCGCCTCGCCCTCGGTGACGGCCTGCGCCTGTTCGGCGGCGCTCAAGTTGGCCCAGTAGCGCTCGCGCAGCTCGACAAAGCCCTTGTAGCCACGCTCGGCGGCAAGATCCATCCAGGCATAGGCCAACGCGCGGTTGACCGGCGTGCCGGTGCCATTCCACAGCATCTCGGCCACCATCGCCTGGGACACCTTGTCCGAATAGAACCCGGCGCGCTGGAAGAACGCGAACGCGGCGGTCGGGTCGTTGCCGCGCATTTTTTCCATGCCCAGCATGCGGAAGCGCAGGTCCGGGTGGCCGTTGAGGAACCCGGCGCTGATCATCAACGGATCGTCGACCGGATCACTGGGCAACGCGGTGCCGGTTTTGGCCTTGGCGGCCGGTGGCGCGGCGGTTGCAACCGCCGGCAGCAGCAGCGCTGCGAAGAGGGGGTAAAGCAGATAACGCGGGGTATTCATAGCATCATTCCTTGATCAGCCCGGGGCGGATGCCGACGGGGGCATGGTCCGGCGGCGATCGGGTCGGGCGCATGCGGCGTACGTCACTATGCCAAAAGACAGGGCGCGCGACCTGACGGCCGCGCGCCCCTGTTGCGGTCAGCGCTTGCTGCCGGTACCGATATGGCGGTCGAAGAAGGCCAGCATTTTCGTGTACAGGTTCACGCGTGCGGGGACGCCGTAGAAGCCATGCATTTCCCCGGACTGGATGATCACCTCTTCCGGCGCATTGCCGGCCTCGGTCAACGCCTTGGCCATCAGTTCGGTTTGCTCAGGCACCGCACGGGCATCGCGCGCGCCGGCGGCCAGGAACACGGGAATGCGGACTTCGGCAGCACGCTTGGCCGGCGACGCCTTGGCGCGTTCGGCCGGATCCACGCCGTGGGTGCGGCGCAGGTAGCGCTGGCCGGACTCACGCTGCGGGATGTCGCCCTTGGTGAACAGCATGTCCACGTCATACACGCCCACATAGCCGAACGCACACTTGAACAGGCCCGGTTCGCGGATCGGTGCCATCAGCGCCGAATAGCCCCCGAAACTGCCCCCGTAGATGCACAGGCGGTCCTTGTCGGCCACGCCTTGGGCGATGGCCCAATGGGTCGCATCCAGAATGTCGTTCTGGATGCCGTCGGCCCACTGCCGATGCCCGGCCTCTTCAAATGCCTTGCCATAGCCACCGGACCCGCGGAAGTTGACCTGCAGCACCGCGTAGCCGCGGCTGGCCAGCAACTGCGCTTCCGGGTTGAAGCCCCAGTTGTCGCGCGGACCGATCGGGCCGCCATGCGGGTTGACGATCATCGGCAGCCGCTTGCCCTCTGCGCCCTTGGGCACGGTCAGGTAGCCGTACAGCTGGCGGCCGTCGCGAGCCTTGAGCGTGAACGAGGTGACGCTGGCCATGCGCTTGGGGTCCAGCCAGTCGCGCCCCTGGAGCAGGAAACGGGCCTGGCCGGTACCGCGATCAAACAGGTAGAGCTCGCCGGGATTGGTATCGCTGTAGACCGACACCAGGATCTTCTGGCCGTCCTCGGTATAGCTGGAGAACTGCACCATCTGGTCGGGGAAGGCCGCGGCCAGCGACTGGTACAACTTCGCATCGGCGTGGTCTTCGTCGATCAGCGTGACCTTGGGCGCGCCGGACTGGTTGATCACGCCCAGCAAGCGCTTGTCATCGGTGCTCCACATCATCTGCGAGACATCGGTGACCGGGTCCTGGAACAGGCTGTTGAACTGGCCGCTGGCCGTATCCAGCGTACCCAGTGCCGCCGGCAGCTTGCCGTCGTCCTGCTCGGCGTAGACGGTGCCATCGGCGGTGGTGCGCAGCACACGCAGGTGCTTGCCGTCCGCCTTGGAGGCATTGATCAGCGTCCAGGTGGTGCCGTCGCGGCGATACAGCTCGCTGCGCTCGTCGTACTCACCGCTTTCATCGCGGCTGGAGCTGCACACCGCGAACCGCGGCTCCTTGGCGGCGTCCAGCGCGATGTCGCAGTTTTCCTTGGGCGCGCGGGCCAGCGGGGTGCGCCGACCACTGATGGTGTCCAGGCTGACCACCTGGGTGCCTGCGCCTTCGGACGAGCGCGGGTAGCGCACCTGCATGATCACGTTCTGGTCATCGCCGCGCAGGGTGTCCAGCAGAGAGTAGGACTCGTTGCCGACGCTCTTGCCGCGCTGGGTGGCATCGCGGGTGCCGTAGAAGATCACCGGGCGGGCCAGGCTGCCGTCGGCGTTCACCGCGAACCATTCCCCGGTGGGGAAGGGCTGGGCATAGCCACCCTGCTTTTTCACTGCATTGAACATCAGCCGTTGGGGCGAGATCCAATGGAAGCTGCCGACGCTTTTCTTGTCCGGCAGCTGGTTGACCTTCAGCACCTTGAGATCGCTGGTGCGCAGGATGGTCAGCACGTCCTGGTCGCCCAGGTCGACGCTGATGGCCAGGTAGTCACCGTTGGGCGAGATCTTGGCCGAACTGAAGCTGGCGTGCTTGGCGAAATCTTCAATCGAGTAAGGCGTGTTGGCCGGGGAGGCCGCCTGTGCCACCGGCAGCGATGCGGCAAGTGCCATCGCCAGTGCCAGGGGTGCGTACAGCATCGACTTCATCTGCATGTGTGCCTGTTTCCTGTCCAGGGCCGCTGCGTCGCCGGCAGCGGCAGTCAAAAAAGGAAAGCCCGGTCAAGGACCGGGCTTTCCCACGCATCCTTACATCACCCGGAGGTGATCAGAACTTGTACTGCAGGCTCACGTAGAAGCGGCGGCCCAGCGGATCGGCACCGATGTACGGGTCGAAGAACGGGTAGGCAGTGCGGCTGTTGTCCTTGCGGTACTGGTTGTCGAACACGTTGACCACCTGGAAGGTTGCCAGCACGTTCTCACCGAACTTCTTGCCCACGCTCAGGTTCCACAGGAAGTACGGAGCCAGGCGACGCGGGTAGAAGGCACCTGCGGCATTGACGCCGTCCGCCTCGGCCTGGCTGAAGGCCGAACCGTAGCGGGTACCGAAGACGGTCGATGCCCAGTCACCCTTGGTCCAGGTCAGGCTGCCGCGGGCGCGGCTGCGTTCGGAGTAGAAGAACTCCGGCGGCAGATCGCGGTAGTCGATCAGCTCGTCGTCGGCCGTCTGCTTGTACTTGTTGGTCAGCGTCAGCGAGTAGCCCAGGTCGACGTTGAAACGGCCCCAACGGTCGGTGTCCAGCGCGTACTTGTAGCTGGCATCGATGCCGCTGGTGTCCTGCAGAGCGGTATTGATGTAGGCGTTGTTGATGAGCTGGATGCGACCGTCATCCGGCGAGCCGGGCAGGTTGACACGGGTGATCAGGCTCTGAACGTTGGCGCACACCGACGGGCTCGGCACGGCACGACCGTCGCTGGCGCTGCCCAGGCGGCAGGCCGCTTCGGCACGCAGCAGGTAGTCGTTGCTGAGCTGGGCGGCGGCGTCTTCCAGCTGGATGCGGTAGTAGTCGACCGTCAGCGACATGCCATCGGTGATGTCCCACACGAAACCACCGCCCCACGACTTGCCCTTTTCTTCGGTCAGGTTCGGGTTGCCGGCAACCTGGGTCTGCACCGAGTACTTGGTCGGATCGCTGGTCGGCGCGTTGCACTGGGTGCGCGTACGCGGACCCTGGGCAGCACCCGCACCGGTACCGGAACGGCAGGCGTACTCATCCAGCTCGGTGGTGTAGGACGCGGCACCGCCGGCGTAGATCAGCTGCATGTCCGGCGCGCGGAAGCTGGTGGCGTAGCTGCCGCGCAGCATGAGGTTGCTGAACGGGCGCCATTCCAGGCCCAGGTTGTAGGTGCTGGCCGCATCGACCGACGAGATATCGTCGTACTTGTCGTAGCGGGCCGCCGCGTTCGCGCTCAGGCTGCTGAAGATCGGCACGCGGAACTCGGCGCCGACGGCGTAACGGTCGCGGGTACCGTGGGTTTCGCCGGAGCTGGTCAGGTTGTAGATGGTCTGGCCATCGATCGGGCGCAGCTGGTCGGTGCGTGGATCGCTCACCATGTCCATCTTCTGACGGTTCCACTCCAGCACGCTGGCGAAGCCGACGGCACCGGCCGGCAGTTCGAACAGGTCGCCGCTAATGTTGAAGCTGGCGTTGGCGACGCTGGTTTCAGAGCGGTTGATCACGCGGGTGGCGAACGACTGGTAGATCTCCGGGGTGATCGGCGAGCCCCAGCGCTGCAGGTTCAGTGCATGGATCGGATAGACACCGGTACCGGTGCCGGTCGCGTTGCTCCAGCCGAGCTGCGGGCCCAGGAAGTAGTCATGCACCGACTTTGCCAGCAGGCGCGGGCGGTCCATCTTGTAGTTGTAGTAGCCGTAACCGCCGCTGGCTTCCCAGTCGAAACGATCGGCGATGGTGCCACGCACGCCGGCGGCGAAGTCGTAGGTGTATTCGTCGTAGGTGGTGCTGGCCGCTTCGTTGCCGCCCAGCTCATCGGCGGTGAACACACGCTGCAGCTGCACGATGTCGCGCAGGCCGGCATCGTAGTAGAAGGCGCTGGTGCTGCCGTTGGACAGGATGTTGAACTTGTCACCGTTGGTGGCCCAGAACTCCGTGCCGGAGCTGGCCTTGCCGTTGGTGGTGTAGTAGTTCGCGCTGGCCCAGCCCTGGGTGGTGTCGGTGAAATCGAAGGTGCCGTAACCGTAGGCGGAGTAGAACTGGCGCTTGTTGGAGATCGAGCGCGAAGCGCTGCTGTCATACGAGCCGCAGTAGGTACCGCGGGCGTTGGTGGTTACGGTGCTGAAGCCCAGTGCATCGCAATTGGCTTGGCCGGGATAGTACGCATTGTGGTTGACCGGGCCGTTGGCCGAGGCCAGGCCGCGGATCGCGATCAGCGACAGGCCCGGGGTGGCGGTGCTGCCCAGCGGCCCTTCGCGGACGTCCGAGAGCCACTTGCGCTGGCTGGCGAAGACCGGTTCGCGGTCGCTGTACTGCAATGCCCACACCGCGCTCCAGCGGTCGCCGGTACGGCCACCGGTCAGCTCCAGATTCACCGTGTCACCGCCGCCTTCAGCGGTGGTGCCGGTGGTCAGGCGCACCAGGTTGCCGTCGAAGTGCTCGCGCAACACGATGTTGACCACGCCGGCGACGGCGTCGGAACCGTAAATGGCCGAAGCACCACCGGTCAGCACTTCAACGCGCTCGACGATGCTGCTGGGAATGGAGTTGATGTTGGCGACGTTGTTGTCGCGGTTGTACGGCTGCGGGTACTGGGCGGGGCGGCGGCCGTTGACCAGGGTCAGGGTGTAGCCGGGACCCAGGTTGCGCAGGTTGACCACCTGGGCGTTGGGGGTGAAGCCGGACACGGCCAGATCGCCGGTGAACGAGGCGGTGGTGTTCTGGGTCAGCGTCTGCAGCATGTCGCCGACGGTCTGGAAGCCTTCACGGTCGATGTCGCCGCGGGTAATCACGGTGACCGGCGCCGGGCCTTCAACTTCGGACCGCTTGATGCGCGAGCCCACCACCGAAACACGGTCCAGGTTGGTGGCGTTCTTGCCGCCGACCTCGTTGCCGGCTTCCTGTGCGAAGGCCGGTGCGACGGCCGAAACGAGCAGCGCCGATGCCAGCGCAAAGCTCAGCGGGTTGCGGCTGAGCAGGTTGCGATTTGCCATGAATAGTTCCCCTTGAAATCAGTTCTGTGCGCCAGGTGGCGGTATGTAGGCCTTCTTGGCCGGATCCGACACCCTTGTGCTCCCGACGGGCCCCAACCGCTGCCCCCTGTAATCAGCTTCACAAGCCGATGACCAGAAGTTAACACGAGCTTAACTTGCACTGTCAACTGTTCATCACCGCGTCATAAAGGCAGGATCGGCACATAGGTGCGCTGAAGCCAATGATGGCGGGCGATTCGCCCAAGTTATTGATTACACGAAAATTATTTGCGGTTGAAACGACCATGTGAAGATTTCCGGGCTGTCCCGCGCTGTCCGGGCGACACGGCGGGACGTACATGGATCGTTCATTTTCATGGCTGATGACATATTGGAATAAGTACTCGTCAGGGCAAAAAACGGTTCTTCTCCCATCTGAGGAGGGCGTCTTGTTGCAAGGGCCGTCGCAGGGTGAGCACGACGGTGCGCGGGTGGCCGGGTGTGCAGGCGCCGATTGGATCGGCTGGCGTCTCCGACCGGGCCGGTCGCGAGCGTGAGGGCCCCGTAGCAGCCGGTAGGCCCCTGGTGCAAATGTCCCCCGGCCGCGAGGCGGCCTCCTCCTTTATTTTGCCCAGGAGCCTACCGGCTGCTACGCGGCTCGGCTTGCGGTGCGCCGGGGGGAAGGCAGGCTCTTCTGGCGCTTTCGGTGGGTCGGGCGCTGGGGCCCCATGCCCTTGGAGGCGAACTAAAGGAGGAGGGGGCGGCCGCAGGTCGGCGCCGGGGGCGTCGCCGGAAAGGGCAAGGGGCCCCAGCGCCCGACCCACCGACCGCTGTAGTTGGGAATCGTCACGGCACGTTGCTGCTTGCCCGAAATAAGGGCGAAGAACCAAAAAAAAGCCCCGCCGAAGCGGGGCCCTTCTGACCGCTGACGCCGGCGCTTACCTGCCGAAGTCGTACTTGGCCTGCACGTACACCGCGCGGCCGTAGGGGTTGTAGATGTTGCTGTTGTACGGCGCGCCCACGTTGCCGGCGTAGCTGTGCGCCTGCCCGTCGGGCATCTTGTTGAACACGTTGTTGACCATCACCGACAGGGTCAGGTCTTCCAGCGCCTGGTAGTTCACGCTCAGGTTGTAAGTGGTGTAGGAGCCCCACTTGCCCGCCTTGTAACCGGACGAATGCACGTAGTCATAGCCGTTGCCCAGGTAGGCCATGCGGTTGGGGGTCTTGCCGATGTAGTTGAAGTACAGCGTGGTGGTCCACTTGTCCTTGGCCCAGCCGACCGAACCGTCGGTGCGCACCTTGGCGTACTGGTCGTAGTTCCACATCGCGTACGGGTCGCGCAGCAGGTCCAGGAATGCATCGCCCGGCTGCGGCTGCAGTTCGCGCTTGATCATGTTGGTGTAGTTGGCGCCGAACTGCAGTGCACCGAAACGGCCGATTTCCTGCACGTACTTGAAGCTGGCCGTGACCGCCTGCAGGTTCTGCGCGGCGACATTCAACTTGGGCGTGTAGATCTGCTCCAGGTTGCCGGCCGCGTCGCGGGTGATCCAGTCGTCGACGTTCTGGCAGCTGGCCGAGGTGTTGTTGGTCAGGCCGTTGCGGCAGTAGTACTCGGCCAGCAGCAGCTGGTCAGAGGACAGGGTGTTGACCTCGTTCTTGATCTTCCAGTTGTAGTAGTCCACCGACACCGACAGATTGTTCATCGGTGCCCACACGATGCCGGCGTTCCAGACATCGGCGGTGATGGGCTGCAGGTCGGGGTTGCCCGACTGCTCGCCGAACACCGATTCGTTGTCGTAGGCGCAGCCGAGGGTATCGGCCGGGTCATAGCCGAGCTGGCCACACCGGTAGTAGTCGGTGGAGGCGTTGGCGTAGTAACCGCTGCGGCCCTGGAAGGCGTCGGACAGGCTGGGCGCCCGGAACGCGGTGCCGTATTTGCCGCGGAACAGCAGGCTCTCGATCGGGCGGAATTCCACGCCGATGCTGTAGGTCGCCTTGTCCACGGTGTTGTTGGCGATCTTGAACGCGTCGTAGCGCCCGGAGCCGGTCACGGTGAGCGACTCCAGCAAGGGCATGCGCAGTTCGGTGGTCAGCGCGTAGTTGCTGCGGTGACCGGCGCCGGACACGGCCGTGGTGCCCCACACCTCGCCATCAAGCAGGCGCTGGTCGGGACGGTAGGACCAGCCTTCGCTGCCGCCCTCGGCGACCACCGCAAAGCCCGCATCGCCGCCGGGCAGGGTGAACAGCGAGCCGTTGGTGATCTGCACGCGGCCCAGGTTCTGCCAGGTCTTGCTTTCGTTGTAGGTGAAGCCGGTGAAGGTCTGGAAGTCGCCCGCGGGCAGGCGCGAGTAGAACGCACCCCAGTTGGGGTTGTAGATGTTGTAGCCGTCATCGGTGGTACCCAGCACCGGGCCGAGCACATGGTCTTCGAAGTAGCCGTCGATCTCGTCGGCCCAGCGCGCGAAGCTGCGCTCGGTCAGGCGATATTCGCCACGGCTGAAGCTGGCGCTGTAATCCCAGTTGCCGGCGCTGCCGCGGCCGCCCAGGGTGACCTGGTAGGACTTGTTGCGGTCGGTGCTGAGGATGTCGCGGTAGCCGGCGCCGCTGATGTCTTCCGGTGCGAAGGCGCGCTGCAGGTTCATGTACTGCTGGCTGGACTGGTCATAGAACTGGCCAAAGCCCACATCGCTGCCCCAGAACGCATAGCCCGAGCCGGAGGTGTAATCGACTTCTTCCAGGCTGTAGAGCGCATCGCCGAACAACTGGAAATTGTCGTTCACATCGAAGCTCATCGAGGTGTAGAACTGGCTGCTTTCCTTGCCGTTCTTGAGTGTCTTGTAGCCCGGGCTGTAAGCCGAGCCGCAGGATTCGCCGGTCGCGCGCGTGCCGAGTACGGTGGTGCCCCCGAATTGCCCCGCAACGCCTGCGCACCGGGTGGGGTCCATCATCACATAGGCGTTCTGCTGGTCGGGCAGGTACACCAGGAAGTCGTTGGTGGGGACCTGCGCCGAATAACCGACCGGATTGTTCACCTTGGTCAGGTCGCGCTGGTAGCCCCAGATCGGGCTGCTCTTCTCATACTGCACGTTGACCAGCGCGTGGAAGCGGTCGTCGAACGCATTGAAGCCATGCGCACCGCTGAGCCGGAAGCTGTTGCCACCGCCCTCGGTATAGGCGCCGCCGCGCACGTTGAGCACGCCGCCGTCCATGCGGTCCTTGAGGATGATGTTGACCACGCCGGCGATCGCGTCCGAGCCATACAGCGAGGACTGCCCGCCGGGCAGAATCTCGATGCGCTCGACGATGTCGATCGGAATGCCGCTGAGGTTGTTGAAGGTGTCGCTGCCGTTGTAGAGGGCAGGGTAGGACAGCATCGGCCGCCCATTGATCAGGTACTTGGTGTAGCCCGGGTTGAGCCCGAACATGCCCGACGCCTCGGCACCCTGGGTGAACGATGCCGAGCTCTGGCCCCCCTGCAGGCCGCCGGTGGTGAGCGAGTTCTGCTGCAGCACTTCGGCCACGCTGGAGAAGCCGCGGGTCTGGATGTCCTCGGCGGTGACGGTCAGCACCGGGGTGTGGTTTTCGATCTCGGTCTGCGGGATCAGCGAGCCGGTGACGGTGACGCGGCTCAGTTCGGTCGTCGCCGCATCCTGGGCGAACGCGCTTGCGCTGGCGAGCAGCAGGCCGGACAGGACGGCGGCGGTAAGCGGGTGACGCGGGTACTTGAGGCCTTTGCGGAACATGTGGATCTCCGTACTGGTAATGGCGCGGTATTCCCTTTCCTGGCAATACCCGGATCGTTCAGCTGGGTTTCAGCGTTTTTCGACCGTAACACAGGCTTAACTTGAAATAAATGTCTTGGAAACATTATTCGTTTATTCCGAAAATTATTCATGAAAAACATACGGTTACGGATTACCTTGGTGTCGTTTCATAATAACAATGAATAAATGATGAATATCCATACAAGTTAACAACCGAGATACTTGGACAAGTTTCCATCAGCGGCAGCCGATGCAGCTGCGCTGCGTGATGCAACCGGTGGGAAAACACGGTGCGGCGTGCACTGCTGCCCATCACAGCGGGGCGCGGCCCGGCCGGGGTTGTATAGTTGCCGGTTCCCATCGCGGTCTTCCCGGAGCCATGCAGTGAGCAGCAGTCAGTCGCGTCGTCCCCACGCCAGCCAGGTGCAGAAAGGGCTCAGCCCGCATCCGCGCATCCGCAACGTGATTGCCGTGGGATCGGGCAAGGGCGGCGTGGGCAAGTCCACCACGGCGGTGAACCTGGCCGTGGCGCTGGCCAAACTGGGCGCGCGCGTGGGCCTGCTTGATGCCGACATCTACGGTCCGAGCGTGCCGGCCATGCTCGGCCTCAGCGGCCGCCCGGAAAGCCCGGACAACAAGTCGATCGAACCGATGCGCGCCTTCGGCGTGGAGACCATGTCGATCGGCTACCTGATCGAAGACGAGACGCCGATGATCTGGCGCGGCCCGATGGCCACCTCGGCGATGACCCAGTTCTTCAATGACACTCTTTGGGATGACCTGGACTACCTGCTGATCGACCTGCCGCCGGGCACCGGCGACATCCAGCTGACCCTGACCCAGAAGATTCCGCTGGCCGGCGCGGTGATCGTCACCACGCCGCAGGACATCGCCACGCTGGACGCCAGGAAGGCATTGAAGATGTTCGAGAAGGTGGAAGTGCCGGTCCTGGGCATCCTGGAGAACATGGCCGTGCACACCTGCAGCAACTGCGGCCACCGCGAGCACCTGTTCGGCGATGGCGGCGGCGAGCGCATGGCCGCGCAGTACGGCGTGCCGCTGCTGGGTTCGCTGCCGCTGGAAATCGGCATCCGCGAGCAGGGCGATGCCGGCACGCCGATCACCGCCGCATTGCCGGACTCGGCAGCCGCCCAGGCCTACCTGCGCGCGGCCGAGCGCCTGATCGAGGAAGTGGCCAAGCGCCCGCGCGCCAGCATCCCGATCCTGTCCTCCCTGATCTGACCGCCCGGGCCCAGGCCTGGCACGTCTGAACCGCACAAGGCCCGGCATTGCCGGGCCTTGTCGCCTGCGCCCCTGCATCGTGGCTGGCCGCAACCCGGGTGGCTGTTTAGAATCGTGGCCCGGGCGCCCGTTGGCGGTGCCGTTGTTCCTTTCCGCACCCAGGACCCCCCATGAGCATCAAGAGTGACCGCTGGATCCGTCAGATGGCCGAACAGCAGGCGATGATCGAGCCGTTCGAAGCTGGCCAGGTCAAGCAGGCCAACGGCCAGCGCATCGTCAGCTACGGCACCTCCAGCTACGGCTACGACGTGCGCTGCTCGCGCGAGTTCAAGGTGTTCACCAACATCAACTCCACCATCGTCGATCCCAAGCACTTCGACCCGGGCAGCTTCGTGGACATCGTGGGCGACGAGTGCATCATCCCGCCCAACAGCTTCGCGCTGGCGCGCACGGTGGAGTACTTCCGGATCCCGCGTGACACCCTGGTGGTGTGCCTGGGCAAGAGCACGTACGCGCGCTGCGGCATCATCGTCAACGTGACCCCGCTGGAACCGGAGTGGGAAGGCCATGTGACCCTGGAATTCAGCAACACCACGCCGCTGCCGGCGCGCATCTATGCCAACGAAGGCGTGGCCCAGATGCTGTTCTTCCAGGCCGACAAGGACGATATCTGCGAGACGTCCTACAAGGACCGCGGTGGCAAGTACCAGGGCCAGACCGGTGTGACCCTGCCGCGCACCTGATCACCACGCGGGTGTCTGCCGCGCATCTGGTCTTCCCCGGCGTGCTGGCGCGCATCGTGTAAACCCGACGCGCGGACTGCGGTGCACCGGGTCCCCTGACGCGGATACTGCTGGGCGCCTGGTTCCCCGAAGGGTAGAGCCGACCGTTGGTCGGCTGCGGTTGCGCGATCCGTAACGGCGACCGCCCCGAACGAAAAAGCGCGGATCGCTCCGCGCTTTTTCGTTTCACCGGTTTGCCGGCCAGCGGCCGGCACTACCTTTGCTTATTTGCCGGCCAGCGGCCGGCACTACCTTTGCTTCTGCGGTTGCCGGCCAGCGGCCGGCACTACTTGCCGCGGCCGAACAGCAGTCCGATGCCCACCGCCACCAGTACTACCGGCCACCAGGTGAGGATCAGCTTCCCCATGTTCATGTTGGTCCAGCCCAGATTGCTGGCCAGCAGGAACAGGCCGACGAGGATCAGGACGATGGCAGCGACAAGGTTGGAACGCATCAGGGGCAGGGTCCGCTAGGGCTGGGGCGAATATCCTAGCCGTTCCTTCCAGTGCGCGACACGTTCGGCCAGCACCGCCGGATCGAAACGGTGCGCCTGGCCCTGGCCCCATACCGGGCCCGGCCACGCCGGATCGCCAACGTGGCGGCCGATCACGTGGAAATGCAACTGGCGCACGATGTTGCCCAGTGCGCCGATGTTGATCTTCTCCACCCCGTCGGTGCCCTTGAGCGCCTTGCAGGCACGGTTCAACTCGGTGCGCAGTTTGTCCTGCTGATCGCCGTCCAGGTCGATCCACTCGGTGATGCCGGCCAGCCGGGGCACCAGGATCAACCAGGGGTAACGCTCGTCGTTCATCAATCGCACTTGCGACAACGGCCCTTCTGCTACCAGTACGCTATCGGTGGCCAGGCGTGGATCCAGTTCGAACTCGCTCATCCAAGATGCTCCGCAAAGAAGTCCAGGGTGCGTTCCAGCGCCAGGGTGGCGCTGTCTGGATCATACGCATGTCCGACGCTGCGGTTGAAGGCGTGGTCGGCCGGGTACACGAAGGTGGCCATCTGCGGCAGCTTCTCGCGGTGGGCGGCGATCGCCTCGGGCGGGATGCTCTTGTCCTGGGCGCCGAAGTGGAACATCACCGGCGCCTTGGGTGGTTCGTCCAGGAACTGCACGTTGCGCGCCCCGTAGTAGCTGACCGACGGCAGGCCCAGCCGCAGCGCCGACAACAGCGCGATGCTGCCGCCCCAGCAGTAGCCCACCGTGCCCACCTTGCCGGCCGGGGCCAGCCGCGAGGTCGCGGCGCGGACGATCTCCAGCGCCTTCTCCACGCCCAGCGCGTTTACCCGTTCCAGGCCCTGTTTCACCCCGTCCGGGTCGTAGGGCAGGGCGTCGGGGTCGGCGTCCACCCCGTCGATGAGGTCGAAGAACGACGGCGCCAGCACCGCGTAGCCCTGCGCGGCAAAGCCTTCGGCCACCTCGCGCACGTGCGCGTTGACCCCGAAGATCTCCTGGATGACCACCAGCCCGCCCCGGGGCTTGCCCGCCGGCGTGGCCTGCCAGGCCCGGACCGGACCGTGGTGCGTATCGAGCGTGACCCACTCACCCATGATGCGTGACTCCTGTTGGTTCAGGCGTTCATTATCGGCCGCGCGCCGGTTAGGGCGGTGTCAGCGGCCGTGCCGGGTCTGGCGGGATCGCCCCGATGCGATTCAGGGCCCGGGGCCCAACGCCGGTATACTTGCCGCCGTTTCCGGCCCCAGGTCCCCACGCCATTCCGGCATGGGCCCAGGCCCCCAGAGTCCCGCGATTCCATGTCCCAGCTGAACCCCAAAGTCGGCTTCGTCAGCCTTGGCTGCCCGAAGGCGCTCGTCGATTCCGAACGCATCCTCACCCAGCTGCGCTCGGAGGGCTACGACATCGTGCCCTCCTACGATGCGGCCGACGTCGTGGTGGTCAACACCTGCGGCTTCATCGATTCGGCCGTGACCGAGTCGCTGGATGCGATCGGCGAGGCGATGAACGCCAACGGCAAGGTCATCGTCACCGGCTGCCTGGGCAAGCGCCCCGAGCAGATCCGCGAGGCGTACCCGAACGTGCTGGCGGTGTCCGGCCCGCAGGACTACATCAGCGTCATGGAGGCCGTGCACGCCGCGCTGCCGCCCAAGCACGATCCGTTCGTGGACCTGGTGCCCGACTACGGCATCAAGCTGACCCCGCGCCATTACGCGTACCTGAAGATCTCCGAAGGCTGCAACCACAAGTGCAGCTTCTGCATCATTCCGTCGATGCGCGGCAAGCTGGTTTCGCGCCCGGTCGATGAGGTGCTGCGCGAGGCCGAGCGGCTGGTGCGCGGTGGGGTGAAGGAACTGCTGGTGGTGTCCCAGGACACCTCGGCCTATGGCGTGGATGTGAAGTACGCCGAGCGCATGTGGCGCGACAAGGCCTACCAGACCCGGCTCAAGGCGCTGTGCGAAGGCTTGTCCGAACTGGATGCCTGGACCCGCATGCACTACGTGTATCCGTACCCGCACGTGGACGAGATCGTGCCGCTGATGGCCGAGAACCGGATCCTGCCGTACCTGGACATTCCGTTCCAGCACGCCAGCCCGCGCATCCTGAAGCTGATGAAGCGCCCGGGTGCGGTCGACAAGACCCTCGAGCGCGTGCAGCGCTGGCGCCAGCTGTGCCCGGACATCACCGTGCGCTCGACCTTCATCGTCGGCTTCCCCGGCGAGACCGACGCCGAGTTCGAGGAACTGCTGGGCTTCCTGGACGAGGCGCAGCTGGACCGCGTGGGCGCATTCGCCTACTCGCCGGTGACCGGTGCCACGGCCAACGACCTGCCCGATGCGGTGCCCGAGGAAGTGAAGCAGGAGCGCCTGGCGCGCTTCATGGAACGCCAGGCAGAGATCTCCGCCGCGCGCCTGGAGGCCAAGATCGGCACCGTGCAGCAGTGCCTGGTCGACGCGATCGAAGACGGCATCGCGGTGGCCCGGTCCAAGGCCGACGCGCCGGAGATCGATGGCCTGGTGCATATCCAGAATGCCGAAGAAGCCCGCCTGCGCGTGGGTCAGTTCGTCGACGTGGAGATCACCGAGAGCGACGACCACGACCTGTACGGCGACGCGTTGATTGACGCGGCGGCCCGCAAGCCGTTCGACCTGCAGGTGCTGTGACCGCGGCGGCGGTCGATGCCGGCGGCACCCGCCGCCGTTTCATCGCACCGCCACGTGGCGCCGTGGCGGCGGACGTCTTCGCCCAGCCGCTGTTTGCCGGGTTCTCCCGCTACGCCGATCTGCTGACGGCGGCCGACTGGCCGACCGTCGCGGCGCTCGATGCCCGCCTGGCATTGCCGGGCCGGCACCTGGTCGAGCAGGACGACGCGCTGCTGGCCGATGGCCTGCACTACGAACAACGCATTGCCCGGGGCCGCATTGCCACCCGCACGGCGAACTGGCATGACCTGTTCAACGCGCTGGTGTGGGCATGCCATCCGGCCATCAAACATGCGCTCAATGCGCGCCAATGCCTGCATATCGCCTGCCATGGTCCGCAGCAGCGCAACCGTGCGCAGGCGGCGCTGACCCAGTTCGACGAAACCGGCGTGATCGTGCGGGTGCGCGATCCGGCGATGGTGCAGGCCTGGGACCGGCATGACTGGGCGGCGGTGTTCGTGGATGGGGCAGGGCAGTGGCGCAACGGCGAGATCGCCGTGGCGGCGGTGATCGGCCACGCGTTGATGGAGCAGGCCTTGTTGCCGGGGCGTCTGCTGGTGGGCAAGTGCGTGGTGGTGTGCGCCGACGAGGATGCGCGCGCCGTGGCACAGGTCGCGCGGATGATCCAGAGCGGACGCGTGCTCAACGATCCGCTGGAGCTGCGGCCGTTGCCGCTGGCGGGCATTCCCGGCTGGCATCCGCGGCAGGATGCGGCGTTTTACCGGCAGGCCGATTATTTCCGGCCGCTGCGCGACGGCAGGGGCTATCCCGCGCCGCATGACGCGTAGGGCCGCGCACGGTAGGGTTGGTTCCCAAACAACCGCCGCTAGTGGCGCCACACCCGGTAACGCCGTGCGCTGAACGACGCAAAGGCCTTTGTCGCCGATGCTCATGCCGACACCGAACGCGGCGTGTTCCATGGCAGTCGATCGGGATGCGACCCTACCAACAGCGGGCAGCCCTCAACGCCCGGATGGCGCTGGGGCCATCGCCGATGGACATCCCCGTTCCGCCTGCGCACCAGAACGCCCCACACGGTAGGGTTGGTTCCCAAACAACCGCCGATAGCGGCGCACCACCCGGTAACGCCGTGCGTTGAACGGCGCAAATGCCTCAGCCCGCGCCGTACTCCACCGCCAGGATCGCAAAGCCGTGGCGGCCGCTGGGCAGCTCCACTTCAAACTCGTCATCCACGCGCTTTTTCAGCAACGCGCGCGCCAGCGGCGAATCGATGCTGATCCAGCCGGTGGCGGCGTCGGTCTCGTCCGGGCCCACGATGCGGTAGCGGCTGGTATCGCCGCTGTCCACGTTCTCCAGCTCCACCCAGGCGCCGAAGAACACCGCCTGCGGATCGGTCGGGGTGGTGTCGACCACGCGCAGCGATTCCAGCCGCTTGGTCAGGTAGCGCACGCGCCGGTCGATCTCGCCCAGCTGCTTCTTGCGGTAGGTGTACTCGGCATTCTCCGAGCGATCCCCCTCCGCTGCCGCCGCGGCCAGCGCCTTGACCACCTCCGGCCGGCGCACCCGCCACAGGTCGTCCAGTTCAGTCTTCAACCGCTGATGGCCCTGTGCGGTGATCAGGGCCGTACTCTTTTCCGCCGGGGGACGCCAACGCGACATCGGTTTCGCTCAGCGCTTGCCGCCGAACAGCCCGCCCAGGATGCCGCGCACGATCTGGTTGCCCAGCTTGCTGCCCACGGTCCGGGTGGTCTGCTTGGCCATGGTTTCGATCATGCCCTGGCGGCGCTTGGTGCCGAAGATGGCGTCCTTGATCGACTGGCCGAAGCCGCCTTCCTGCTGTTCGTCCTGCTCGCGCGTGCGGGCCTTGGGCGTATCGGCCTGCGCGACCACCTTCTGCGCGCGCTGGGCCAGCAGTTCGGCCGCCGACTCGCGGTTGATCGCGGTGTCGTAGCGGCTGCCCACCGGGCTGCCAGCGCGCACCTGGGCGCGTTCGGCCTCGGTGATGGCACCCATCCGGCAGCGGGGCGGGGCGATCTGGGTCTGCTGCACGGGCGAGGGGATGCCCTTGTCCTGCAGCGTGGACACCAGTGCCTCACCGGTGCCGAGCTTGGCCAGCACGGCCGCCACGTCGAGCTTGGGATTGGGCACGAACGTTTCGGCGGCGGTCTTCACCGCCTTCTGGTCGCGCGGGGTGAAGGCGCGCAGCGCATGCTGCACGCGGTTGCCGAGCTGCCCCAGGATGTTGGCCGGCACGTCGTCGGGGAACTGCGAGCAGAAGTACACGCCCACGCCCTTGGAGCGGATCAGCCGCACCACCTGCTCGATGCGCTGCACCAGCGCCGGCGGCGCATCGTCGAACAGCAGGTGGGCCTCATCGAAGATGAAGACCAGCTTCGGTTTGTCCAGGTCGCCCACTTCGGGCAGGGTTTCGAACAGCTCCGACAGCAGCCACAGCAGGAACGTCGAGTACAGCTTGGGCTTGAGGACCAGCTGGTCGGCGGCCAGGATGCCGATCACGCCACGGCCGTCGTGGTTGACCCGCATGATGTCGGCCAGTTCCAGCGCCGGCTCGCCGAAGAAGGCTTCGCCGCCGTCCTGCGACAGGCGCAGCAGCGAGCGCTGGATTGCCGCCACCGTCTGCGCGCTGACCAGGCCATATTCGGTGGAGATGTCCTTGCGTTCGTCAGCCACCAGGCCGAGCAGGGCGCGCAGGTCATCCAGGTCCAGCAACAGCAGGCCGCGGTCGTCGGCCAGCTTGAACACGATGTCGAGCACGCCGGACTGGGTGTCGTTGAGTTCCAGGATGCGGCCCAGCAGCGTGGGGCCCATCTCGCTCACGGTGGTGCGCACCGGGTGCCCCAGCTTGCCGTACAGATCCCAGAAGATCGCCGGGCTGGCGGCGGGGGCGTAGTCGGCCACGCCGATCTCCCGTGCCCGCTGCAGCAAGGCCTCGGTACCTGCACCGGCCACGGCCAGACCGGACACGTCGCCCTTCACATCGGCCAGGAACACCGGCACGCCGATCCGTGAAAAGCCTTCTGCCAGGGTCATCAGGGTGACGGTCTTGCCGGTGCCCGTGGCCCCGGCCACCAGGCCATGGCGATTGCCCAGGCGGGGTTGCAGGGTCACGGCGATATCGTCGGTGATGCCTTTGCCGAGCAGGATCGGATCCATGGTCAACTCGCTTGTGCTGGTGCTGTGTGAATGGGCGGGATTCTAAACGTCGACGCAGGTTGCCGGGCCGACCGGGTTGCCCCGATGCAAGTGGCGCGGCTACTCTGCCCCATCTTTCGCACACAGTGCCAAAAATGCCCGTTCCTGTCTTGCTTGTCCGTGGTTGGCCGCTGTTGGCGCTCGCTGCAATGCTCTCGTTCGTGCCGGAGGCCCATGCACAGCGGGTTTCGGCCCGTGACCGGGTGAAGATCGATGCGCTGGACCAGCGCATGGCCGCCGCCGAAAAGCGCTACCGCGATGCGCTGGTGCTGGTGGCCAATGCCGATCCCAAGGGCAAGAACGAAGGCGATGCCGCCTTGGAGGACATGGAGGATGTGATCAGCGCCTGTGTCGCCCAGAAGGGCTGCCAGGTCAGCAACATGCTGCCGGCCTACAAGCGCCTGCTGAAGGACAACGCCGACACCCGTGATGGCGAGGGCGACGAGCTGGCCAGCGACGGCGGCCTGCTGGAAGCCGACCCGGACCACATCGGCCCGCTGTCGGCCGACGTGCCCGAAGCGGCCCGCGCGGCCGCGCTGCTCAACGACAAGCGCCATGCCTTCGACAACATGGTCGAGTACAACCCGGCGGTGCAGGCCGGCATCCGTCGCTGGCTTACCGACATGCGCCCGGCCTTGATGACCACCTACGAGAACTACCAGAACCTGCGCCAGGTGATGTGGCCCGAGTGGGAGAAGCGCGGCCTGCCCGAGGCCCTGCTGTTCGGGATCATGGCCAAGGAATCCAATGGCCGCGTCCACGCCTCCTCGCGCGCCGGTGCGGCCGGCCTGATGCAGTTCATGCCGGCTACCGGCCGCCGCTTCGGGCTGGGCCCGGATGGCACCGGCTTCGATACCCGCTTCGACGCGCGCAGCGCCGCCGAGGCCAGCGCCACCTACCTCAACGAGCGCATGCGCGAGCTCAACGGCAGCGTCGAGCTGTCGCTGGCCGGCTACAACGGCGGCGAAGGCCGGGCCGTGCGCGTGTTCAAGCAGAGTGGCGGCCAGGGCTTCTGGGTGGACAGCGTGTACAACCAGTTCCCCGGTGAAACCAAGGACTACGTGCCGATGGTGATCGCCGCGGCCTGGATCTTCCTGCACCCGCAGCAGTACGGCGTGGAGTTCCCGAAGATCAGCGCGCAGCCGGCGACGATCCGGCTGGCCAAGTCCACCACCATCTACGAGCTGACCATCTGCCTGGGCAGTGCCGGCACCCGCGACGGTTACATGCGCGCGCTGCGCAACCTCAACCCGCGCTATGAGGCCGACGGCTGGATTCCGGCCGGTACCACGATCAACGCCACCACCCGCATCGCCGGGCTGTACAACCGGTACTGCGTCAGCGGCCCGCGCGCGGACCTGGCACGCACCCTGATCACCGCCGACCTCAATGCCGCGATCGTGCGCCCCGCCGCGGCCAGCTACACCGGCAACGTGGCGGTGGGCAGCGTGGTCCCGGTGGCGCAGGTGCAGGCCAGTGCGGTGGCGTCCACGCCGGTCGCCCCGGTGGCCACGCCTGCGGCAAAGCCCAAGGCCAAGCCGGCGCGCAGCCACAAGGTAGGCAAGGGCCAGACCCTGGGCGCGATCGCCGACAAGTTCCAGTGCGACGTGCGTGAACTGGCCCGTGCCAACGGACTGAAGGCCCCGGCCTACGCGCTCAGGCAGGGCCAGGTGCTCAAGCTGCAGGGCTGCGGCAAGTAAGCACACGCCCAATGGAGTAGGCTGCCGGCATCACGCCCGCGGCCACTCCCTTTCGGCCACCGGGTCACGCATACAGGACAAGACGATGGATATCACCGCAATCAACGAGATGTTCGCCAACATCCGCGAAAACACCGATTGGGACCTCAATGGCCCGATGCTGTGGGGCTATTTCTTCGTCAACACCACGCCGGAGCCGTTGAGCGGCCTGGGCGAGAAGCTGGTCGGCATGGGCTACAGCCTGGTCGAGATCTTCGAGCCGGACCTGGAAGAGGGCGAGGCGCCGTACCACGTGCTGCACGTGGAGCGCGCAGAAGTGCACAGCGAAGCCTCGCTGGACGCCCGCAACCACGAGCTGCAGGCGCTGGCCGAAGCCAATGGCGTGGAAGACTACGACGGCATGGACGTCGGCCCGGTCGAGATCTGACCGCAGCGGACCGCGTCCCACAAAAAACGCCCCGGTTTCCCGGGGCGTTTTTTTGTGGACGTGAGCCCAAGGTAGTGCCGGCCGCTGGCCGGCTCCCCGTAGTGCCCGCGATGCCGGCCAGCGGCCGGCACCGCCGTAATGCCTGCAATGCCTGCAATGCCTGCAATGCCGGCCAGCGGCCGGCACTACCGCAATGCCGGCCAGCGGCCGGCACCGCCGTTACTTCAAGGTCGCCAGCGCCTGACCGAGCTGCACGGCATGCTCGGCATCCAGGTGCGGGGCGAAGTCGGCCACGCCCGGCGGCAGCAGTATGATCACGGTGGAGCCGTAGTTGAAGCGCGCCATCTCCGCGAACCGCTCCAGCGTGATGCCCTTGCCGCGATAGTCCTTGCGGGTGATCGTGTCGCCGTACGCCGGAATCTCTTCACCGCCCCACACCGTTTCCACGCCGGACACCAGCAGCGCGCCCACCATCACCGACACCATCGGGCCGAAGTCGGTATCGAAATGGCAGACCAGGCGCTCGTTGCGGGCGAACAGGCCGGGGACGTTGTTGACCGCGGCCGGGCCCACGCTGAACAGACGGCCGGGCACATGCACGGTTTCGCGCAGGGTGCCGGTCCACGGCATGTGCACGCGGTGGTAGTCCTTGGGCGACAGGTACACGGTGGCGAACAGGCCGTGGTGGAAGACCTCGGCATCCTTGGCATCGCCGAGCAGTTCGGCGGCGGTGAATGACTGTCCCTTGGCCTGGAAGATGCGACCGTCCTCGATGGCGCCGAGCTGGCTGATGCGGCCATCGGCGGGCATCACCAGGGTGCGCGGGTCGGGCGCGGCCACGCGGGCGCCGGGCTTGAGCGCGCGGGTGAAGAACTGGTTGAACGTGGCGTAGCTGCGCGGGTCGGGATTGGCGGCCTCGGCCAGGTTGACGCCAAACTTTTCGGTCACGGTGTCGATCAGCCAGCGCGAGATCCGCGGGTTGCTGGAATACGCCAGGCGCCGTGCCATCGAGGACAGCAGGCGGTGGGGCAGGACGTAGCTCAGCGTGGTGGTCAGGCTCATGGTGCGGTTTTCTCGGTCAGCGTCTGCAGATCGCGGGCAATGGCCTGCGCATTGAAAGGGGGGCGGATCAGGCCGGCAAGTTTGCCGTCCGCGTCCAGCACGGCCAGGCTGGCCGAGTGTTCGAGGGTGTAATCCTCGGGATTCTCATCAAACTGTTTGCCGGGCACTTTCTGGAACACGAAGCCGAGCGAGGTGGCAAAGCGTTCGAGCGAGGGGACGTCGGCGGTGGCGGCCAGGGTGTCCTTGTGGAAGGCGTGCACGTACTCGCCGAGGCGGGCCGGGGTGTCACGCTCGGGATCCACGGAGATGAACACCAGGCGCGGGCGCAGGGTGTCGGGCTGGGCTTCCCACTGTTTCTGGGCCTGGGCGAGGTCGGCCAGGGTGGTGGGGCAGACGTCGGGGCAGAAGGTGAAGCCGAGGAACACGAGGGTCCAGTGGCCTTTGAGCTCGCCGGGAATGAGGCGGGTGCCGTCGGACTGGCTGAGGTTGAAGTCAGGCAGGGGCCGCGGCTGGGGATAGAAGGTGATCGATTCGGTAGCGGGGCGGTCGCTGGCCGGCTTGGGCGCGAACACTTTCTGCGCGGCGACCAGGCCCAGGCCGGCGGCCAGGGCGATGAGCAGGATGATGCCGACGTTGCGATTGAACATGGAAAGCCCGTTCCCGGAAGGGGCCACCATGATAGGGGCGGCGGCGGCGCTGTTGGGTCTTTTGGGGTTTGTTGGGGTGATTCTTTGAAGAGCGTAGGTCTGAAGCGAAGGCAAAAGCCGGAGCTAAAGCCGAAGCCGGAGCCGAAGCCGGAGCCGGAGCCGAAGCCTTTGTGTGCAGCGATCGGAGGCGGCGCCGGCACGGGTGGGGTTGCGGGGCACGCTGCAAGTACGTCCATGTAAGCTCCGTCGGCGCATCCATGCGCCTCAGGGCCCCGCAACCCCACCCGTGCCGACGCTCGACAGTTGGCTGGTGCCCCTTGGGTAAGGGCAAGGGCCAAGGCAAGGCTCGAGGCAAGGGCAAGGGCAAGGGCAAGGGCAAGGTGGGTCGGGCCAGTGCATTTCACTGGCAGAGCGGTTGGGGTTGGGGCGAGGGGAGGGGGGCAGGTTGTGGGGAAGGTAGGGAGGTGCCGAGCAAGGCTCGGCACTACCCCTCCCACCCCGTGGGCGCAGGAGGCTGCTCTGGTTCTTGACCTTGCTCTCAATGCGGCACCGAGGGTGTGTCGGGGGTCGGTGGGGGTGGGTTGGCAGGGCCCTGAGCCGCATGGATGCGGCGACGGAGCTTACATGGACGTACTTGCAGCGTGCCCTGCCAACCCACCCCCACCGACCCAGCCCGCCACCAACGAAGCGCCGCCTTTGAAGTTGACCTTGACCCTGCTCCAGGCCTCCAAACCCCCAACCCCCCAACCCAACCACTTTCGACTGCAACGGATGCCGGGGGGCATGGGGTCGCCTATAATCGGGGGCCACACTGTCTGTTGCCTTGCCATGACTGCCGAAACGGCCGCCGAACTTCACACGATCATCGACCTGATCCGCTACGGCACCAGCCGTTTCAATGCCGCAGGCCTCACCTTCGGGCACAGCTACGACAACGCCCTGGACGAAGCCACCCAGCTCGTCCTGCACAGCCTGCACCTGCCGCATGACCTCGGCCCCGCCTACGGCGCCGCCCGCGTCACCACGCCTGAAAAGGCCGAGGTGCTGGCCCTGTTCGAGCGTCGCATCAACGAACGCCTCCCCGCCGCCTACCTTACCGGCGAAGCCTGGTTTGCCGGCCTCAGCTTCAAGAGTGACAGCCGCGCCCTGGTCCCGCGCTCGCCCATCGCCGAACTCATCGAAACCGGCTTCGAACCCTGGCTGGCCGGCCGCGACGTCCATCGCGCCCTCGACCTCTGCACCGGCTCGGGCTGCATCGCCATCGCCATCGGCCACTACTACCCCAACTGGGAAGTGGACGGCGTCGACCTCAGCGACGATGCCCTGGCCCTGGCGCATGAGAACAAAGAACGCCTCCAGGCGCACAACGTCACCCTGATCAAGTCCGACCTGTTCAACGGCCTCACCGGCCGCCACTACGACCTGATCGTCACCAACCCGCCCTACGTCACCAACGACGAAACCGATGCCCTGCCGCAGGAGTATTCCTACGAGCCGGACATGGGCCTGCGGGCCGGCCCCGACGGCCTCGACCTCGTCCTCAAGATCCTGCGCGACGCCCCGCTGCACCTCAGCGAAGATGGCCTGCTGATCTGCGAAGTAGGCGAGTCCGAACAGCATCTGATCAAGCTCCTGCCCGAAGTCGACTTTGCCTGGATCGAATTCAAGGTTGGCCAGATGGGCATCTTCGCCGTCGAATGCCGTGAGCTCATCGCCCACAGCGCGCGCATCACCGAACTGGCAGCGCAGCGGCCGTGAGTTCCAACAGCTTCGGCACACTGCTGACCGTCACCACCTTCGGCGAATCGCATGGTCCGGCGATCGGCTGCGTGATCGATGGCTGCCCGCCGGGGCTGGAGATCAGCGCCGGTGAGTTCGACCACGACCTGCAGCGTCGCGCCACCGGCAAGAGCCGGCACACCTCCGCGCGCCGCGAAGCCGACGACGTCGAGATCCTGTCCGGCGTCTACGAAGGCCGCACCACCGGCACCCCGATCGCGCTGCTGATCCGCAACACCGACCAGCGCAGCAAGGATTACACCGCCATCGCCCAGCAGTTCCGCCCGGGCCATGCCGACTACAGTTACTGGCAGAAGTACGGCATCCGCGACCCGCGCGGTGGCGGCCGCTCGTCCGCGCGCGAAACCACCATGCGCGTGGCCGCCGGCGTCATCGCCAAGAAGTGGCTGCAGCAGCGCCATGGCGTGACCGTGCGGGGCTACCTGTCCCAGCTGGGCGCGATCACCCCCACCGGGCACGACTGGTCGGCGGTGGAAGACAACCCGTTCTTCTGGCCGGTGGCCGAACAGGTGCCCGCGCTGGAGAGCTACATGGACGCGCTGCGCAAGTCCGGCGACTCGGTCGGCGCCCGCGTCAACGTGGTCGCCGACGGCGTGCCGCCGGGGTGGGGCGAGCCCATCTACGGCAAGCTCGACGGTGAACTGGCCGCCGCGCTGATGAGCATCAACGCGGTCAAGGGCGTGGAGATCGGCGACGGCTTTGCCAGCGCTGCCCAGCTGGGCACCGAACACCGCGACCTGATCACCCCGCAGGGCTTTGCCAGCAACCATGCCGGCGGCATTCTCGGTGGCATCTCCACCGGCCAGCAGGTCACCGCCTCGATCGTGCTCAAGCCCACCTCCAGCCTGCGCCTGCCGGGCGCCACGGTGGATGCCGACGGCAACGCGGTCGATGTGATCACCACCGGTCGCCACGACCCGTGCGTGGGCATCCGCGCCACCCCCATCGCCGAGGCGATGATGGCGCTGGTGCTGATGGACCAGGCCCTGCGCCACCGCGCGCAGTGCGGCGACGTGGGCACCATCACCCCGCGCATCCCCGGATCGATCGATGGCTGATCGCCGCCCCCGGGTCTGGGTCAGCCAGCCGCTGTTCGACGATGTGGTCGAACAGCTCGGGCAGCATGTCGACCTGGACATGACCGGCGAGGTCACCCGCTATACGCCACAGCAGTTGGCGGAGCGGCTGGCTGAGGTCGACGGCGCGCTGATCACCCTCAACGAGCGCATCGGCGCGGCCGAGATCGCCAACGCCCCGCACCTGCGCGCAATCGCCAACGTCGGCGTGGGCTACAACAACCTCGATGTGGAGGCGCTCAGCGCCGCCGGCATCCTGGCCAGCAACACCCCGGACGTACTCACCGAAACCACCGCCGACCTTGGCTTCGCGCTGCTGATGGCCACCGCCCGTCGCATCACCGAGGCCGAGCGCTGGCTGCGTGATGGGCAGTGGGGCCAGTGGTCGTTCCAGACCCTGCTCGGCGCGGACATCCACGGCAGCACGCTGGGCATCCTCGGCATGGGGCGCATCGGCCAAGGCATCGCCCGCCGCGGCGCGCTCGGGTTCGGCATGCGCGTGCTGTACCACAACCGCTCGCGGCTGCCCGACGCCACCGAAGCCGAAGTGGGCGCGCAGTACGTCGACCTCGACACCCTGCTGGCCCAGGCCGACCACCTGGTACTGGTGCTGCCCTACAGCGCGTCCTCCCACCACATCATCGACGCCGGCGCATTGGCGAAGATGAAGCCGACCGCCACCCTGGTGAACATCGCCCGCGGCGGCATCGTCGACGAAGTGGCGCTGGCCGACGCGCTGGCCAACGGCCGCCTCGCCGCGGCCGGACTGGACGTGTTCGAAGGCGAGCCCACGGTGCGCCCGGAACTGCTGGCCCTGCACAACATCGTGCTGACCCCGCATATCGGCAGCGCCAGCCAGGCCACGCGCCGGGCGATGGTGCAGCTGGCCGTGGACAACCTCACCGCCGCGCTGGGGCTGGGCCCGAACGCCGGTCACCCGCCGAGCGCGATCAACGCCGACGCTGTGGCCGCCGCGAAAGCCGGCGGCGCGACCGTGGGCGGCAAAAAAGTCGGCGACGCAAAACGATAGGGAACCTCCCCAGCCAACAGGCGAGGTTCCCGAACCGGCAGGCACCGATCGTTGGTCGGCACGCACATTCACTATCCCGGTAGGTACCGATCGTTGATCGGTACACCCCTCCAAAAACACGGTAGGTACCGACCGTTGGTCGGTACACCCAACACGAGGTTCCCCCATGAACAATCCAGATCGTCGTTTCCACGTCGCTGTCGTCGGTGCCACCGGCGCCGTTGGCGAAACCATGTTGTCCATCCTCGCCGAGCGCGACTTCCCGATCGCCTCGCTGAGCCTGCTCGCGTCCTCGCGCTCGGCCGGCGGTGAGATCGACTACCGCGGCGAGAAGATCAAGGTCCAGGACCTGGCCGACTTCGACCCCAAGGGCGTGGACATCGCGCTGTTCTCCGCCGGTGGCAGCGTGTCCAAGGAGTACGGCCCGAAGTTCGCCGCTGCCGGTGCGGTGGTGATCGACAACTCGTCGGCCTTCCGCTACGACGACGACGTGCCGCTGGTCGTGTCCGAAGTGAACCCGGACGCGCTGAAGAACCGCCCGCGCGGCATCATCGCCAACCCGAACTGCTCCACCATGCAGATGCTGGTGGCGCTGGCGCCGCTGCACCGCCAGTACGGCATCACGCGCATCAACGTGGCCACCTACCAGTCGGTATCCGGTGGTGGTCGTTCCGCGCTGGAGGAACTGGGCAAGCAGACCGGCCAGCTGCTCAGCTTCCAGCAGATCGACCCGCAGCGCTTCCCGGTGCAGATCGCCTTCAACCTGATCCCGCACATCGACGACTTCCTGGAGAACGGCTTCACCAAGGAAGAGATGAAGCTGGTCTGGGAAACCAAGAAGATCCTGGGCGACGACAGCATCCTGGTGAACCCCACCGCGGTGCGCGTGCCGGTGTTCTACGGTCACTCCGAAGCGGTCACCATCGAAACCCGCGACAAGGTCACTGTGGCGGCCGCGCGCGAACTGCTGTCGCGTTCGCCGGGCGTGGAAGTGGTGGACAAGCATGAAGCCGGTGGCTATCCGACCCCGGTGACGCATGCGTCGGGCAACGATGCAGTGTATGTCGGCCGTATCCGCGAAGATCTCTCGCACCCCAACGGGCTGAACCTGTGGATCGTGTCGGACAACATCCGCAAGGGCGCCGCGCTCAATGCGGTGCAGTTGGCCGAACTGGTCGCCGCCGAAGGCTGATCGTGCAACGCCGATGGCATGGGGATGCCATCGGCGGTTGCAATTCAACCATCGCCGATCACGGGGGGAGCCGCTATATTGGCCGCCATGAACAACCGGACCCGGGGCGCCCTGCGCCCGCTCAAGTATGTGTCCACACTGCTGCTGGCCCTGGCCAGCAGCTCCGCCATGGCCCTGGGCCTGGGCGATATCCGGGTGCTGTCCAAGCCTGGCCAGCCGCTGCTGGCCGAAATACCGGTGATCTCGGCCGACCCGGCCGAGCTGGAAAACCTGCGGGTGGCGCTGGCCTCACCGGGCACGTTTGCCCGGGTCGGGCTGGATGCACCGGCGGGCCTGGTCAGTGAACTGCAGTTCGAACTGACCCGCAATGCGCAGGGCAGGGCGGTGGTGCGGGTCAGCACCCAGACCCCCGTCACCACCCCGTCGCTGAATTTCCTGATCGAAGCCGACTGGGGCCAGGGGCGCCTGGTCCGCGAATACTCGGCACTGGTCGATGCACCCAACAGTGCGCTGGCCGTGGCCGAACCGGAGATCGTCGCGCCGGCCGGCGCGATGTCCAACGCCATCGTGCGTGAGCCGGCACCGGCGACCGCGCCTGCGCCTGCGCCCAAGGCAGAGGCCAGACCGGCCCGCACGGCCGCGCAGCCGCCACGCACCGCTCCATCGCGCAGCGCAGCGCCGGCACCGGCAAGCGCCGCCGGCGGCGTCACCGTGCAACGTGGCCAGACCCTGTCCCAGATCGCCGCCGCGGTGGCCCGCGAACAGGGCATCAACCGCAACCAGGCGATGGTCGCGCTGCTGCGCGCCAACCCGGAGGCCTTCATCCGCGGCAACGTCAACCTGCTCAAGCAGGGCGCGGTGCTGCGCAGCCCCACCGACACGACCACGCCGATCGACGCCAGTGAAGCGGCCGCGATCGTGCGCGAGCACGCCGCACAATGGCGGCAATCCCGCGCGGCCATCCCGCAGCCGGCCAGCAGCGGCGTTGCCGCCAGCCCGGGCCCGGCCGCCAAGCCGGCAGCAGCGGCGGCGGCAGTGGCCAGTGGCGCGCGCCTGGAGATCGCACCGGCGGTCGCCGCCACCGATAACAATGCAGGCACAACCACCGGCACCGCCGCCGGCAGTGAGGGCGACATGCTGGGCAACGAACAACTGCGTCAGGCCAAGGAAGATGTCGCCACGCGCGATGCCGAGATCCAGGAGCTGCGCAGCCGCGTGGCCGACCTGGAAAAGCTGCAGAAGCAGCAGCAGTCGCTGATCGCGATGAAGGACAGCGACCTGGCCGCCGCGCAGCAGCGCCTGGGCCAGGCCCCGGCCGCGCGTGAGGCCGGCGGTAGCGGCTGGTACTGGCTGGGCCTGGTGGTGCTGTTGCTGGTGGTGGGCGGGTGGGCCGTGGCCCGCCGTCGCAAGCCGTCGCCGTTGCCGCCGCTGCGCCGCGACGGCCTGGATGCCACCGCGCTGGCCGCCGCCGTGCCTGCCGCCGATTACATCGACGAGCTGGCCGCCCAGCAGGACGATGCGCTGGATGCCCGCCTGGATGAAGCACGCGACCGGGCCAATGAAATACTCGACGAACCCGCCGAACACTACGCCGATGGCCTGCGCCGCGAGCCTGTGTTCACGCTGGAGCCGCGCCCGGGGCACACCGTGGCCGGCAGCGATGCAGTGCACCCCGAAGGCGACGACACCGCGCCGGACGTGGAGCAGGTGCCCCCAGCGACCGCTGCCGTGGATGCGGACACGGACACGGTCGACGTGTACACCCCGCCGGCGCATGCGCTGGAAGCCGCCGCACAGCCGTCGTTCCGCGGCGTCTTCGAGTTTCCCGCCGATGGCGACGCGGTTGCCGTCGCCGCGGAAGAGGCGGCTGACGCCGATGCCGATGCGTCCCCCGAGGCAGGCATCGAGGCCCCGTTCGAGGCCACCGACAACAGTGGTCATGTCCTGGCCACCCCTGGCCGCGACCGGCTGGAACTGGCCATCGCCTACCTGGACCTCGGCGACGCCGAAACCGCGCGCACGCTGCTGCAGGAAGTCGCCGTTGCGGCAGACCCGCACAGCCAGGCGCAGGCCCGCGAACTGCTGGCGCGGCTGGGATGACCAGCCCCGTCTCGCCTTCGCCGCGCGAGCGCCGGCTGGATTACGTGGAGTTCGCCTCCACCGACCCGGCCGCCAGCCGCCGCTTCTTCTCGGCGGTGTTCGGCTGGACGTTCGTGGATTACGGCCCGGACTACACCGCCTTCGACGATGGCCGCCTGCAGGGCGGCTTCTTCCGCGGCAGCCCGGCCACCACCGCCGCGGGCGCCGCCTTGCTGGTGATCTACGCCGACGACCTGGCCCCGGTGGCCGAGGCGGTGGCCGCCCACGGTGGGCAGGTGGTCAAGCCCGTGTTTTCCTTTCCCGGGGGCAGCCGCTTCCAGTTCGTCGAACCCGGCGGCAACGAACTTGCCGTGTGGTCCGAGCGCGATCCGGCCTGATGCCCCGACCGGCCCTGGCCGGTTCTTACCGACTTACAGAGGTTGACCATGCGCTACGCAATGGGCGTGGAATACGATGGCAGTGAATTCAAGGGCTGGCAGCAGCTGGGCGAGAGCGGTCGTCCCAGCGTGCAGGCCAGTCTGCAGCAGGCGCTGTCCTCGGTGGCCGATGCGCCCATCAAGGTCATGTGTGCCGGGCGCACCGATGCCGGCGTGCACGGGCACTGCCAGGTGGTGCATTTCGACACCGACGTCGTCCGCAACCTGCGCGGCTGGACCCTGGGCACGACCACCCGCCTGCCGCCCGCCATCGCGGTGCGCTGGTGCCAGCCGGTGTCCGATGATTTCCATGCGCGCTTCTCCGCCCGCGCCCGGCGCTATCGCTACCGCCTGCTCAACCGCCAGGTGCGCCCGGCGCTGAACCGGCAGAGCCTGAGCTGGGAACGGCGGCCGCTGGATGCCGCGCTGATGCACGCGGCGGCGCAGGCATTGCTGGGCGAAAACGACTTCAGTGCCTTCCGCAGCGTCAATTGCGAGGCCCTGCATGCCCGCCGCGAGCTGCAGGCGATCAGTGTGACCCGCGATGGCGAGGTGCTGGAGGTCTGTGTTCAGGCCAATGCATTCCTTCATCACATGGTGCGCAATATCGTCGGTTCATTGATCCTGGTCGGGTGCGGGGACAAGCCGGTGTCGTGGCTGGGCGAGCTGCTGGCCGGAAAGGACCGCACCGTGGCCGGGCCGACCGCACCGCCGCAGGGTTTGGTGTTCGTTGGACCCCTGTACCCCGACAACTGGCAACTGCCCGCCGAGGTGACTCTATGAGCCGCTCTTTCTATCGCACCCGTATCAAGTTCTGCGGCATGACCCGCGCCGGCGACGTGCGCCTGGCCGGGGAGCTGGGCGTGGATGCCGTCGGCTTCATCTTCGCCCGGGAGAGCAAGCGCCGCGTGGCGCCGGCCGAAGCCCGTGCGATGCGCCAGGCGATCGCGCCGATGGTGGACGTGGTGGCCCTGTTCCGTGACAACAGCAAGGAAGAGGTGCGCGAAGTGCTGCGCACGGTGCGGCCCACCCTGCTGCAGTTCCATGGCGAGGAAGACGAGTCGTTCTGCCGCAGCTTCAACATGCCCTACCTCAAGGCCGTGGCGATGGGGGGCCGCGAGGACGTCAACGCGCGCCAGCTGCAGCTGCGTTACCCCAGCGCCGCCGGGTTCCTGTTCGACAGCCACGCCCCCGGTGGCGGCGGTGGCACCGGCGTGGCCTTCGACTGGACCCGCCTGCCCACCGGCCTGCACCGGCCGTTCCTGCTCGCCGGCGGGATCACCCCGGACAATGTATTCGACGCGATCGTGGCCACGCTGCCATGGGGCGTGGACGTATCCAGCGGGATCGAATCCGAGCCGGGCATCAAGGACGGCTACAAGATGCGCAAGTTCGTCGAAGAAGTCCGCCGCGCCGACTGTCACGAGGCCGACTGAGGCCGGTGGTGGGTCCCGACGTTGGTCGGGACATGTAAATCCCGGTAGGTCCCGACCGTTGGTCGGGACACCCCTGGCGATCCGGCCCCGGCCATTGCCGACACCCCCCACCCGTTGCCAGGCAAGGCGCTGCGATGGTGCTATGGGCGCAGCGGCGAATTTCACGTAGCATCGACAGGACATGGCGCGGCCGGCACGGCGTGTAGTCGCGGGAAGCCGGAGCGCTTCCCTCAAAGCGGCGGCCGGGGAAGCGGCTGGCCGCCTTCACAGGGAAGGCATGGAATGAACGAATTCCTCACTGTCGCGTTGAGTTTCCCCACGCTGCCGTACAGCATCGTGCTGGCGTTCGCCGTGCTGTATTGGCTGCTGGCCGCCTTTGGCGTGGTCGATGACGGCATTGCCCATGACGGCATGGACCTGCACCTGGGCGATGACGGCCTGCACGGCATTTCCGGCATCTTCGCGCGCCTGGGCCTGGGCGGCGCCCCGGTGATGCTGGTGATCGCGCTGCTGGCCTTCTTCGGCTGGACCGTCACCTATTTCGTCCACCTGTTCCTGCTGCAGTCCCTGCCCACCCCGGTGCGCTGGGTCGCCGGCAGCGTCACCGCCGTGCTTGCGCTGATTCCCGCCGTGCCGCTCAGCGTGGTGGTACTGCGCCCGATCCGGCGCCTGCTACTGCGCCTGCGCCCGGTGCCCCAAGCGTCACTGCTGGGCCGCATCGGCGTGGTCGCCTCGCCGCAGGTCACCGCCACGGTGGGCCATGCCAACGTCGACGACGGCGGCGCCGGGCTGATCCTGCAGGTGCGCTCGCACGACGGCAGCGTGCTCGCGCGCGGCGACCGCGTGGTCCTGCTCGACTACTTGGCCGACCACAACCATTACCTGGTGGTGCGTGAAAACGTCCACCCCGCGCTTTCCATCCAAGACAGCCTGATTGCGGGCGATAAGGAGATCCATCGATGAGTTTTGCGACCTTGGCCCCGTTCGTGATCGGGGTGGGCATCCTGCTGGTCCTGCTGCTTGGCTTGGCCGGCCTGTTCAAAGCGTTCTACCGCAAGGTGGACCAGGGCGTGGCCCTGATCGTCAATGACATGAGCGCCCAGCCCAAGGTGCACTTCACCGGTGCGCTGATCATCCCGGTGCTGTACCGCGCCGAGCTGATGCGGATCAGCCTGATCACCCTGCAGATCGACCGCCGCGGCAAGGAAGGCCTGATCTGCCGCGACAACATGCGCGCCGACATCGCCGTGGCCTTCTACCTGCGCGTCAACGAAACCCAGGCCGACGTGCTGCGCGTGGCCAAGGCGATCGGTGCCGACCGCGCCTCGGACAAGCACGCCGTGGATGAACTGTTCAACGCCAAGTTCTCCGAAGCGCTGAAGACGGTGGGCAAGAAGTTCGAGTTCACCGAACTGTTCGAAAAGCGCCAGGAGTTCCGCGACGAGATCATTGCCGTGATCGGCAACGACCTGAACGGCTATGCGCTGGAAGACGTCGCCATCGACTACCTGGAGCAGACCCCCAAGCTGCTGCTGGACCAGAACAACATCCTCGATGCCCAGGGCATCCGCAAGATCACCGAGCTGACCGCCACCCACAACGTGGTCACCAACGAGCTGGAACAGAACGAAAAGCTGGCCATCACCAAGAAGAACGTCGAAGCGCGTGAAGCGCTGCTGGCGCTGGAACGCCAGCAGGCCGAAGCCGAAGCCCGCCAGAAGCGCGAGATTGAAACCATCCGCGCGCGTGAGGAAGCCGAGACCGCCAAGGTCCAGGAAGAGCAGCGCCAGCTGTCCGAACAGGCACGCATCGAAGCGCAGGAAGTCATCGACATCCGCGAACAGAACCGCATGCGCGAAGTGGAAGTGGCCGAGCAGAACCGCCAGCGTGCGGTGGCCATCGAATCCGAGCGCGTCGAGCGCGCGCGCCAGCTGGAGCAGGTCACCACCCAGCGCGAAGTGCAGCTGCAGGGCGTGGAGCGCGACAAGGTGGTCGAGTCCGGCAAGATGGACGTGGCCAACATCACCCGCGAGCGCATCGCCATCGACAAGACCGTGGCCCAGGAAGAAGAGCGCATCAAGGAAGTACGTGAGGTGTCCGAAGCCGATCGCCAGAAGCAGGTGCTGATCCTGGAAGCAGAAGGCAAGGCGCAGGAACTGCTGGTGCGCCAGGTCAAGGAAGCACTGGCGGCCGAAACCTCGGCCAAGCACCGCGCCGTGGAAATCACCACCCTGGCCCAGGCTCAGCACGAGGCGGCCGGCAAGCAGGCCGACGCCAAGCGCCTGCTGGCCGACGGTGCCCGTGCCGAACAGGCCGCCCCCGGCCTGGCCGAGGCGCAGGTGCGCGAAGCCTCGGCGCTGGCCATCGAGAAGGTCGGCATCGCCGAGGCCCGCGTGATCGAAGCCAAGGCCGAAGCCAACCTCAAGCAGGGCACCAACGAAGCCCGCGTGCTGGCCGAGAACCTGCAGGCCCAGGCCCACGGTGAAGAACAGATGGGCCGTGCCCGCGCCACCGCGACCGAGTCCATCGGCGGCGCCGAAGCCGGCGTGGTGCAGAAGAAGCTGCTGGCCGAGGCCGAAGGCCTGGTGCGCAAGTTCGAGGCGATCGGCTCGCTCAGCGACACCGCGCGCGGCCACGAAGAGTTCCGCATGATGCTCGACAACAGCCTCAAGCAGGCGCTGGCCTCGATCGATGCCGGCAAGGAAGTCTCGCGCGAGAACGCCGGCGTCATCGCCAGCGCGCTGCGCAACGCCGACATCGACCTGGTGGGCGGCGACGGCGGCATGTTCGAGAACCTGATCAAGGCCGTGTCGCTGGGCAAGTCCATCGAAGGCCTGGCCGACAAGAGCCCGATCGTGCAGGAGCTGATGCAGCGCTACCTGGGCGTGGGCCCGCGCGAATCCGCGCCGCGCCAGATCAGCGAAGACGCCGTTGAGGCGGTGCCCAGCGTGACCGCCACCGTGGTCGAAACCCGCTGAGCCCCACTGCCGGCGCGCCACCTTGGGGTGGCGTGTCGGGCACCCCGGCGGTGGCCGTGACGCCACCGCCACGCCGTTCCCGGCCGGCTCGCCCGGCCGGTTGTCCGTGAGCCGGAAGGAAGCCGATGTCCGATACCCCCAACCGTCCCGAGCCGTCCGCGCCGGAAGCCACCGCCAGCGTCGACCAGGCCGTTGCCCAGGGCGGCGCCTATGAAGTGCTGCGCCGCCGCCTGGCCGAGCAGGGCAGCCGCCTGCGCAGCGTCGCCGATGCCCTCAACCGGCAGCGCCTGGCCGAGTTCGGCGACAGCCGGCTGGAAGTCATCGGCCGCTTCCGCATCCGCAGCGAAAACAACTGCGTCGGCCGCGACATCGTCCAGGTCGGGCCGGACCTGCTGCTGTTCGGCTACAACGTGTACATCGGGCTCAAGACCCAGACCCGCGTCGAAGACGTGTTCGGGTTGTATCGGCTGGTGCAGGCCAACGACGGCTACGACGTGGTGCCGGTGGACGCCAAGGGCAGCTTCCTGGCCCAGCCGGCGTTCGTGCACGACTTCGGCGAGCTCTACGCCTACTACAAGCATGCGCGCCTGCTGCAGCTGATCGTGGTCGGCGACAAGCTGCTGGCCTCCTTCCAGATCGGCGAGCGCAGCAGCGACGTGCGCGTGTTCCGCTGGGCGCTGGCCCGCGATGGCGCACTGACCTACCTGGACGCCCGTGGCGAGCGCGACATCGCACTGCCGCCGCCATTCGATTTCGAGTGGACCCGCGCCACGCGCGACATGGCCGTCACCGGCCGCCATGCGCACCTGAACATCCTCGACAGCCTGTTCGTGGAGACCACCGGTGGCGATCTGACCATCAAGGTCGAGAACAATACCGAGAGCGGGCAGGGCGTCTACAGCGAACCGGTCGAAGACAGCACGCAGTCGCTGGACGACGCGCAGTTCGACTTTGCCCGGGTGGGCTCGCTGATCCTGCTCAAGGTGCTGCCATACCGCGAAACGGTGTGGCGCGGCCTGATCTACAACACGCTCACCGGCAACATCACCCGCAACGATGCGATCGTGCAGGCTTGCGTGCAGCTGCCCGAAGACCACGGCATCATCTTCCCGGGCGGCTATTACCTGCAGAGCGGCGAGCACAAGGCGTTCGACGCGGCGATGGACGGCATGCAGTTCAAGCGGGCCATCCGCTCGCCCAATGGCGAGGACGTGCTCTACATTTTCTACGAGCGCGAAGGCGGACGTTCGGCGCTGTTTGTCTACAACACCATCCAGCGCGTGCTGCAGAACCCGGTGTTCGGCCACGGCTACGCCTTCATGCACGACGGGCGCATGGTGCTGTTCCATGCCGAAGGCAGCGAGGCCACCCGCATCCATGCCATGCAGGTGTGGCAAACGCCGTTCAGCAGTGACGAATTCGCCGCCAGCCGTCCGCCCGGCAACACCTTCATGGGCCGCATCGGTAATGCCGAACTGGTGCGCGGCATCTCCAACCTGTTCGACCTGGCCCGCACCATCGAAGGCGATGACGTGTCGGTGCAGCGCTACCAGCGCCTGGTGCAGGACACCCGGCGCCTGTTCGACGCCCACCATTGGCTGGACGACGACCAATGCGGCGGCGCAGTCAGCCTGCTGCGCGAGGTCAGCAGCACCGGCGAGTCGGTGCTGGACGAATACGAGAAGGTGCAGTCGATCCGCGCGCAGTCCGCGCAGGCCATGGCCCAGGCGCAGAGCACGCAGAAAGCCCTGCTGGCCCGCCTGCAGCCGGAGAACTGGAAAGAGGTGCAGTCCTTCGTCGAGGCGCTCAATGCGATCTCGGCGCAGCGTGGGCACCTGCTCACCATCCGCGACTACCGCTACATCGACACCGACCTGATCGATGCGATGACCGCCGCGCTGCAGCAGGCGCATGAGGCCATCGGCGCGGCCACCGGCGCGTTCCTGGCCGGCGATGCCGCGCTGGCCCCGCTGGGCGAGCGCCTGCAGGCGCTGGACGAGGCGGCCCAGCAGGCCGAAAGCGCGCGCGTGCTGGACGAACAGCTGGCGGGCCTGCGCGCGATGTCGGCCGACCTGGACATGCTGTCCGAGCTGATGGCCGGGCTGAAGGTCGACGACGCCACCGCGCGCACCCGCGTGGTCGAAGCGATCTCGGCCATCTACGCGCGCCTCAACCAGACCCGCGCACGCGCCGAACAGCGCCGCCGCAACCTGGGTTCGGCCGAAGCGGTGGCGCAGTTCGCCGCGCAGTTCGCGCTGTTCTCGCAGGCCATCACCAGTGCGCTGGCGATGGCCACCGATCCCGAACGCGCCGACGAACAGATGTCGCGGCTGCTGGTGCAGCTGGAGGAACTGGAAAGCCAGTTCGGCGAACACGAGCAGTTCCTGGGCGACATCCTGGCCAAGCGCGAAGAGCTGATCGATGCCTTCGAGGCCCACAAGCAGGCGCTGCTGGACGAGCGCCAGCGCAAGGCGCGCTCGGTGCTGGATGCGGCCACCCGTATCCTCGACGGCCTGGCCAAGCGCACCGAGCGCTTCGCCACCGCCGACGAGCTCAACGCGTTCTTCGCCGGCGACCCGCTGATCCTCAAGCTGCGCGAACTGGCCGAACGCCTGCGCGGCCTGCGCGACAGCGTCAAGGCCGACGACATCGAATCGCGCCTGAAAGGCGTGCGCGACCAGGCCGTGCGCGCATTGCGCGACCGCAGCGACCTGTTCGAGGCCGGTGGCAACATCGTGCGCCTGGGCCCGCGGCACCGCTTCAGCGTGAACACCCAGGCGCTGGACCTGACCATCCTGCCGCGCGGCGACGCGCTGGCCATCCACCTCACCGGCACCGACTTCCTGGAGCCACTGCACGATCCGGAACTGGCCGAACTCAAGCCGTACTGGCAGCTCAGCCTCGATTCGGAATCGGACACGCTGTGCCGCGGCGAATACCTGGCCGGCAGCGTGCTGCGCGCGGCCATGGAGAACCGCGAGGGGCTCGACCTGGCCGGGTTGCAGCACAACGCGGCCGAGCCGGACGCACTGGACCGCAGCGTGCGTGATTTCGCCGCGCCGCGTTACCGCGAGGGCTACGAGCGCGGTATCCATGACCACGACGCCACCTTGATCCTGCGCGCGCTGCTGCCGCTGCAGCAGGCGGCCGGCACGTTATTGCACGCGCCGCGCGTGCGCGCGCTGGCCATGCTGTTCTGGGCCGCACGGCAACGCCGCGAAGACGTGGCGCAGTGGCCGGCACGCCAGGCCGGCGCCGATGCGATCGCGCGCCTGTTCGGGTCCGATGAAGGCCGCCAGGCCCTGCGCACGGAGATGGCGCTGGCGGTGGCCGCGTTCAATGACGAACACGCGCTGCCGTTCACGGCGGCCGATCACCTGGCCGCTGCGGCCTACCTCGCCGACGAGCTGTCGGCGGGCGAGCCGGTGTTCACCAGCAGCCGCTATGCGCTGGCCTTGCTGGAGGCACTGGGCCAGCAGCTGCAGGCGGCCGGCCAGCGCGAGGCCCTGGAACGCGCCCTGCAGCGCGAGCAGGACGGCCTGGGCACGCGCTGGGCGCTGGCCGGGCAGTGGCTGCGCGCCCTGTGCCGCACCCCCGCGTTCACCGACCACGCCGGCTATGCCGACGAGGCGGCCGCACTGCTGCTGGTGCAGCGCGCGCTGCGCACCCGTGCCAGCGACGTCGCGCTGCTGGTCAGCGTGGATGGCCTGCTGGGCGAACACCCACGCATCGTGCAGGGCCACATGACCCTGTCGCTGGATGATTTCCTGGCGCGCCTGCAGCACCACACCGGCGTGTTCGTGCCTGCGTTCCATGCTTACCAGGCGGTGCGCCAGCGCATCGTCACGCGCGAACGCGACACCCTGCGCCTGTCCGAGTTCAGGGCGCGGCCGCTGTCTTCGTTCGTGCGCAACAAGCTGATCAACGACGTCTACCTCGGCGTGATCGGCGACAACCTGGCCAAGCAGATGGGCACGGTGGGCGAGAACAAGCGCAGCGACCTGATGGGCCTGCTGATGATGATCTCGCCGCCCGGCTACGGCAAAACCACGCTGATGGAATACGTGGCGCACCGCCTTGGCCTGGTCTTCATGAAGATCAACGGCCCGGCGCTGGGCCACGAGGTGCGCTCGCTGGACCCGGCCCAGGCGCCGGACGCCACCTCGCGGCAGGAGCTGGAAAAGCTCAACCTGGCGCTGGAGATGGGCAACAACACCATGCTGTATGTCGACGACATCCAGCACACCCACCCGGAATTCCTGCAGAAGTTCATCTCGCTGTGCGACGGCACGCGGCGCATCGAAGGCGTGTGGCGCGGGCGCACCCGCACCTATGACATGCGCGGCAAGAAGTTCTGCGTGGTGATGGCCGGCAACCCGTATACCGAGTCCGGCGAGGTGTTCAAGATTCCGGACATGCTGGCCAACCGCGCCGACATCTACAACCTGGGTGACGTGCTGGGCGGCATGGAAGATGCCTTCACCCTGAGCTACATCGAAAACAGCCTGACCTCCAATCCGGTGCTGGCGCCGCTGGCCACGCGCGACATGGCCGACCTGTACCTGCTGGTGGAGCGGGCGATGGGCAAGGAGGTGTCCACCAACGCGCTCAGCCATGCCTACAGCGGCGCGGAGGTCAACGAGATCGTCGCCACGCTGCAGCGCATGCTGCGCGTGCGTGACGTGGTCTACCGGGTCAACCAGCAGTACATCGCCAGTGCCGCGCAGGACGACCGCTACCGCACCGAACCGGCGTTCCGGCTGCAGGGCAGCTACCGCAACATGAACAAGCTGTCGGAGAAGATCTCGCCGGTGATGAACGACGCCGAGCTGCAGCAGCTGGTGTCCGACCACTACCTGGGCGAGGCGCAGCTGCTTACCACCGGGGCCGAGGAAAACCTGCTCAAGCTGGCCGAACTGCGTGGCCTGCTGCAGGGCGCCGAACTGGAGCGCTGGCAGCAGATCAAGCGCGACTTCCTGCGCAACAAGGCCATGGGCGCCGACGACGCCGATGTGGGCGGCCGCGTGGTGGCGCAGCTGGCCGACATCGCCAGCGCGTTGCAGCTGCCGCCGCCTGCTGCGGTGGCCGAGGTCGAACCCGCGCCGTGGCCGGCATTGCTGTCGGCGCTGGAGCGGCTGTCGGCCGCACGCGCCGAGCCGGTACCGGTTGCCGCCACCCCCGCCGCGCCGGAGGCGCTGCCGTTGGCCGAACCGCTGGCCAGTGGCTTGCAGGCCGGGCTGGCCCCGCTGCTGCAACTACTGGGCGATTCGCATCAGCAACAGGTACGCACCGGCGAAACGTTGGCCTTGTTGGCCGGCTGGGTGCGCCAGCAGATGGAGAGCGGTCCCGCCCCGCGCGTCGGTGCCCGGCCGAAGCGCGCCTCCACGCCCGAGGAACGCGCCCTGGATGAGGCGTTGATGCGCCACTTCTACGGCGAATCGAGCCTGCCGCCGCGGTGGGAACGCGACGGCGGTGATGCGCCTGCATGACCGCGCCGTCGCTGCCTGCGCTGCCGGCGCCGCCGGCCACCATCGGCGCGGACGCTGCGGTGCTGTCGCGCTATGGCGAGGTACTGCTGCAGGCGTTGATGTCGCACCAGCCGGGGGCCGTTGCGTACGACGACGACCCGCGCAGTGGCCTGGTCGAGGCGCTGTCGCGGCTTGCGCTGGCACTGCAGGCGGACAATCCGGCCACGTTGCGCCGCCAGACCAGCTGGTGGGGGCGGCTGCTGGGGCGTGACGTGGAGCGCCAGGCCGATGCTGACGCGCTGCAGGCACAGTGCGGCGTCCTGCTGCTCAAGGCGCAGGCGCACGCCCGCCTGCTGGGCGCCGTGGTCGAGGCCAGCACGCACGCGGCCGCGGTGGATCTGCACGGCGCGCAGGCGCTGGACCAGTGGGCCGACGCAGGAACGGCGCTGGGTGCCGGGTTGCCCACCGATGCGCAGGGCATGTTGCAGCAGCGCGTGACGCACCTGCGGACGCTGGCCTCGCTCAAGCGCGTGCAGGCCGGCCAGACGCAGCTGCTGCAGGCACAGGACACCGCCCTGCTGGACCACGTCCAGCGCATCGCCGCGGTACTGATGCCAGCGTGGCAGCAGGCCGTGCGCGCCAGCAGCACCCAATCGCATGCGCGGCAGAATGACCAGGCGGCGCAGCTGCTGGGCCAGATCCGCGCCGAGGTCGCCGCGGCGCAGGCTAGACTTCCCTGAGTACACTGACCCGTGCCGGCGCTCCGGCCGCCCTTCAGAATGGAGATGCACCGATGACCCAGGATTCCCAGCCGAACGCATCCCTCCCGGTGGAGGTCAGCGTGGATGTCATCGATGACAGCGCATTGCAGGCGCTGGGCCTGGGGCGGGAGGACCTGCCGAAGATCGCCGAGATCGGGCGCGGCCTGGACGACATCCGGCCGGGCAACCTGCAGGTGTTTGGGCGCGACGCGGCGGCCAAGACGGCGGCGTTTTCCAGCCAGCTCCTCGACCAGGTACGCAACCGCGACCTCGACGCCAGCGGCGACAAGCTGGGCGAAGTGGTGCGCATTGCGCGCTCGCTGAAGCTCGATGGGCTGGCCGAACGCTCGAAGGTGCCGGTGATCGGTGGGTTGATCGACAAGCTGCGCGCCTCCAAGGGCGAGCTGGTGCAGAAATTCAGCGACACCAACCGCCAGATCGAGCAGCTGATGGGCGACGTGGGCAGCCAGCAGGCGCTGATGGGCCAGCGCGTGGTCGAGTTCGACCGCATGCACGACATCGTCCGCGAGGAACGCCACGGCCTGGGCCTGCACATCGCCGCCGGCAAGCGCCGGATCGCCTCGCTGCGCAGCGAACAGCTGGCCGGGCAGGGCCAGGACGATCCGCAGCAGCGCATCCGCCAGGGCGAGCTGGACAACGCGATCCGGCTGCTCGACAAGCGCGTGGGCGATCTGGTGGTGATGCAGCACGCGGCCGACCAATCGTTGCCGATGATCCGGCTGATCCAGGCCAACGCGATCCTGTTGATCGAGAAGTTCAACACGGTCCGCGACATCACCATTCCGTCGTGGAAGCGCCAGTTCGCGATCCAGTTGTCGCTCAACGAGCAGAAGAACGCGGTGGAGCTGTCCAACGCGATCGACGATGCCACCAACGAGATGATGCGACGCAACGCCGACCTGCTGCGCCAGACCACTGTGGAGACGGCCAAGGCCAACCAGCGCGCGGTGATCGATGTGGCCACGCTGCGCCACGTGCACGAGCAGCTGATCGCCACGGTGGAAGAAGTGCGCACCATCCACCGCGAAGGCATGCAGCAGCGCCAGCAGGCCGAAGTGGAACTGGCGCGCCTGCGCGACGACGTCCAGCAGCGCCTCGCGGCGCCAACCGCCGTCTGAGCGACGCGCGCCCCGGCAGCGTCCCCACCAACGGTGGGGACCTACACCCCCGCCAACTGCTGCTGCAACCACCCGGCCAGCACCTCCACCCGTGCATCCACCGCCCCGTCGGGCGTGGCCAGTACCCAGAACCCGCCGGTGGCGCCAAATCCCCACGGCGCCAACAGGCGGCCTGCAGCCAGCTCGTCGGCGACCAGCGGCTCGGGCGCGATCGCCACGCCCAGCCCGGCCACCGCCGCCTCCAGCAGGTAGTACAGGTGCTCGAACCCGCTGCCCAGCTGCAGCTGCGCCGGGTCCAGCCCATGCGCCAGCGCCCACGCCGGCCACGCCTGCGGGCGGGAGGCGGTATGCAGCAAGGCTTCGCCGAGCAGGGCAGTCGGCGGCTGTTGGCGCAACCGCGCCGCCGCCGGGTGCTGCGGGCTCACCACCACGCCCACCCGTTCCGGCGCCAGTTCGCGCACCTGCCAGCCGCGTGGCCACGGCGGCTGCGCCAGCAGCAGCACCGCATCCAGGCCGCGCTGGGCGTCGGTGAAGCTGCCGTCCTGGGCCGACCAATGCAACGCCAGCTGCGGCAGGTCGCGCTGCAGCGCGGGCAGGTGCGGAATCATCCAGCGCGCCAGGATGCTGCCGCTGCAACCCAATACCAGCGCATCCGGCCGCTGCTGGCGTTTGAGTGTGCCCACCGCCTCGCGGATCTGCCCGAACGCACCCTCACAGGCGCTCTGCAGCTCGGCGCCGGCCCGGGTCAGGCGCAGCCCGCGCCCGTCGCGTTCGAACAGGGCCACGCCCAGGTGGTCCTCCAGCACCCGCAGCTGGCGGCTGATCGCGCCATGGGTGACATGCAGGGCCTCCGCCGCGCGGCCCACCCCGCCCAAACGGGCGGCGGCCTCGAAACTGCGCAGGGCGTTGAGCGGCGGCAGGGGAAGGTCGCTCATGTGAGTTTTCCTGACGGGTTGTCGCAGATATTATCGATATTCCTGTCATGACATGTGCGTTAAATTGGCACCCTGTCTCCACCGGTTGTCGCGCCATGTCCGCATCCCCCATCACCGATTTCCACGCTTATCCCGATGCCCAGGGCCATTTCGGCCGCTACGGCGGCAGTTTCGTTGCTGAAACGCTGATCGGGCCGCTGCAGGAACTGGCGGCGGCCTACGATGAGGCGCGCCGCGATCCGGCGTTCATCGCCGCCTACGACAAAGACCTCACCCATTACGTGGGCCGTCCCAGCCCGATCTACCACGCCGAACGGCTCAGCCAGCAGGTGGGCGGGGCGCAGATCCTGCTCAAGCGCGAAGACCTGAACCACACCGGCGCGCACAAGATCAACAACACCATCGGCCAGGCCCTGCTGGCCGCGCGGATGGGCAAGACCCGGATCATCGCCGAGACCGGCGCCGGCCAGCACGGCGTGGCCAGCGCCACCGTGGCCGCACGGCTGGGCCTGGAGTGCGTGGTCTACATGGGCGCCACCGACATTGAACGGCAGAAGATCAACGTCTACCGCATGAAGCTGCTCGGGGCCACGGTGGTGCCGGTCACCTCCGGCTCGGCCACGCTCAAGGACGCGCTCAACGAAGCCATGCGCGACTGGGTCACCAACGTGCGCGACACCTTCTACATCATCGGCACCGTCGCCGGTCCGGACCCGTACCCGCGCATGGTGCGTGACTTCAACGCCATCGTCGGCCGCGAAGCGCGCGCGCAGATGCTCACCGACTACGGCCGCCTGCCCGATGCGATCACCGCCTGCGTCGGCGGCGGCAGCAACGCCATCGGCCTGTTCCATGCCTTCCTCAACGACCGCGACGTGCGCATCGTCGGCGCCGAAGCCGCCGGCGACGGCATCGAGACCGGCCGCCATGCCGCCTCCATCGCCGCCGGCCGCCCGGGCGTGCTGCACGGCAACCGCACCTACGTGATCTGCGACGACGACGGCCAGATCACCGAGACCCACTCGGTGTCGGCCGGCCTGGACTACCCGGGCGTCGGCCCGGAGCATGCGTTCCTGGCCGATGCCGGGCGCGCCGAGTATGTCGGCATCACCGATGAGGAAGCGCTGGCCGCGTTCCACCAGCTGGCCCATAGCGAAGGCATCCTGGCCGCGCTGGAATCGAGCCACGCGGTGGCCCAGGCCATCAAGATCGCGCGTGAACTGCCCCGCGACAAACTGGTGCTGTGCAACCTGTCCGGTCGCGGTGACAAGGACGTGCATACCATCGCCGCACGCGAGGGCTTGATGCTGTGAATCCACTGCTGCGCCAGGGAAGTGCGCTGCTGATCGTGGTCGGCCTGACCGCCTGCACCCCGCCGGATCCGCCGCTGCTGCCCGCCGCGCCGTCGGCCCCGGCGGCCATCGCACCGGCGCAGGTGCCGGCGAGCAACGATGACGACATCGCCAACCGCCCGATCGAGGACGACCCGGAACCGGCGGCCCCGGCCCCCGATGCGGCGCCCGCGCCAGCGGTGGTCTCGGTGGCGCTGGACCATGCCGGCGACATCGTCATCGGCCAGCGCTTCACGGCCGCCGATGCCGATGCCACCTGGCATTCGGCCGGTCTGAGCGAAGGCGGGCAGGCCGGCAGCTGCGAATACTACGAGCGCGGCAGCCTGCCCGAGGGCATCTCGATGATGGTCGACGATGACCATGTGCAGCGTTTCGAACTGGCGCCGCTGGACGGAAGCGATGAAACCATCACCCAGGCCGGCCCGTTCGGGTTGCGCCTGGGCATGTCGCGTGACGCCGCGCTCAAGCGCCTGCCCAAGGGCAGCCTCGCGCAGCCGCACGCCTACGACCCGGAAACGGGCGAATACCTGACCTGGCAGGACCCCGGCTCGGATCTGGCGATCCGGCTGGAGATCTTCGACGGGGTGATTTCGACGCTGTACTGGGGCGCCAGCGGCGCCGTTGAATTGATTGAAGGATGTGCCTGAAATGTCCGTGGACCGTATCGATGCCTGTTTTGCCCGCCTGCGCGCCGATGGCCGCAAGGCCCTGATTCCCTTCATCACCGCCGGTGATCCGGGCCTGGACGCCACCGTGCCGGTGATGCACGCGCTGGCCGCCGCCGGCGCGGACGTGATCGAACTGGGCGTGCCGTTCTCCGACCCGATGGCCGATGGCCCCACCATCCAGCGCAGCTCCGAGCGCGCGCTGGCGCGTGGGGCAGGGCTGCGCTACGTGCTCGAAACCGTGGCCGCCTTCCGCCGTGACGACGCCACCACCCCGGTGGTGCTGATGGGCTATCTGAACCCGGTCGAGATCCATGGCACCGCCCGCTTCGCCGACGCGGCCATCGCCGCCGGCGTGGACGGCGTGCTGCTGGTCGACCTGCCGCCGGAAGAGGCCGCCGAAACCCGCGCCATCTTCACCGCCGCCGGCCTGGCCCTGATCCTGCTGGCCTCCCCAACCACCGCCGACACCCGCCTGGACACCTTGTCGGCCATGGCCCAGGGCTACCTCTACTACGTCAGCTTCGCCGGCGTCACCGGTGCCTCCGAGCGCCTGGACAGCAGCGCCGCCAGCGCCCGCCTGCGCGACCTGCGCCGCCGCTCGACCGTCCCGGTCGTAGCCGGCTTCGGCATCAAGGACGCCGCCAGCGCCGCTGCCATGGCCGTCGAAGCCGACGGCGTCGTAGTAGGCAGCGCCCTGGTCGCCGCACTGGGTGAAGCGACCGATGCAGCCACTGCCGCACAGACCGCAACGTCCTTCCTCGCGCCGCTGCGTGCTGCGCTCGACCAAGCCTGATCAAGCGGCGCCCTCGCTCTCCGATCCGCATACGTGAAACTGTGCAGAGGCAGGCGGGCAGCCGCGCCCGGGACCGTTGGGCGCCATGGATGGCGCCCACGAGCCCCCAGGGATGGGTTTACGTGCGTGTCCCGGGTGCGGCTGCCCGCCGGCCTCCCGCGACACGACCAAGGCGCTGGTGTTGCCGTGAGAGCATCGGAATCCCGGCCGGAGACCGTCGTCGCCCGCTCCTAAACATACGTCACAGCACGGTTTTACCGTCCGCCGCCGCACCCGGCAGGGGGTGCACGGGTGGGGAGGGCCTGAGCTAGACTGTCCGCCTTTGCGGCCTTCGGGCCGCCCTGAACGGAAGTAGCATCCCGCATGAGTTGGCTCAGCAAGTTGATGCCGTCTGGCATCCGCACCGACAACGTCCCCAGCAAAAAGCGCAGCGTCCCCGAGGGCCTGTGGGAAAAGTGCAGCAACTGCGGCAGCGCACTGTACGGACCTGAGCTGGAAGAGAACCTGGAAGTCTGCCCCAAGTGCGGCCACCACATGGCGATCCGCGCGCGCGCGCGCCTGGCCGCCCTGTTCGACGCCGACAGCACCACCGAAATCGGTGCGCGGCTGGGCCCGACCGACCTGCTCAAGTTCAAGGACCAGAAAAAGTACATCGAGCGCATCAAGGCCTCGCAGAAGAACACCGGCGAGTACGACGCCCTGATCGCCATGCAGGGCCTGATGAAAGGCCGCCCGCTGGTCGCCTCCGCCTTCGACTTCGCCTTCATGGGCGGCTCGATGGGCTCGGTCGTCGGCGAACGCTTCTCGCTGGCCGCTGAAAAGGCCGTCGAAATCGGCGCCCCGTACGTCTGCTTCTCCGCCAGCGGCGGCGCGCGGATGCAGGAAGGCCTGTTCTCGCTCATGCAGATGGCCAAGACCTCGGCCGCACTGGGCAAGCTGCGTGCGGCCGGCCTGCCGTACATCTCGGTCCTGACCCACCCGACCACCGGTGGCGTCTCGGCCTCGTTTGCGATGCTGGGCGACATCAACATCGCCGAACCGCAGGCGCTGATCGGCTTCGCCGGCCCGCGCGTGATCGAACAGACCGTGCGCGAAAAACTGCCGGAAGGCTTCCAGCGCTCGGAGTTCCTGCTCGAACACGGTGCCATCGACCAGATCTGCGACCGCCGCGAAATGCGTGAGCGCCTGTCCGACCTGCTGGCCATGCTCGGCCGCCAGCCGGCGCCGGTCGCCGACGAGGTCGCCTGATGGGTGCGCGCCGGTATTTCGGGACTGACGGCATCCGTGGCCGTGTCGGCCAAGGCGTGATCTCCGCCGATTTCGTGCTGCGCCTGGGCAATGCGCTCGGCCGCGTACTGACCGAACGCAATGGCCACCGCCCCGGGCACCGCCCGGTGGTGGTGATCGGCAAGGACACGCGCATTTCCGGCTACATGTTCGAAGCCGCGCTGGAAGCGGGCCTGGTGGCCGGCGGTGTCGACGTGCAGCTGCTCGGCCCGATGCCGACCCCGGCCGTTGCGTTCCTCACCCGCACCCTCGGTGCCGACGCCGGCATCGTCATCAGCGCCTCGCACAACCCGCATTACGACAACGGCATCAAGTTCTTCTCCGCCGATGGCGAGAAGCTCGACGACGCCACCGAACTGGCCCTGGAAGCAGCGCTGGACGGCGATTTCACTACCGCTGAATCCGACCGCCTCGGCAAGGCCATGCGCGCGCGCGACGCGGTGGGCCGCTACATCGAATTCTGCAAGGCCAGCGTGCCGCGCAGCTTCGACCTGCGCGGGCTGAAGATCGTGCTCGACTGTGCGCACGGCGCCACCTACCACATCGCCCCGCTGCTGTTCCGCGAGCTGGGCGCGGAGGTGGTCACCATCGGTGCCGAGCCCAACGGGGTGAACATCAACGATGGCGTCGGCTCGATGCACATCGACAACCTCGCCAACAAGGTGCGTGAGGTCGGTGCCGATCTGGGCATCGCCTTCGACGGCGATGGCGACCGCGTGTTGATGGCCGACGACCAGGGCAACCCGGTCGACGGCGACGACCTGCTGTACGTGCTGGCGGCGTCCTGGCAGGGCAATGGTCGCCTGCGCGGGCCGGTGGTCGGCACGCTGATGACCAACTTCGGTCTGGAACAGGCGCTGGAGCGTCTCGGCCTGCCGTTCGTGCGCAGCAACGTGGGCGATCGCTACGTGCACCAGGCACTGGTGGAAGGCGGCGGCGTGCTCGGTGGCGAAGCCTCCGGTCACCTGCTGTGCCTGGACCGTGCCACCACCGGCGATGCCATCGTCAGCGCGCTGCAGGTGCTGGAAGTGCTGCGTCGCGAAGGCCGCACCCTGCGCGCCTCGCTGCAGGACCTGAGCCGGGTGCCGCAGAAGACCGTGAACGTGCGGCTGGGCGACGTCTCGGCCAAGGCCATTGTGCAGGCCGATACCGTGCAGGCCGCGCTGGTCGCCGCGCAGCAGGCGGTGAAGGGCCGCGGCCGCGCGTTCCTGCGTCCGTCCGGCACGGAGCCGGTGGTGCGTGTCACCGTCGAGGCCGATACCGCCGAGCTGATGCAGTCCACGCTGGACAACCTGTCCGGCGCGGTGAAGGCGGCGGCCGCCTGAGAACGGCCACCGCGCGGTAGAGCCGACCGTTGGTCGGCTTCTCCACCGTCGGTGGGCTGCGTTGAGCAGTCACGTAGAGCCGGGCTCTGCCCGGCTGAAGCGCCTCCAACGCCAGCGCATGCAGGATGCAAGCCGGGCAGAGCCCGGCGCTACGCGGCTGCGCAAGAGCCAGCGCATACCGGATGCGGGCCGCGCCAGAGCCCGGCGGTACCCGGGCGTTACGGCCCCGGCACCATCTTCTTCTGCTTCGCCTTGAAGCGGTTGAACACCGGCGCGATCAACGGGTTGTAACTCCACGCGATGCGCTTGCGCAGCCAGCTGGCCGGGCGGTTGCGGATCGCGAACCGGTAGATGTGCTCCGGATTGCCGCCCACCACGTTGCGCCCGAACGGGTGCGTGGTGTGCAGGTACTTGAAGCCCTGTGCACGCGCGATCGGCAGGTAGTCCGCATCGAAATCGCCGTAGGGCCAGCACAGCGTGTCCGACACCTCGCCCAACTGCTGCTGCAGCACCAGCCGCGCCATCGAGAGGTCGCGGGTGATGCCCTCGCACTTCTGCTCGCGGGTGATGTCCTGCTTCAACCAGCGCGTATGCGAGTGGGTGTGGCAATGCACTTCGAAGGTGCCGGCCGCGATCATCGCGCGCGCCTCGCTCCAGCGCATCATCACCTCGTCGGTACGGTCGTCACGCAGGATCGCCGCTTCGCACCCGCGATGGTCCGGGGTGGGCGGCAGCGTCACCCCCGGTTGCCCCGCATGCGGGCGCACCGGGCCTTCGCCCATCCAGCCGGTCACCACGAACACCACCGCGTGCATGCCGTACTTGAGCAGGATCGGGTGCGCGTACACCCAGTTGTCCAGGTAGCCGTCGTCGAAGGTGATCACGATCGACTTGCGCGGCACCGGCTTGCCGGCCAGGAAGTCGGCGTACTGCGCCAGCGTCAGCGAGGTCCAGCCGTTGTTGGCCAACCACGCGATCTGGCTTTCGAAATTCTCCGGCGACACCGTGATCATCCCCGGCGACGGCGATACGTGGTGGTGCATCAATACCGGCACGGATCTAGCGTTGGCCATGGCCCAGTTCCCTCAACCACTGGTGGTAATAGTGTTCGGTCGCTTCGGTATGCCCCGACGGGGTGAAGCGCTGCGCGCTGCGCATCCATTCCCAACCGGCGCGCCCCATGCGCCGACGCTGCGCGGGATCGTCAACCAGGGTCTGCAACGCCTGGGTCAGGGCCGCCTGGTCGCCTAGTGGGGCGAGAATAGCATTGCTGCCTTCCAGCACCATTTCCGGCACCCCGCCCACGCGCGTGGCCACCACCGGCACGCCCACGTGCGCCGCCTCCAGGAACACCGTACCGGCCGCTTCCTTATGCGTGGCCAGCGCGAAGATGTCGAAACCGGCCATCAGGCGGCACGCACCGTGCCGGTAGCCGAGCAGGTGCACCTGCGCGGCCACGCCCAGTTCGCTGCGCAGCGCCTCCAGCCGGCCCATCACCGGCTGGCCGTCACCGACAATCACCAGGTGCAGGTTGGGATGCTGGCGGCACAGTGGCGCAATCGCGCGCAGCAGGTCCACGTGGCCCTTGGGTTCGCGCAGCACCGCCACGCAGCCCACCACGATCTGGTCGTCGGCAAAGCCCAGCTCGCGACGCACCTCGGCACGGGTGTCCTGGATGCATTGCCACGGATCTTCGCAGTCGATCTTCGACCACTCCGGCGGCACCGCGATCGGCGGCACGATGCCCACGTGGCGGTCGTCCACCCCGCGCGCCACCAGCAGCTGCTTGACGAAGCTGCTGACCGTCATCACCCGGTGCGGCAGGCCGGTATAGGTCAGCAGCGAGTTGACCGGGCTCATCAGGTGGCGTGAGCGCACCACCAGCGGCGTGCGCCCCAGCCGCGCGCCGGCGGCGGCGATCAGGCTGTCGCGGCGGCTGGTGGTATTGACCACGTCGAAGCCATGGCGGCGCACCAGCCGCCGCACCGACCAGATCCCGCGCACCAGACGCAGCAGGCCGCCCATTTTCAGGTCATGGACGGTGAACCCGGCCTCGCGCGCGATGATGCCCAGGCGTGCACCGGGCTGGCACAGCAGCGACACGTCATGGCCACGCTCGCGCATGGCCAGCATGTGGCGGTAGATGTAGATCTCCTGCCCGCCGAATCCTTTGGCGGCTTCCGTGTGCAGGATCTTCAGGGGCGGGGTAGTGGAAGGCATGTTCATCGATGAACGTTCCAGGCGGGGCGCGGCCGTCATGGCCGGCGGAAATGGGTGAGCGCTTCCCATGCCGCGCGTACCGCAGCGGCATCGGGTTGCTGGTCGGCCACCGGCAGGTACTGGCGGTCCAGGGTGGTGGCGTTGCCGAACTTGTCGAACACGTAGGTGCGCTCGCCATGGCGGATGCCGCGCTGCGACCAGCTTTCCACCAGCAGGGCACGGTCGGCCGGCACGGGGTCGAACAGGTCGCGGCCGGTACTGAAATCGGCCAGCGCGTTCTCGCACCCCAGGCCATGGCGCATCAGGGTAGGTACCCAGTCTTCGTGGCTGGTGTTGCCGGTGTGCCGGGCGGCCGCACGGCCGGGCCAATGCAGCACGAACGGCACGCGCATCTGGTAATCGGAGAAGTTGCCGTTGTGGCCCCAGTAGTTCAGGCCGAGGTCGTTGAATTCCTCGGCGTGGTCGCCGGTGACCAGCACGATGGTGTTGTCGGCCTGGCCGCTGTCGCGCAGGGTCTGCAGCAGCTCGCCCAGCAAGCCATCGGCGTAGTGCACGGCGGTGCGGTAGCGGTTGCGCTCGGGCACCGGCACGTGGTCCTCGTCCAACGCGAGGAAGTCGATGTGGCTCGCCATCGGGGTGGCCAGCGGCGGGTAGTCCTTGGGCAGGTGGTAGGGCGCGTGGGTGCTGTCCAGGAACGCAAACCCGAACCAGTGACCCTTGCCGGGCCGGGCGATGTCGGCGCGCAGTGCATCGATGATGTGCCGGTCGCGCGCGGCCACCGGCAGTGCCGACGGCGCGGTGTGCAGCTGGTTGCGCACCTGGGCAAACACGGTGCGGTCGAATTCCGGGCTGTGCAGCGGCGCGCTGCCATACAGGTGCAGGTCGTAACCCTGTTGCTGGAGCACGTCGAACAGCTGCGAGCCGCGCTGCTCGCTGAGCATGCTGTCCCAGTAGCCGCCGGGCAGCCCGTACAGCAGGCCGAACAGGCCGTAGCGGGTGGCATTGCCGCTGCTGTAGTGGGCGGTGAACTGCTCGGACTGCGCGGCCAGTGCCCAGGTGTTGGGCATGGTGGTGGCGTCCAGCGCGTCGTGGCGCAGCGATTCCATCACCACCACCAGCACATTGGGCTGCACGTTGCTCTGGCAGCGCAACGGGTGCAGCGGGTACTGCAGCTGGCTGTGGCGCGGGTCGGGCAGGCTGGCCTGGGGCAGGCTGTGCACGCCGAGCCGGTGCATGTGGCGTTTGGCGGTGATCGGCTGCGCCCAGGGCAGGTACGCCCACTGACTGGTCACCGCACGTTCGCCGCGGGCATCGTAATAGGCGGTGGCCACCTGGCCGCAGGTCATCAGCACCAGGCCGGCGGCCCAGGCCAGCAGCAGCGGGCGGCGCCGCGCCGCGCCGGGGATGAGCCGCCAGCAGGCCCAGGCCAGCAGCACTTCGGCCAGCACCACGGCGGCCAGTACGGCCGCGGCCTGCAGCCAGGTCTGCCAGGACAGTGCAACCTGGTCCTGCAGTGCGCCGCCGAACACCATGTTGAGCACCATGGCATTGAGGTGGAAGCGATACAGGGCGAACACCTTGGCATCCACCAGCAGCAGGCACAGCCACAGGGTCTGCAGCACCACCGCGCTCACCAGCAGGCCGCGCGGTGCGCGCAGGCCCAGACCAAGCAGCAGCGGCAGCAGCGATACCACCGCGCCCAGCGCCAGGAAGTGGCCGGGCAGGGCAACGCTCAGGTAGGCCAGCCCGAGCCCGCCACCGGGGTTGTCGCCCAGCGGGGTGTTGCCCAGTGCGATGAGAATCGCGGCGCCGGCATTGAGGGCGGTGAACAGGCTCAGCCAGGCCAAGCGCTGCCAGCGCGTGGACGGGGAGAGGGCATCAGCGGGCAGGGAAAGGGGCATGGAGCGGGTCGGCGGCGCAGTGAAAGGGGACGGGGGGACGTGGCGGCGGCTGCGTCGGCACCCTGCTTATGGCAACAGGGCGGGCGCATTGTATCGGTTTGTATCTTTGTGTCGGCAGTGCCGGGTGGCGGATCTGGCACAATGTTCAGCCGGGCCAGTGAGATGGCCTGTGACCCATCCGAACAAGCCAGGAACCGCTGTGAGCCAGATCCCGACCCTCGACATCACCCGTTTCGACAGTGACCGCGACGCCTTCGTTGCCGAGCTGGGCGCGGCCTACCGCGAATGGGGATTTGCAGGTATCCGCAACCACGGCATCCCGCAGGCCGACATCGACGCCGCCTACGAGGTGTTCAAGGCCTTCTTCGCACTGCCGGAAGAGACCAAGCGCCAGTACCACGTGCCGGGCAGCGGCGGGGCGCGCGGTTACACGGCCTTCGGCGTGGAGACGGCCAAGGGCTCGCAGCACTTCGACCTGAAGGAGTTCTGGCACATCGGCCGCGAGATTCCGGACGACTCGAAGTACCGTGACGTGATGGCGCCGAACCTGTGGCCGTCCGAGGTGCCGAACTTCCGCGAGCGTGGCTATGCGCTGTATCAGGCGCTGGACCAGCTGGGGTCGCGGGTGCTGTCGGCGCTGGCGCTGCACATCGGGCTGCCGGAAGATTTCTTCGCGGACAAGACCAACAACGGCAATTCGATCCTGCGCCCGATCCACTACCCGCCGATCACCGCCGAGAACATTCCGAACGTGCGCGCCGGTGCACACGGCGACATCAACTTCATCACGTTGCTGGTGGGCGCGAGCGCGGCGGGGCTGGAGGTGCAGTCGCACGAGGGCAAGTGGGTGCCGTTCACTTCGGACGCGGACACGATCGTGGTGAACATCGGCGACATGCTGCAGCGTTTGACCAACCATGTGTATCCGTCGACGATCCACCGGGTGGTCAATCCCCCGGGCGAGCAGGCGCGCCAGCCGCGCTATTCGGTGCCGTTCTTCCTGCACCCGAACCCGGACTTCCTGATCGATGTGCTGCCGACCTGCATCACGCCGGAGAACCCGAGCCGCTATCCGGAGCCGATTACGGCGCATGGTTTCCTGGAAGAGCGTTTGCGCGAGATCAAGCTGAAATGATGTTGGGAGGAGGGCCGCCGGAAGGCGGCCTTCTTCTTTTTAACGTCAAATTCAACCTCAAAATCAACGGCAACCGCCGGCTGGTCGGTTGCTGTTGGTTGGTCGGGCGCTGCCATGCCCCGCCGGGACACGCCGTGAACCCATCCATGGGGGCTCTTAGGCAACATCCATGTTGCCTAAGGTCCCGGCGAGGCATGGCAGCGCCCGACCTCACAGATTGCTGTGACCGGAACCGAGGGCAGGGCGGGCTTGCTGCTGGTGCTTTGGGTCTGCGGATGGTTGAGGCTACGGGTGACTGGGGATTGGGGATGGGTGATGGGGTGTGGGGATGGGTAGGTGCCGACCGTTGGTCGGCACGCTCCACCGCTCTCCCATGCGAACCGGCCAACTGTCGGGGGCTGGTGCGGGTGGGTTGGCGGGACCGTTGGGCGCCATGGATGGCGCTCACGAGCCTCCAGGGACGGATTTACGGCGTGTCCCGCCAGCCCACCCGCGCCAGCCCAACCCGATAGCAAAGGAATCCACGCCGTTCGCATCCCCAAACCAATATCCATTTGAAATGTAAGCGTTTTCGCAGCCGCGCCGTTTCGTTTCATCCGGTATCATTGCCGGCTGATACCCAAAGGAGCACCGCATGCGCCGCAAGATCGTCGCCGGTAACTGGAAGCTGCACGGCAGCCGCCAATTCGCCACCGACCTGGTCAGCGACCTGGTCGCCAGCCTGCCGGTCGATGGCGTCGAGGTGGTGATCCTGCCCCCGCTGCCGTACCTGGGCGAGCTGGTTGAAGCCTTTGAGGGCCGGGCCATCGCCTTCGGCTCGCAGGATGTCAGCTCCAACGAAAAGGGCGCCTACACCGGTGAGGTCTCCGCCGCCATGCTGGCCGAAGTCGGGGCCCGGTTCGGCCTGGTCGGCCACTCCGAGCGCCGCCAGTACCACAATGAAACCAGCGAACTGGTTGCCCGCAAGTTCGCCGCCGCCCTGCATGCCGGCCTGGCGCCCGTGCTGTGCGTGGGCGAAACCCTGGAGCAGCGCGAGGCCGGCCAGACCGAGCAGGTCATCGCCGCCCAGCTCGCCCCGGTGCTTGCCTTGGTGGGCCCGGCCGGTTTCCAGCACGCCGTTGTCGCCTATGAGCCGGTCTGGGCCATCGGCACCGGCCGCACCGCCTCCAAGGAGCAGGCCCAGCAGGTCCATGCGTTCATCCGTGGCGAAGTGGCCAAGCTGGATGCTAGAATCGCCGATTCGTTGCCGATCCTGTACGGCGGCAGCGTGAAGCCCGACAACGCTGGGGAACTGTTCGCGCAGCCCGATGTCGATGGTGGGCTGGTGGGCGGCGCCTCGTTGGTCGCCGCGGACTTCCTGGCCATCGCCACTGCGGCGGCCGGGCGCTAATTAGTAATGTTGCCGGCCAACCGCCGGCACGAACATGTCCGAGGACGGATTCGAAATGCTGATGTTGATCCTCAATGTGGTCTACGTGCTGGTGGCCGTCGCCATGATCGCGCTCATCCTGATGCAGCGTGGTTCCGGTGCTGCCGCAGGCTCGGGTTTCGGCGCCGGCGCCTCGGGCACGGTGTTTGGCGCGCGTGGCGCGTCCAACTTCCTGTCCAAGTCGACCAAGTGGCTGGCCGTGGTGTTCTTCGGCATCAGCCTGTTCATGGCCTGGTACGCCAGCCATGGCTCGCGCCCGGCCACCCAGCAGGATCTTGGTTTGATGTCGGCCCCGGTCGCAACGACCCCGGCCGCCCCGGCAGGCGAGCTGCCGGCCGTGCCCAAGGCCCCGGAAACCGCTGTGCAGCAGTCGGTTCCGCAGGCCACTGTGCCGGCTCAGGCGGAAACGCCGAAATCTGGTGAAGAAAAGCCTTCGGAAGGCACCCAGACTCGCTGAAGACGGTTACAATATGCGGCGCACTGAGGGAATCCGATAGGGAAACTCCTCTTTGCGAACGTAAGCCCAGGTGGCGGAATTGGTAGACGCACTACCTTGAGGTGGTAGCGACTTAGGTCGTAGGGGTTCGAGTCCCCTCTTGGGCACCATTTTGTTTGTAAGCGGGTTCGTCTGGCGCGCAAAGCGCCAGGTAGCGGTATCCGTCCACTCCCCCATGCCAACACGCCTGCAGGCGTCGCGGCAGAGGCAAGAGAGAATCGCTGTGCTGGCCGAATATTTGCCGTCTCTGCTGTTTCTGATCGTTGCCACCGGTATCGGCGTTTCGCTGATGCTGGTTGGCCGATTCCTCGGTCCACGACGTCCTGATCTGAAAAAGCTCTCGCCGTACGAATGCGGCTTCGAGGCTTTCGAGGACGCGCGCATGAAGTTCGATGTGCGCTACTACCTGATCGCGATCCAGTTCATCGTATTTGACTTGGAAATCATCTTCATCGTGCCGTGGACCCAGGTCTTCATGGAACTGGGCGCACGCTCGCTGGTCACGATGGGCCTCTTCGTAGGCATGCTTTTCCTCGGTTTCATTTACGTCTGGAAGAAGGGAGCGCTGGAATGGGAGTGATTCAGACGCTCGACGGCCTGATGAACAACCCGGTCCCGGAAGGGCGGGTCGACGACATCCTGCGCCCCGAAGGCGACAACCCGCTGCTGGAGAAGGGTTACCTGACCACCAGCGTCGACGCGCTGTTGAACTGGGCACGTACCGGTTCGATGTGGCCGATGACCTTTGGTCTGGCCTGCTGCGCGGTCGAAATGATGCATGCCGGCGCCGCGCGCCTGGACCTTGACCGTTACGGTGTGGTGTTCCGCCCGTCGCCGCGTCAGTCCGACGTGATGATCGTGGCCGGTACCCTGGTCAACAAGATGGCCCCGGCCCTGCGCAAGGTCTACGACCAGATGCCGGACCCCAAGTGGGTCATCTCCATGGGCAGCTGCGCCAACGGTGGCGGCTACTACCACTACTCCTATGCAGTGGTTCGTGGCTGTGACCGCGTGGTGCCGGTGGACATCTATGTCCCCGGTTGCCCGCCAACCGCCGAAGCGCTGGTGTACGGGATCCTGCAGTTGCAGAAGAAGATCTGGCGTACGCAGACCATCGCCCGCTGACCTCCCTCCTGACTAGAGCACGCCAAGCCCCCATGGCAGAGCAAGCACCTTCCTTCATCGACCGACTCTCCGCACATTTTGCTGGTGCGCAGGTCTTCGTGGTCGAACCCCGCGGCGAAGTGACGCTGGAAGTGCCCGCCGCTGACTGGCATGCCACGGCTGTGGCGCTGCGCGACGTATTCGGTTTCGAGCAGGCCGTCGATCTGTGCGGCCTGGACTACCTCGGCTACGGCAGCGACGAATGGGATACGGCCGATGTGTCGTCCCAGGGCTTCAGCCGTGGCGTCGAAGGCAAGTCCGTCGGCCGTTTCGCCTGGGGTGAATTCCCCACCCGCGAAACCAGCGATGGCGCCCAGCCGCAGCCGATCCCGCTGCAGCGTTTCGCCGTGGTCGCCCAGCTGCGTTCCTACCAGCACAACCTCACCATGCGCATCCGTTGCTTTGCGCCGAATGAGGAACTGCCGGTGGTCGCCTCGCTGACCGATGTATGGCCGGGCCTGAACTGGTTCGAGCGCGAGGCGTTCGACCTGTTCGGCGTGATCTTCGAAGGCCACCCGGACCTGCGCCGGATCCTGACCGACTACGGCTTCGTCGGCCATCCGTTCCGCAAGGATTTCCCGCTGATCGGCAACGTCGAAGTGCGCTACGACGAAGAAAAGAAGCGCGTGATCTACGAACCGGTGACCTCGGTGGAGCCGCGCGTCGGCGTGCCGCGCGTGATCCGTGACGATGCCCGTTTCCAGACCGCTGCCGGCGAAAGCGCGCAGACGGAGGCAGTAAAGTGAGTGCTGATCTGAGCAAGCGTGAACCCCAGGCCCACCAGGCCTTTGCGAGCAACCCGGCGGAACTGCGCCAGGAAATCCGCAACTACACGATGAACTTCGGTCCCCAGCATCCGGCCGCGCACGGTGTGCTGCGCCTGATCCTGGAAATGGACGGCGAAACCATCATGCGTGCAGATCCCCACGTGGGCCTGCTGCACCGTGGTACCGAAAAGCTGGCCGAGTCCAAGCCGTTCAACCAGTCGATCGGCTACATGGATCGCCTGGATTACGTGTCGATGATGTGCAACGAGCACGCCTACGTGCGCGCGATCGAAACCCTGATGGGGATCGAGGCGCCGGAGCGTGCGCAGTACATCCGCACCCTGTTCGACGAAATCACCCGCATCCTGAACCACCTGATGTGGCTGGGGTCCAACGCGCTCGATCTGGGCGCGATGGCGGTCATGCTGTACGCCTTCCGCGAACGCGAAGAGCTGATGGACTGCTACGAAGCGGTCTCCGGCGCACGCATGCACGCGGCGTACTACCGTCCGGGCGGCGTCTACCGCGACCTGCCGGACCGCATGCCCAAGTACACCGAATCGCGCTGGCACAAGGGCAAGGCCCTGAAGAACCTCAACGCCGCGCGCGAAGGTTCGCTGCTCGATTTCCTCGAGAATTTCACCGTTGAATTCCCGAAGCGTGTCGACGAGTACGAAACCCTGCTCACCGACAACCGCATCTGGAAGCAGCGTACCGTCGGCATCGGCGTGGTCACCCCCGAACTGGCGCATGCCTGGGGCATGACCGGCGTGATGCTGCGCGGCTCGGGCATTGCCTGGGATCTGCGCAAGAAGCAGCCGTATGCCAAGTACGACGCCGTCGAGTTCGACATCCCGCTGGGCAAGGAAGGCGATTGCTACGATCGTTACCTGTGCCGCGTGGCCGAAATGCGCGAATCCAACCGCATCATCAAGCAGTGCGTGGCGTGGCTGAAGGCCAACCCGGGCCCGGTGATGGTGAAGAACTTCAAGGTCGCCCCGCCCAGCCGGGAAGACATGAAGGACGACATGGAAGCGCTGATCCATCACTTCAAGCTGTTCAGTGAAGGCTACTGCGTCCCGGCCGGCGAAACCTACGCCGCCGTCGAAGCGCCCAAGGGCGAGTTCGGCTGCTACCTGATGTCCGATGGCGCCAACAAGCCGTTCCGCGTGCACCTGCGCGCGCCCGGCTTCGCCCATCTGTCCTCGATCGACTCGATCGTACGCGGGCACATGCTCGCCGACGTGGTCGCCATGATCGGTACCTACGATCTGGTGTTCGGCGAGGTGGACCGGTGATCGCATCCGCTTGCACGATGCCTGACACCCGCCGGCTGCTGCCGGCGCTGCAGGTTCTGGTTTTTAACGATTTCGTATTCGCTGAGGTCGGCCGATGAAGGCGACAGGTAATTTCGAGGCGGCGCGCGACGTCGACCCGATGGTGGTCTTGAATGACAAGACCCGTGCGCACATCGATCACTGGCTGGCCAAGTTCCCGCCGGATCGCAAGCGCTCGGCTGTCCTGCAGGGCCTGCACGCCGCACAGGAACAGAATGCAGGCTGGCTGACCGACGAGCTGATCGCCGGCGTGGCCAAGTACCTGGACCTGCCGCCGGTGTGGGCCTACGAAGTGGCCAGCTTCTACTCGATGTTCGAGCTGGAGAAGGTCGGCCGCCACAACGTTGCCTTCTGCACCAACATCAGCTGCTGGCTGAACGGCGCCGAGGACCTGGTCGCGCACGCCGAGAAGAAGCTCGGCTGCAAGACCGGCCAGTCCACCGCCGACGGCCGCGTCTACCTCAAGCGTGAAGAAGAATGCCTGGCCGGTTGCGCCGGTGCGCCGATGATGGTCATCAATGGCCATTACCACGAGCGCCTGACCGTCGAGAAAGTCGACGAGCTGCTGGACGGGTTGGAGTAAGACATGGCACATCATCACGCACCCAGTGGTCCGGTCGGTCCCGCACCGTTGCCGCACCAGGTGGTCTACACCACCCTGCATTACGACACCCCGTGGTCGTATGAAAGCTACCTCAAGACCGGTGGCTATGCCGCCCTGCGCAAGATCCTCGAAGAGAAGATCTCGCCGGAGCAGGTCATCGAGATGGTCAAGCAGTCCAATCTGCGCGGCCGCGGTGGCGCCGGCTTCCCGACCGGTCTGAAGTGGTCCTTCATGCCCAAGGGCACCATGCAGAAGTACATCCTGTGCAACTCGGATGAATCCGAGCCGGGTACCTGCAAGGACCGCGACATCCTGCGTTACAACCCGCATTCGGTCGTGGAAGGCATGGCGATCGCCTGCTACGCCACCGGCTCGACCGTGGGCTACAACTACCTGCGTGGCGAGTTCCACCACGAGCCGTTCGAGAACTTCGAGCAGGCCCTGGCCGACGCGTACGCGAACGGCTGGCTGGGCAAGGACATCCTTGGCAGCGGCGTGGACATCGACATCTACGGCGCGCTGGGCGCTGGCGCCTACATCTGCGGCGAAGAAACCGCGCTGATGGAATCGCTGGAAGGCAAGAAGGGCCAGCCGCGCTACAAGCCGCCGTTCCCGGCCAACTTCGGCCTGTACGGCAAGCCGTCGACGATCAACAACACCGAGACCTATGCCTCGGTGCCGGCGATCATCCGCAACGGTCCGGAGTGGTTCCAGGGCCTGAGCCTGACCAAGAACGGCGGCCCGAAGATCTTCTCGGTCTCCGGCTGCGTGCAGAAGGGCGGCAACTTTGAAGTGCCGCTGGGCACCACCTTCGACGACCTGCTGGAAATGGCCGGTGGTCTGAAGCCGGGCCGCACGCTCAAGGGCGCGGTCCCGGGCGGCGTCTCGATGCCGGTGCTGAAGGCCGAAGAGCTCAAGGGCCTGCAGATGGACTACGACACCCTGCGTGCCCTGGGCACCGGGCTGGGGTCGGGCGCCATCGTGGTGCTGGATGACAGCGTCTGCTGCGTCAAGTTCGCCTGCCGCATCAGCCAGTTCTTCCACAAGGAATCCTGTGGCCAGTGCACCCCGTGCCGCGAAGGCACCGGCTGGATGCATCGTGTGCTCGAGCGCATCGTCGCCGGCAAGGCCACCATGGAAGACCTGCATCAGTTGAAGACGGTGGCCGGCCAGATCGAAGGTCACACCATCTGCGCGTTCGGTGAAGCGGCGGCATGGCCCATCCAGGGCTTCCTGCGCCAGTTCTGGGACGAATTCGAGTACTACATCGTCAACGGTCATTCGATGGTTGACGGCAAGAAGGTGGAGGCAGCCGCCGCATGAGCGCGCAACCCAACAATCCGGGCGTGACGCCGGCCGTGGTGCCCGAGGGACATGTCACCGTCGAAATCGACGGTCAGTCCCTGGTCGTGCCCAAGGGCTCGATGATCATCCAGGCCGCCGACAAGGCGGGCATCCCGATCCCGCGCTTCTGTTACCACGAGAAGCTGCCGATCGCGGCCAACTGCCGCATGTGCCTGGTCGACGTTGAAAAGTCGCCCAAGCCGGCACCGGCCTGCGCCACGCCGGTCATGGATGGCATGAAGGTCGCCACCCGCAGTGAAAAGGCGCTGAAGTTCCAGCGCTCGGTGATGGAATTCCTGCTGATCAACCACCCGCTGGATTGCCCGATCTGCGATCAGGGCGGCGAGTGCGAGCTGCAGGACGTGTCGCTGGGCTATGGCCGTTCGGTCAGCCGCTTCAACGAGCGCAAGCGCGTGGTGCCCGACGAGGACATCGGTCCGCTGGTCGCCACCGAAATGACCCGCTGCATCCAGTGCACCCGCTGCGTCCGCTTCACCGCCGACGTTGCCGGTACCTACGAACTGGGTGGCATGTACCGCGGTGAAAACCTGCAGATCGGCACCTACGACGGCAAGCCGCTGACCACCGAGCTGTCCGGCAACGTCGTGGACGTGTGCCCGGTCGGCGCGCTGACCAACAAGGTGTTCCAGTTCCGCGCCCGTCCGTGGGAACTGACCGCGCGCGAGTCGCTGGGCTACCACGACGCGATGGGCTCGAACCTATTCCTGCACGTGCGTCGCGGCGAAGTGCTGCGCGCTGTGCCGCGTGACAACGAGTCGGTCAACGAATGCTGGTTGTCCGACCGCGACCGCTATTCGCACCAGGGCCTGTACAGCGAAGACCGTGCGGTCAAGCCGCTGCGCAAGGTCAACGGCGAGTGGAAGGAAGTGAGCTGGGCTGAAGGCCTGGCCGCTGCCAAGGAAATCTTCGCCGCCAACCAGGGCGATGACCTCGGCGTGCTGGTGCACCCGTCGGCCTCGAACGAGGAGGGCGCGCTGCTGGCCCGTCTCGCCACCGGCCTGGGCACCACCAACATCGACCACCGCATCAACAACCGCGACTTCTCCGACGCCGCCACCGCCGAAGTGTTCGGCCTGCCGCTGGCCGAGATCGAAGCCGCTGACAGCATCGTCGTTCTGGGCAGCAACATCCGCCACGAACTGCCGCTGCTGCATGCCCGCCTGCGCAAGGCGCAGACCACGCGCAACGCCAAGATCCACGCCGTCAACCCGGTGGACTTCGACTTCGCGTTCAAGCTGGCCAGCAAGCAGATCGTCGCCCCGTCGGCCTTCATCGAGGCGCTGGGCTCTGCCGCGCTGCGTGATGCCGTCAGCGCCTCGGCCGGCAATGCCGTGCTGATCGTCGGTGGCATCGCCGAAAACCACCCGCAGGCTGCTGCGATCCGCGCCGCGGCGCGTGATTTCGCCGCCGCCACCGGTGCCAAGCTGTGCCGTATCCCGCAGGGTGCCAATGCCGTGGGCCTGTCCCGCGCCGGCGTGCTGCCGGCCGGCAAGGACGTCAACGCCATGCTGGCCCAGCCGCGCAAGGCCTATGCCATCTACGGCATCGAGCCGGGCCTGGACTTCGCCGACGCCGCCGCTGCCCGCAAGGCACTGGCCGGTGCGCAGGTGGTGGCCTTCAGCCAGTTCGCCTGTGCCTCCACCCGCGACGTCGCCGACGTGATCCTGCCGATCGGTGCGCTGCCGGAAGTGGACGCCACCCTGACCAACCTCGATGGTCGCGAGCAGTCGGCCCGTGCCGGCGGCAAGCTGCCGGGCGAGGCGCGTGAAGGCTGGCGTGTGCTGCGTGCACTGGGCGGCGAGCTGGCCCTGGCCGGTTTCGAGTTCATCGACCTGGCCGGCCTGCGCGCCAGCCTGGCCCCGGTCAGCGTCACCGTTGCCGCCTCGGCTGCAACGCCGCTGGCAGGCGAGGGTCTGGAAGTGACCTCGACCGCCGCGATCTACCGCACCGATGCGGTGGTCCGTCGCGCCCAGGCGTTGCAGTCGCATCCGCTCAACACCGCGCCGCGCATCGTGCTCAACACCGCCGATGCTGCCCGCCTGCAGTTGGCCGAAGGGCAGATGGCCAAGGTCGGCACCGATGCCGGTCGCGCCACCTTGCCGGTGGTGGTCGACGCCCGCGTCGCCGCGGGTTCGGTCTGGATTGAATCGGGCCACGGTGCAACCGCACCGCTGGGTGCCGCTCGCGTAACGGTGGTGGCTGCATGAACGAATTGCTGTTGAACGCGGTCGACCCGCTGCACCAGTGGCTGCTTTCACTGGGCGACATCGGCGCGCTGCTCTGGATCATCCTGAAGATCCTGGTGATCGCCATGCCGGTGATCATCTCGGTGGCGTTCTTCGTGGTCTGGGAACGCAAGCTGATCGGCTGGATGCATGTCCGCCATGGTCCGATGTATGTCGGCATGGGCATCTTCCAGGCCTTCGCCGACGTCTTCAAACTGCTGTTCAAGGAAATCATCCAGCCGGCCAGCTCGCACAAGGCGATGTTCATCCTTGCGCCGCTGATCACGCTCGGCCCGGCCTTCGCGGCCTGGTCGGTGATTCCCTTCGACGCCAAGATCGTGCTGTCCAATGCCAACGCCGGCCTGCTGTACCTGCTGGCGATGACCTCGCTGGGCGTGTACGGCATCATCCTCGCGGGCTGGGCCTCCAACTCCAAGTACGCCTTCCTGGGTGCGATGCGCGCCTCGGCGCAGATGATCAGCTACGAAATCGCGATGGGCTTTGCCCTGGTCGGCGTGATGATCGCTTCGGGTAGCTTGAACCTGAGCAGCATCGTGATGGCCCAGGCCGGCAGCTCCGGCTTCTTCGACTGGTTCCTGCTGCCGCTGTTCCCGCTGTTCATCGTGTACTGGGTGTCCGGCGTTGCCGAAACCAACCGCGCGCCGTTTGACGTGGTGGAAGGTGAATCGGAAATCGTGGCCGGCCACATGGTCGAGTACTCCGGTGGTGCGTTCGCGCTGTTCTTCCTTGCCGAATACGCCAACATGATCCTGATCAGCTTCCTGATCTCGATCTTCTTCCTCGGTGGCTGGCTGAGCCCCATCCAGGGCTGGGTCAACGCGGACATCTCGCCGTGGATCGACTGGCTGTGGAAGGGCGGTTGGCCGTGGCTGCTGCTGAAGGTGTTCTTCTTCGCCAGCGCCTACATCTGGTTCCGTGCCAGCTTCCCGCGCTTCCGTTATGACCAGATCATGCGTCTGGGCTGGAAGGTCTTCATCCCCCTCACCATCCTCTGGATTGCAGTGACGGCGGTGATGGTGTTCTACGGCGTGATCCAGAAGGGCGTCTAAGTGATGAATCGAATTACCCATTACTTCAAAAGCCTGCTGCTGCTCGAGCTGCTCGGCGGTCTGTGGTTGACCCTGAAGTACGCCTTCAAGCCCAAGTACACGCTGATGTACCCGATGGAGAAGTTCCCGCAGTCGCCGCGTTTCCGTGGCCTGCACGCGCTGCGTCGCTACCCCAACGGGGAAGAGCGCTGCATCGCCTGCAAGCTGTGCGAAGCGGTGTGCCCGGCACTGGCCATCACCATCGATTCGGCCAAGCGTGAGGACGGCAGCCGCCGTACCACCCGTTACGACATCGATCTGTTCAAGTGCATCTTCTGCGGCTTCTGCGAAGAAAGCTGCCCGGTGGACTCGATCGTCGAGACCCACATCCTCGAGTACCACTTCGAGAATCGTGGCGAGAACATCGTTACCAAGCCGCAGCTGCTGGCCATCGGGGATCGGCTTGAAGCCGAAATCGCCGAGCGTCGCGCCGCCGATGCCGCTTTCCGCTGAGGTCGAATGATGGATTGGGTAAATATCAGTTTCTGGGTCTTCTCCATCGTGGCGGGCATTTCCGCCGCGGCGGTGATCAGCGTGCGCAATCCGGTCTACGCCGTATTGAACCTGATCCTGACCTTCTTCTCCGTGGCCTGCATCTGGATCCTGGTCGGCGCTGAGTTCCTCGGCGTGGCCCTGGTGCTGGTGTACGTCGGCGCGGTCATGGTGTTGTTCCTGTTCGTGGTGATGATGCTCGACATCGATGCCACCAACCTGCGCGAAGGCTGGGTGCGTTACCTGCCGATCGGCCTGGTGGTCGCGGTCACCATGCTGGTGCAGATGCTGGTGCTGATCGGGGTGAAGGGCAGGGCGGTCAACCCGTTCCCGGCCGACAACGCCGCCGCACTGGCGGCCGACAGCTCCAACATCACCTGGCTGGCCCGCAGCCTGTTCACCGAATACCTGCTGCCGTTCGAGTTCGCCGCCGTCATCCTGACCGTGGCCGTGGTCGCCGCCGTGATGCTGACCCTGCGTCGCCGCACCGGCCTGAAGACCCAGAACCCGAGCGAGCAGACCATGGTCAAGGGCAGCGACCGTCTGCGCGTGGTCAAGATGGCTGTCGAAAAGCCGGTGGTCCACACCAACACCAAGCCGTCCAGCGACGAGGAGGCAACGCCATGATCACCCTCGGCCATATCCTGGCACTGGGCGCGCTGCTGTTCTGCATCAGCCTCGCCGGCATCTTCCTCAACCGCAAGAACATCATCGTGCTGCTGATGTCGGTCGAGCTGATGCTGCTGTCGGTCAACATCAATTTCGTCGGGTTCTCGCGGGAACTGGGTGACACGGCCGGCCAGCTGTTCGTGTTCTTCATCCTCACCGTTGCCGCGGCCGAGGCCGCGATCGGTCTCGCGATCCTGGTAACCCTGTTCCGTAATCGCCGCACCATCAATGTCGGCGAAGTCGACTCGCTGAAGGGCTGATCCGTAGATGGAAATCACTCTCTCCAAGAGTCTGTTGATCGCAGTGGTGCTTGCACCGCTGATCGGCAGCATCATCGCTGGCCTGTTCGGCCGGCAGGTCGGTCGCATCGGCGCGCAGACGGTCACCATCCTGGGTGTCGGCGCCAGCTGCATCATGTCCAGCTACGTGCTGTACATGCTGCTGTGGGGCGGCGCACAGCCGTACAACGAGAACATCTATACGTTCTTCGAAGTCGGCCAGTACTCGGCGCATGTCGGTTTCATGATCGACAAGCTGACCGCCATGATGATGGTCGTGGTGACCTTCGTGTCGTTCCTGGTGCACGTGTACACCATCGGCTACATGCAGGATGACCCGGGCTACCAGCGGTTCTTCAGCTACATCTCGCTGTTCACCTTCTCCATGCTCACCCTGGTGATGAGCAACAACTTCCTGCAGCTGTTCTTCGGCTGGGAAGCAGTGGGCTTGGTGTCGTACCTGCTGATCGGTTTCTGGTTCAAGCGCCCGACCGCGATCTTCGCCAACATGAAGGCGTTCCTGGTCAACCGCGTGGGTGACTTCGGCTTCATCCTGGGCATTGCCGGCGTGTTGTGGGTGTTCGGTTCGCTGGACTACGCCACCGTGTTCGCCAATGCGCCGATCCTGGGCAGCCCGCAGGCACAGATGCAGATCTGGTCCGGCGCGATCACCCTGTTCGGCACCTCGTTCCAGGTGCTGGACGCCCCGGTGATCTGGTCCATCGCCACCATCATCTGCATCTGCCTGTTCATCGGTGCAATGGGCAAGTCCGCCCAGGTGCCGCTGCACGTGTGGCTGCCGGACTCGATGGAAGGCCCGACCCCGATCTCGGCCCTGATCCACGCCGCGACGATGGTGACCGCGGGTATCTTCATGGTCACCCGCATGTCGCCGCTGTTCGAGCTGTCGCAGACCGCGCTGAACTTCGTGCTGTTCATCGGTGCCACCACCGCGTTCTTCACCGGCCTGATCGGCATCGTGCAGAACGACATCAAGCGCGTCGTCGCGTATTCCACGCTGTCCCAGCTGGGCTACATGACCGTGGCGCTGGGGGTGTCGGCCTATTCGGCCGCCGTGTTCCACCTGATGACCCATGCCTTCTTCAAGGCGCTGCTGTTCCTGGGTGCCGGCTCGGTCATCATCGCGATGCACCACGAGCAGGACATGCGCAAGATGGGCGGCCTGCGCAAGTACATGCCGATCACCTTCGTGACCATGTGGATCGGCACGCTGGCCCTGGTGGGTACGCCGTTCTTCTCCGGCTTCTACTCCAAGGACACCATCATCGAGGCGGCGCAGCACCACGCGCACGTGTCGCATAGCTGGGTGGCCACCTACGGCTACTGGGCGGTGCTGGGCGGCGTCATCGTGACCAGCTTCTACAGCTTCCGCCTGCTGTTCCTGACCTTCCATGGCAAGGAACGCTTCCGCGACGCGCATGACGATCACGGCCATGGCCATGACGATCACCATGCCGACGCGCATGCGGTCGATGCCCATGCTGTCGATGCCCACCACGGCGACGCGCACCATGACGACCACGGCCATGGCCACGGTCCGCATGAGCCGCACGAAACCCCGTGGGTGGTGACGCTGCCGCTGATCCTGCTGGCGATCCCCTCGATCGTGATCGGCTTCTTCGGCATCGGTCCGATGCTGTACGGCACGGACTGGAAGGGCGCGCATGCCGAGCACGCGATCCCGGGCCAGGTCCATTCGTTCTTCACCGGCATCGTTGATTTCTACGTCCCGTCGCGCGACACCATTGGCGCGCTGGCCGAAGAGTTCCACGGCCCGGTTGCGTTCGCGCTGCACGGCATGATGGCCCCGGCCTTCTTCCTGACCGTGGCCGGCTTCCTGCTGGCGGTGCTGTTCTACCTGTGGAAGCCGGAGCTGGCGGGCAAGGCCCGCACGACCTTCGCGCCGCTGGTATCGGTGCTGGAGAACAAGTACGGCTTCGACAAGCTGTGGATCGGCGGCTTCGCCGGTGGCGGCATCAAGCTGGGTAAGGTTTCGCGCGCGATCGACACGAACATCGTCGATGGTGTGGTGGTCAACGGTTCGGCTCGCCTGATCGATCTGGCGGCCAACCTGCTGCGTCGCACCCAATCCGGTTTCCTCTATCACTACGCCTTCGCGATGATCATCGGCCTGATTGCCCTTCTGGGCGTCCTGATGCATTACCTGCGTTGATGACCTGTACGGAATAAGAAGACGTGTCGAACTGGCCCCTACTCAGTGTTCTCATCTGGCTGCCGATCCTCGGCGGTGCCTTGATCCTTGCCATCCGTGACGCCCAAACCGCCCGCTGGGCGTCGCTGGGCGTAGCGGTGCTGACCTTCGTGGCCAGCCTGTCGCTGCTCAGCGGCTACGACGTGGGGAACGACGCGCTGCAGTTCGTCGAAACCCGCGCCTGGATCCCCGCCTACAAGATCGGCTACAACCTGGGCGTGGACGGCATCGCGATCGCGCTGATCCTGCTGACCACGCTGGTGTCGGTGCTGGCCCTGATCGGCGCCTGGAGCGCCATCGACAAGCGCGTCAACCAGTACGTGGCCGCCTTCCTGATCCTGGAAGGCGTCACGGTGGGCATCTTCGCGGCAACCGACGCGATGCTGTTCTACGTGTTCTTCGAAGCCATGCTGATCCCGATGTTCCTGATCATCGGTGTCTGGGGTGGTCCGCGCCGCATCTACGCCGCGCTGAAGTTCTTCCTGTACACCTTCCTCGGCTCGGTGCTGATGCTGGTGGCCCTGATCTACCTGTACCTGAAGGGCGGCAGCTTCCAGCTGGCCGACCTGTACCAGCTGCAGCTGTCGGGCAAGGAACAGACCTGGATCTTCTTCGCCTTCCTGATCGCCTTCGCGGTCAAGGTGCCGATGTTCCCGGTGCACACCTGGCTGCCGGACGCCCACGTGGAAGCGCCCACCGCCGGTTCGGTGATCCTGGCCGCCATCGCCCTGAAGATCGGTGGCTACGGCTTCCTGCGCTTCAACCTGCCGATCGTCCCGGACGCATCGCAGGAATGGGCCTGGCTGGTGATCACGCTGTCGCTGATCGCGGTGATCTACGTCGGCCTGGTCGCACTGGTCCAGGACGACATGAAGAAGCTGATCGCCTATTCGTCGATCGCGCACATGGGCTTTGTCACCCTGGGCACCTTCATTGCGCTGTGGCTGGTACGTGATGCCGGCAACCCGGACGCGGCCCGCCTGGGCCTGCAGGGCGCCATGGTGCAGATGATTTCGCACGGCTTCGTGTCCGGTGCGATGTTCTCCTGCGTCGGCGTGCTGTACGACCGCATGCACAGCCGCCGCATCGCCGATTACGGCGGCGTGGTCAATGTGATGCCGTGGTTCGCCACCTTCGCCATGCTGTTCTTCATGGCCAATGCCGGCCTGCCGGGTACCAGCGGTTTCGTCGGTGAGTTCATGATCATCATGGCCAGCTTCCAGCGCAATCCGTGGCTGGCCCTGGGTGCGGCAAGCACCCTGGTGATCACGGCGGCCTATACGTTGTGGTTGTACAAGCGCGTGTTCTTCGGTGAAGTGGCCAATGCCCATGTCGCCGAACTGAAGGACATCAACGGTCGCGAATGGCTGGTGTTGGGTGTATTTGCCGTGGGCACGCTTGCCCTGGGCCTGTACCCCAAGCCGCTGACCGACCTGATGGAGCCCTCGATCGCGAAGCTGGCGATGCAGATCGCATCCAGCAAGCTGCTGTAATCGGGCCGTCGAGAGTATTGATTCCAGGATTTGATGATGACCACCTCGCCGCTGTTGCCGTTGACCGCCGCCGACCTGCCGCCGCTCGCTCCCGAGCTGGTGCTGATTGGTAGTGCGTTCGCCCTGTTGATCCTGGATCTGTTCATCAGTGAGAAGAACAAGATCTGGACCCACCTGCTGTCGGTCGCCGCGCTGGCCGCGGTGCTGTTCATGCTCGCCACCGGAGTGGGCGGGCAGGGCGAGGTCTTCCACGGCATGTTCGTCCGCGATACCGCGGCGGACGTGATGAAGACCGTGATCGTGCTGTGCAGTGGCCTGACCCTGGTCTACGGCTGGAGCTACCTGCGCGAGCGCAAGCTGTACCAGGGCGAGATTCCGGTGCTGATCCTGTTCGGCACCGCCGGCATGATGATCCTGGTCTCGGCCGGCAGCCTGCTGATGGTGTACCTGGGCCTGGAGCTGCTGGCCCTGTGTTCGTACGCTCTTGTGGCCAGCAACCGTGAGAACGGCTTGGCCTCCGAAGCGGCGATGAAGTACATCGTGCTGGGTTCGCTGGCCTCGGGCCTGCTGCTGTACGGCATGTCGCTGATCTACGGTGCCACCGGTTCGCTGCACCTGGACGTCATCCACGCCGCTATTCCGCATTCGGAAGAGCGCGTGCTGCTGCTGACCGGCGCGGTGTTCATGATTGCCGGCGTGGCCTTCAAGCTGGGCGCGGCGCCGTTCCACATGTGGCTGCCCGACGTGTACCAGGGCGCACCGGCCCCGATCGCGCTGTTCATCAGCTCGGCACCGAAGCTGGCCGCGTTCGGCATGGCCTACCGCCTGCTGGAAGTGGGCGTGGGTCCGCTGTCGGACGAGTGGAAGTACCTGATTGGCGGTCTGGCGGCGCTGTCGCTGGTGATCGGCAACCTGATGGCGATCGCGCAGACCAACCTGAAGCGCATGCTGGCGTACTCGACGGTGTCGCACATCGGCTTCCTGCTGCTGGGCATTGCCGGTGGTGGCGAGCAGGGTTACGCGGCGGCGCTGTTCTATGCCCTGAGCTACGCGATCATGTCGACCGCCGGCTTCGGCGCGATCATCGCGCTGTCGCGCAGCGGCTTTGAAGCCGAGAACATCGACGACTTCAAGGGTCTGAATGCCCGCAACCCGTGGATGGCCGGCCTGGTGCTGTGCATCATGGCGTCGATGGCCGGTATTCCGCCGTTCCTGGGCTTCTGGACCAAGCTGGCGGTGCTGGGCGCGGCGATCAACGGCGGCATGCTGTGGTTGGCGATCCTGGGCGTGCTGTGTGCGGTGGTGGGTTGCTTCTACTACCTGCGTGTCATCAAGGTCATGTACTTCGATGAGCCGGTGGGCGAGCCGCTGCCGGCCAACAACGACCGCGTGCTGGGCGTGGTGCTGGGCGTGAATGCCTTGGCGCTGCTGGCCCTGGGCCTGTCGTGGAACCCGATCATGGTGTGGTGCCAGCAGGCATTTGCACATCTTGCGTAAAAAACGATACAAAACTGCGCAAATCGTGTAATATTCGTTTCCTGAGTTGTTGCTGCAGCGGTTTCGCCAGAAGATCGTTGCAAGGTACCCACCGTTGGTTGGTACCCCGGCTCATCCGCTTTTGATGCGGGGTGGAGCAGTCTGGCAGCTCGTCGGGCTCATAACCCGAAGGTCGCAGGTTCAAATCCTGCCCCCGCTACCATATAGCTCCGGTGCAAGCCGGAGACGGTGGACGAATCAAGCGACTCCGGAAACGGGGTCGCTTTTTTCGTTGTATGCCCAGGGCGTTGGCCGGCTGCTCCGGCTGCTCCGGCTGCTCCGGCTGCTCCGGCTGCTCCGGACGTTTCGGTAGAGCCGACTGTCAGTCGGCTGCTCCACACGTTGCGGTAGGGCCGACCGGACGGCTGCTCCGGACGTTGCGGCAGGGCCGGTAGAGCCGACCGTTGGTCGGCTGCCTTTCCCGGACGCCGGGCGATATGTTTCACCAAGGGGTTGCACGGAAATGAAAACTCCCTTACAATTCCGCTTCTGCTGCGGGGTGGAGCAGTCTGGCAGCTCGTCGGGCTCATAACCCGAAGGTCGCAGGTTCAAATCCTGCCCCCGCTACCACAGAAAATCTGCAGGGCAGATGCAGTAGACGAAGAAGCGATTCCGGAAACGGGGTCGCTTTTTTCGTTGTGGGGTTTGGTTGTTTTTTCGAGGCAAAAGGCAAAAGGCAAAAGCAACCGCTGAAGCCAGGGCCAGAGCAAATTCGGTGCGCGGGCATCTGGGAGGGCGCTGGCATGGGTGGGCTTGCGGGGCACGCTGCAAGTACGTCCTTGTAAGCTCCGCCAGCGCATCCATGCGCTGGAGGGCCCCGCAAACCCACCCATGCCAGCGCCTCCATGGAGTGTCGGTGCGCAACGAAGATCAACGGCCGGCTCTGCTTTGGTCTTTTTCGCCGTGTTGCGGTGCTGAGTTTGGTCGGGTGTGTTGTTTGGGTTTGTTGAGTGGGTGGTGGTGCGGGGTAGGGCGGGGATCTGGCTTGGCTGTCGGCGCGTAGCGCTGCCTTCTTTGATCTCAACGACTGGCCCATTTGCGTCCAGGTGCCGGTGCGGGTGGGTTGGCGGGACCGTTGGGCGCCATGGATGGCGCTCACGAGCCTCCACGGATGGATTCACGGCGTGTCCCGCCAACCCACCCGCGCCGGTGCCCGCGACACAAGCGACCAGCCCAGCCTTCGATCTACGCGCCAGAAGCCAACCACGCCCTGTTCAGCTTTCGCAATAGCCACCCGGCAAAAACCCCCAGCCATTGCACCAGCGCGGTGCAACGGCTATCATCAGCGGCTTAGCGGACTGTCCATGCGTATCCTTTCAACGGATGTGAATGCGGCCCGCGACCGGCTTCCAGGAACGGCACCCTGTACCCAGGCCGCCGTGACCCCCCGGAAGGCTGGGCTCGCAGGAACACACACCGCGTGTGTTCCCGCTACCGGAATCCAGCATGACCGGAGTTGTACCGGACAAGGGGCCCAGCGGGCCCTTTGTTGTTTCCGGAACATGTTCAGTAGAGCCCGGCCAGCGTGACTGGCCAAACCGTATCTCTTTCAACGAATCAAGGCCGACTGTGAGCGACAAGGCAACCGAAATCGCGAATCTGCTCGCCCCCACCGTTCAGTCGCTGGGTCTGGAGCTGCTGGGCGTGGAATATCTCACTGCCCCGGGTGGTGCGACGCTGCGCCTCTACATCGACGTGCCGCTGGCCGAACAGCCCGAGCGTATCGTCAACATCGACGACTGCGAACGCGTCAGCCGCGAAGTGTCCGCGCAGCTGGACGTCGAAGACCCGATCAGCGCCAATTACACCCTGGAAGTTTCGTCTCCCGGTGTGGATCGCCCGCTGTTCACCGCAGAACAATTCGAGCGTGCCATCGGCGAATCCGCCAAGGTCACGCTCAAGCTTCCGCAGGACGGCCGTCGTCGCCTGCAGGGCGAGATTCTCGCTGTAGACAATGAGCAGGGTACCGTCACCTTCAAGGTCGACAACGCCCCGTTCACCGCCGACGTCGAGAATATCGACAAGGCACGCATCATGCCGGACTGGGCCGCCCTCGGCCTCGCTCCGACCAAACCGACTGGCCCGGCACCCAAGCAGGGTGGCAAGGCGAACAAGAAACCATCCAACGAGCCGGCGGCTAAAAAGCCGCGCGCGGAGTGAGCCAATGAGCAAGGAACTTTTGCTGGTAGTGGATGCGGTCGCCAATGAAAAGGGCGTTCCGCGTGAAGTGATCTTCGATGCCATCGAGGCAGCACTGGCGTCGGCTGCGAAGAAGCGCTACCCCGACGAAGAAGTGCTGGCCCGTGTGTCGATCGACCACAAGGACGGCAACTACGAAACCTTCCGCCGCTGGGAAGTGGTGGCCGATGACGTGGTCATGGAGTCCCCGGACCGCCAGATCCGCCTGATGGATGCCATCGACGAAGCCGAAGGCGTCGAAGTTGGCGATTACATCGAAGAACAGATCGAAAACCCCGACTTCGGCCGCATTGCTGCCCAGGCCGCCAAGCAGGTCATCGTCCAGCGCGTGCGCGAAGCCGAGCGCCAGCAGGTCGTGGATGCCTGGAAGGACCGCGTGGGCGAACTGGTCACCGGTGTGGTCAAGCGCGCCGAGCGCGGCAACATCTATGTCGACCTCGGTGGCAACGCCGAAGCCTTCATCCCGAAGGACAAGGGCATCCCGCGCGACGTCCTGCGCGCCGGCGACCGCGTCCGCGGTTACCTGGCCGAAGTCCGTTCGGAACCGCGTGGCCCGCAGCTGTTCATCAGCCGCGCCGCCCCGGAATTCATGATCGAACTGTTCAAGCTCGAAGTGCCGGAAGTCGGCCAGGGCCTGGTCGAGATCAAGGCCTGTGCACGTGACCCGGGCGATCGCGCCAAGATCGCCGTGCTGGCCCACGATTCGCGTACCGATCCGATCGGTGCCTGCATCGGCATGCGCGGTTCGCGCGTCCAGGCCGTGTCCAACGAGCTCAACGGTGAGCGCGTGGACATCGTGCTGTGGAACGAGAACCCGGCCAACTTCGTCATCAACGCGATGGCGCCGGCCGAAGTGCAGTCGATCATCGTCGACGAAGAAAAGCACTCCATGGACCTGGCCGTCGCTGAAGAGCGCCTGGCCCAGGCGATCGGCAAGGGCGGCCAGAACGTCCGTCTTGCCAGCCGCCTGACCGGGTGGCAGCTCAATGTGATGACCCAGGACCAGGTGACCGCCAAGTCCGAGGCAGAGCAGGGCGTTGCCCGTCAGCTGTTCATGGACAAGCTGGAAGTGGATGAAGAAATCGCCGCCATCCTGGTGACCGAAGGCTTCAACACCGTGGAAGAAATCGCCTACGTCCCGGTCGGCGAACTGCTGGCCGTGGAAGGCTTCGACGAAGACATCGTCGAAGAACTGCGTGCCCGTGCCCGCGATGCGCTGCTCAACGAGGCGCTGGCGGTGGAAGAAGGTCTGGAAGACGGTTCGCCGTCGGACGACCTGCTCGCCCTGGAAGGCATGGACGAGGCAACTGCCTACGCCCTTGCCGGTCACGGCGTGCGTACCAGTGAGGACCTGTCGGACCTGGCCGCCGACGAGATCCTCGAGTTCGGTATCGAGGACCTGGACCAGGAGCGCGCCGCCGCCCTGATCCTGGCCGCCCGAGCCGAGGAGATCGCCCGCCTGGAGCGCGGCGAATGAGCCAGCGATGAACAGTGCCCTGACCCGCTCAGGGCTTAGACTCCGCGCTGCCTTCGCACGTTTCGAGGGAGCGCCAACCAGATCATAGGATCCGAATGTCGCAGCAAACCACCATCCGCAAGCTTGCCGAACTGGTCAACACCCCGGTCGATAAACTGCTTGTACAACTTGCCGAAGCCGGCATGAAGTTCAGCGGCCCCGACCAGGTCGTGACCAGCACCGAGAAGGTGAAGCTCCTGGGCTTCCTTCGTCGTTCGCACGGCAAGACCGAGCAGCCCGTCGAGAGCACCGACGACGCCGCCAAGAAGATCACCCTCAACCGTCGCAAGTTGCAGGAAGTGACCGTCAGCGCCGGCCGCAGCAAGACCACTGTCAACGTGGAAGTGCGCCAGAAGCGCACCTACATGAAGGACGCCAGCGGCAAGCCGATGACGGCGGATGAAGAGCGCGCCGACATCCTGCGCAAGCTGGAGGAATCCCGCCAGCGCAATCTGGACGAGCAGCGCGCACTGGCCGAAAAGGACCGTGCACGCGACGAGGAAATCGCCCGCAAGCGTCAGGAAGAAATCGACGCCAAGGAGCGCGCCGAAGCCGAGCGCAAGGCCGCCGCAGCCGCTGCTGAAGCGGCCAAGAACGCACCGCCTGCACCGGCGCCGGCGGCTGCCAAGCCGGCCGCTGCTGCCGATGCACCGGCCCGCGCCGCGCGCCCGTCGTCGCCGTCGGCTGCGCGTCCGGCCCCGCGTTCGGATGACCGCAACTCGAACAACAACAACAACAACAACCGTCCGGGCGCCAAGCGTGACGACGAGGGTGGCAACCGCTTCGCCGGTCAGCTGCACCTGTCGGCTGCCGATCGTGCCCGTCGCGGCAACAACAGCAACTCGCGTGGTCGCCCGACCGGGCGTACCCAGCACGGCGGCCGTCGTGACAGCAACCAGTCGCGCAGCGGCGGCGGTGCCCATGGTTTCGAACGTCCGGTCGCTCCGATCGTGCGTGACGTCACCATCGGCGACACCGTCACCGTGGCCGATCTGGCCCAGAAGCTGGCCCTGAAGGGCGGCGACGTGGTGAAGGCGCTGTTCAAGATGGGCGTCATGGCGACCATCACCCAGACCATCGACCACGACACCGCTGCGCTGGTGACCGAAGAACTCGGCCACAACGTGATCCGTGCCAACACCAACGACGCCGAAGACGCGCTGCTGGCGCTGGCCGGTGGCAACCAGGGCGAGCCGGCGGCACGTCCGCCGGTGGTCACCATCATGGGCCACGTCGACCACGGCAAGACCTCGCTGCTGGATTACATCCGCCGCACCAAGGTCGCCACGGGCGAAGCCGGTGGCATCACCCAGCACATCGGTGCGTACCACGTTGAAACGCCGAAGGGCGTGATCAGCTTCCTGGATACCCCGGGCCACGCGGCGTTTACGTCCATGCGTGCCCGCGGTGCCAAGCTGACCGACATCGTGGTGCTGGTGGTGGCGGCCGACGACGGCGTGATGCCGCAGACCAAGGAAGCCATCCAGCATGCGCGTTCTGCCGGTGTGCCGCTGATCGTGGCGATCAACAAGATCGACAAGGCCGGTGCCGACCCGATGCGCGTCAAGAACGAGCTGCTCACCGAGCAGGTCGTGTCCGAAGACTTCGGTGGCGACATCCAGATGGTCGAAATCTCGGCCAAGGCTGGCCTGGGCATCGACGACCTGCTCGACGCGATTTCGGTCCAGGCCGAACTGCTCGAACTGAAGGCCGTGCCCGATGGCCGCGCCAGCGGTGTGGTCATCGAGTCCTCGCTGGACAAGGGCCGCGGTCCGATCGCGACCGTGCTGGTGCAGCAGGGTTCGCTGAAGAAGGGCGACTACCTGGTCTGCGGTATCCAGTACGGCCGCGTGCGCGCGCTGTTCGACGAAACCGGCGCACAGCCCGACCAGGCCGGCCCGTCGATTCCGGTGCAGGTGCTGGGTCTGTCCGGCGTGCCGGATGCTGGTGATGACTTCGTCGTGGTCGAAGACGAGCGTCTGGCCAAGGACGTCGCGCAGCAGCGCGAAACCAAGCGCCGTGAATCGCGCCTGGTGCAGTCGGCCGGCAGCCGCATGGAAGACATCATGGCAACCCTGGGCAAGGGCGATGGCCAGCAGGTGCTGAACCTGGTGATCAAGGCCGACGTGCAGGGTTCGGTGCAGGCGCTGAGCCAGGCACTGGTTGCGCTGTCCAACGAAGACATCCGCATCAACGTGATCCACTCCGGCGTGGGCGGCATCACCGAGTCGGACGCCAACTCGGCGGTTGCCTCCAAGGCCACCGTGATCGGCTTCAACGTGCGTGCGGATGCTTCGGCCCGCCGCATCATTGAATCCAACGGCGTTGACCTGCGTTACTTCTCGATCATCTATGACGTGATCGATCAGGTGAAGCAGGTGGCCTCCGGTCTGCTCGGCGTGGAAATCCGCGAAGAGATCATCGGTATCGCCCAGGTCCGCGATGTGTTCCGCAGCTCGAAGTTCGGTGCAGTCGCTGGCTGCATGATCATCGAAGGCACGGTCAAGCGCAGCAAGCCGATCCGCGTCCTGCGCGACAGCGTTGTCGTGTTCGAAGGCGAGCTGGAATCGCTGCGTCGCTTCAAGGAAAACGTCGACGAAGTTCGCAACGGCACCGAATGCGGTATCGGCGTGAAGGCTTACAACGACGTCAAGCCGGGTGACCAGATCGAGTGCTTCGAGCGTATCGAAGTGCCGCGCACCCTGTAATGTTCCAGGCCGGACCGCTTCGCGCGGTCCGGCTTTTTCGCTTACGCATCACCCTTCAAGACGAGTCCGCCTACCGTGCCAAAGACCTTCCATCGAACCGACCGTGTTTCCGCCCAGATCCGCCGCGAACTGGGGACGCTCGTGCACAACGCCGTGCGTGTACACGGCCTGCCTTCGGTGAGCGTCTCCGACGTGGAAATCACCCGTGACATGGCGCATGCCAAGATCTTCGTCACCGCGCTGATGCCCGAACGTTCGGTAGAAGCCATGAAGGGCCTGAAGGAACTGGCGTGGGAGCTGCGGATGGAGCTGGCGCGTGCCATGAAGCTGCGCCACGTGCCCGAACTGCACTTCCACTACGATGATTCGGTGGATCGCGGCGAGCGCATCGACAACATCCTGCGTGACCTGCCCGATACGCTGGCGGCTGAAAAGAGCCGACAGCCCGAGGACGACGCCGGGGATGGCGACGCGGACGAAAGCGACAAGAAATCTGATTGATGGACCAACAGCCCGCAAGGGCTGTTGTCTTATGGGGCGGTGCCCGGGTCCACAACGACCGCGCCGCCGACCGCCGGGACTGCCGGCAGCGCCACATGGCGCCGATTGAAACCACGACATGGCATCCCGAATCACATTCCGTCGCCTGGACGGCATCCTGCTGCTCGACAAGCCGGGCGGCATGAGCTCCAACGCTGCGCTGCAGATCGCGCGGCGCCTGTACCGCGCCGAGAAGGGCGGCCATACCGGCAGCCTGGATCCGCTGGCCACCGGCCTGCTGCCGCTGTGCTTCGGCGAGGCCACCAAGATTGCCGGCCTGCTGCTGGGCTCGGCCAAGGCCTACGACGCCGAGGTGGTGCTGGGCCAGACCACCGATACCGACGATTCCGATGGCGCGGTGCTGCGCGAACGGCCGGTGCCGCCGATCAGCGCCGAAGCGCTGGCGGCCGCGCTGGCCCCGTTGAAGGGGCGCATCCTGCAGCGTGCGCCGATCTACTCGGCGCTCAAGCAGGGCGGCGAACCGCTGTACCTGAAAGCGCGCCGCGGCGAGGTCATCGAGGCGCCGGAGCGCCAGGTGGAGGTACACGCCATCGAGGTGCTGGAGCAGCAACCGACCCGGCTGCGGCTGCGCGTGACCTGCGGTTCAGGCACCTATATCCGCAGCCTGGCCCGCGACCTCGGGGAAACCCTGGGCTGTGGGGCACACATCGCCGGCCTGCGCCGGCTGTGGGTGGACCCCTTCCGCGACGCGCCGATGGTGTCCCTGGACACGCTGCGGACCCTGGTGGAGCAGGGGGACGAAGCGGCCATCGATGCGCTGCTGCTGCCGCTGGACGCCGGCCTGGCGCACTATCCGCGGGTCACCCTGGATGCTGAACAGACCCCGCGGTTCTGCGTGGGCCAGCGCCTGCGCGACCCGGCCTGGGCGCAGGGCACGGTGGTGGTATACGGCCCGGACGAGGCCATCCAGGGCCTTGGCCAGGTCGACGAGAACGGGCGGCTGGCACCGCAGCGGCGCTTCAACCTGACCGGGCAGGGCTGACCCCGGCGCAGCCGGTCCTTGTCCCGGAGGGCTGCGCCCGTTACAATTTCGCGGCCTTTTCAGGCTTCCCGCGTTCTGCGGGTTCATCCTTTCGTTAACGGCGAGTCGCGCGGTACGTCAATGGGACGTTTCTGCGGGCCACGCATCCAAGAGAAAACAGATATGTCGATCGACACCCAGAAAGTCATTGAAGACAACAAGCGCAGCGCCGCCGACACCGGCTCCCCGGAAGTCCAGGTCGCCCTGCTGACCGCCCGCATCGAACTGCTGACCGGCCACTTCAAGACCCACAAGAAGGATCACCACAGCCGCCGCGGTCTGCTGCAGATGGTCAACCGCCGCCGCAGCCTGCTCGACTACCTGAAGAAGAAAGACGCTCCGCGTTACAAGGCCCTGATCGAAAAGCTCGGCCTGCGTCGCTAAGCAGGAATCCCAACCGCGGCGCAGGAATGCGCCGCGGTTTTGTTTTGGTAGTACCGCATCAAACGCCTGGGCCGGACAACCGGTCACCCGTCGGCGGCAAGGGTCGCCCGCGGTCCATTCGAAGAAAGCATCATCCCAAGGACATCCCCCGTGGCAAAAATCACCAAAACCTTCCAGTACGGCAAGCACACCGTCACGCTTGAGACCGGCGAAATCGCCCGCCAGGCCGGTGGCGCCGTCATCGTCAAGTTCGACGACACCGTGCTGCTGGTCTCCGCCGTAGCTGCCAAGAGCGCGCGTGAGGGCCAGGACTTCTTCCCCCTGACCTGTGACTACCAGGAGAAGTTCTACGCCGGTGGCCGTATCCCGGGTGGCTTCTTCAAGCGCGAAGGCCGCGCGACCGAAAAAGAGACGCTGATTTCGCGCCTGATCGATCGCCCGATCCGCCCGCTGTTCCCGGAAGACTACAAGAACGAAGTTCAGATCATCGCTACGGTGATGTCGCTGAACCCGGACATCGACGGCGACATCGCCGCGCTGATCGGCGCCTCGGCTGCACTGTCGCTGGCCGGCACCCCGTTCAAGGGTCCGATCGCCGCTGCCAAGGTGGGTTACAAGAACGGTGAGTACATCCTCAACCCGACCGTGACCGAACTGAAGGATTCGGAGCTGGAACTGGTTGTCGCCGGTACCGCCAACGCCGTGCTGATGGTGGAATCCGAAGCCGCGCTGCTGTCCGAAGACGTGATGCTGGGCGCCGTGACCTTCGGTCACCGCGAAATGCAGAAGGTCATCAACGCGATCAACGAGCTGACCGTGGAAGCCGGCACCAAGCCGTCGACCTGGGTGGCCCCGGCCAAGAACGAGGTGCTGATCAGCGCCCTGCAGGAAGCCATCGGCCCGCGTCTGGGCGAAGCCTTCCAGGTGCGCGACAAGCTGCAGCGTCGCGACGCCATCTCGGCGATCAAGAAGGACGTGGTCGAGTCGCTGGCTGGCCGTGTGGCCGCTGAAGGCTGGAACCCGGCCGAGCTGTCGAAGGAATTCGGCGAGCTGGAATACAGCACCATGCGCAACTCGGTGCTGGACACCAAGGTCCGCATCGACGGCCGTGCGCTGGACACCGTCCGCCCGATCGCCGTGAAGACCGGCATCCTGCCGCGTACCCATGGTTCGTCGCTGTTCACCCGCGGTGAAACGCAGGCCATCGTGACCATCACGCTGGGCACCGCCCGCGACGGTCAGGTGATCGACGCCGTGTCCGGTGAGTACAAGGACAACTTCCTGTTCCATTACAACTTCCCCCCCTACTCGGTGGGTGAGACCGGCCGCATGATGGGCCCGAAGCGTCGCGAAATCGGCCACGGCCGCCTCGCCAAGCGCGGCGTGCTGGCAGTGATGCCGTCGCTGGAATCCTTCCCGTACACGATCCGCGTCGTGTCGGAAATCACCGAGTCGAACGGCTCCTCGTCGATGGCCTCGGTCTGCGGTTCCTCGCTGGCCCTGATGGACGCCGGCGTGCCGGTCAAGTCGCCGGTGGCCGGTATCGCCATGGGTCTGGTCAAGGAAGGCGAGCGCTTCGTCGTCCTGTCCGACATCCTGGGTGACGAAGATCACCTGGGCGACATGGACTTCAAGGTGGCCGGTACCGCTGAGGGCATCTCCGCCCTGCAGATGGACATCAAGATCGAAGGCATCACCGAAGAGATCATGAAGCAGGCTCTGCAGCAGGCCAAGGCTGGCCGTCTGCACATCCTGGGCGAAATGGCCCACGGCCTGACCGCTCCGCGCCAGGAGCTGTCGGACTACGCGCCGCGCCTGCTGACCATCAAGATCCACCCGGACAAGATCCGCGAAGTGATCGGCAAGGGTGGTTCGACCATCCAGGCCATCACCAAGGAAACCGGCACCCAGATCGACATCCAGGATGACGGCACCATCGTCATCGCGTCGGTCAATGCCATCGCTGCGCAGGCTGCCAAGGCCCGCATCGAGCAGATCACCTCGGACGTCGAGCCGGGTCGCATCTACGAAGGCAAGGTCGCCAAGATCATGGACTTCGGTGCCTTCGTCACCATCCTGCCGGGCAAGGATGGCCTGGTGCACGTGTCGCAGATCTCCAGCGACCGCGTCGAGAAGGTCGGCGACGTGCTGAAGGAAGGCGATGTGGTCAAGGTCAAGGTGCTGGAAGTCGACAAGCAGGGCCGTATCCGCCTGTCGATGAAGGCCGTCGAAGAAGGCGAAGGCGCCGTCGCCGAGTAATCGGCCGGGCCGGTGGCGCGGCAGGTGAGGACCGTTGGTCCTCACGTCTGCGCCTCACGCGTTCGAACAACAAAAAAGCGGGCTTCGGCCCGCTTTTTTGTGTCTGTCGTTCCGTAACCCGGCCGACAACGCTATCCAGCCACGCGCCTACGCCTCGCCCTCGTCCGCATCGTCGCCAGCGCCCCGCCACCACACCGTGCCTTCTTCCGGTGCGCTTTCCACGCAAGGCGGGCTTTCAATCGCATCGACGCTGCGCCCCGGCCCCGCAGCCACCCAGTTGGCCAGCAGCCGCTCCACGGCCGCCTTGCCCTGCGCACCGATGCCCAGGTTGCGTTCGACCTGCCAGTCATCGTTGCTGGCCGCGCCTTCATCGTGCGCGGTGTCCGCCGCATCCTCCTCGCCGTGGCCGACGCCATAGCTGCAGCGCAGGCACAGCGACACGATCGATGCGGTCCAGTCTTCCACGTAGCCGATGCCGGGCAGTTCGGCCTGCTGCAGTTCGTCCAGGTCATCGGCCGAGGGGCAGCGGATGAACGCCACGAAGGTGCGGTGGTCCGAGCGCTGCAGGATCTGCAGGGCGTTGAACACCGGCACCGTACCGTCATCCAGCCCGCGCTCGCCGGTCTTGGCGCCGTCATGCAGCACGATGTCGAACAGCCGGTGGCCGGTTTCCGGCAGGGGTACGTTCAACAATCGCGCGCGCACCACATCGATGCGCCGTGCAAACACGGTCTCACCATTGCCCCAGGGATTGAGACGGATGCTGACCAGGCCGAAATCGTGTTCGATCGGACCGTCGCCCTCGGGAATGCCAATGCCGCATCGGGTCCATTGCCGGCGCGCTTCGGCCCAGTCGCCCAGGGCGGTCGCGGCGATGCCGGCATTCCAGGCACTGGCGTCGTCGGCCGAGCCATGCAGCGCCTGCGCGCGCAGGGCATGCTGCAGCGCGGCGGGCCAGTCGCGCAGGTATTTGTGGGCAAGGCCGCGCATGTAATGCAGGTACGGCACCTCGGGCGCCAGCGTGGTCAGTTCGCCGAACAGCGCACTGGCCTGCTTCAGCTGGCCGTGGTCGAAGGCGTCGTAGGCGCGCGCTTCCAGCGCGTCCCATGCGGCGGTGTCCGGTGCGGTGTCGCGTGGATCGGAAGTGTCTGTCATGTGCGCAGGATAGGCCGAATCCAGGCGTACCGTCGCCTGTCGTGCGGGCATGCGGCAGTGGCGCGACAGGACATCAGCGGACCTTGCCCGATGCCGCGATCGGCCGTGCGGGACACGGCATTGGCGCATGCCGGCGGGGCGGTGTTGTCCGCTGGACGAATGTGCCGGACATGGCGCCAGAACGCCTGTAATTCCGTCGTCGCCCGCATGTGCATTTGCTAACGTGGCCCGGCCACCGACCCCTTGGAGTCTGCATGTTCCGCCAGCGCCTTGCCGTCCTTGCCGCCTGTGCCGCCGCGGCGCTATCGCTCGCCGCTTCCGCCGCCGAACCACCGTCCAAGGTGATCGGGGCGTATTACCCGGGTGGCTCGGCCGAACGCTATCCGGTCGCGGACATCCCCGCCGACACGCTCACCCATCTGTTCTACGCATTCGCCACCATCGACGCGGGCCGGTGCGTGGTCGGGCCGCAGGCGGACGCGCATTTCAAGGTGCTGGCCGCGCTCAAGCGTGCGCATCCGACGCTGCATACGCTGATATCGATCGGCGGCTGGAACGCGGGCGGCTTCTCCGACGCGGCGTTGACGGCCGACAGCCGCGCGCGGTTTGTTGCGTCCTGCGTTGCGCTGTTCTTCGACACGCACCGCGGCAGTTTCGACGGCGTGGACATCGACTGGGAATTCCCGGTGTACGGCGGACCGCTGGAGATCACCGACCGCCCGCAGGATCGGCGCAACATGACCCTGCTGGTGCGCGAATTCCGCCGCCAGCTGGACGCGGCCGGCACGGCCGACAAGCGCCACCTGCTGCTTACCGCCGCGCTGCCGGCCGGGCGCGTGCAGACCGACGGCCCCTACGATCCGGCGCGCAGCTATGCGCTGAAGGAATTGGGCCAGACGCTCGATTTCATCAACCTGATGAGCTACGACATGGGCACCGGCTTCTCGGCCGTGTCCACCTTCAACGCGCCGCTGCGTGAGGTAGCCGACGATCCGTTGGACCCGGCGCAGCGCCGGTGGAATAACGTGGAAGGCGCCGTGGCCTACTACCAGCAGCATGGCGTACCGGCCAGCAAACTGGTGCTGGGCGTGCCGTTCTACGGGCGCGGTTTCCGCGTCACCGCGGGCGGCAACGATGGCCTGTACCAGCCTTACAGCGGCCCGTTCGATGCCGGTGACTGGCGACGCATCCGCAGCGAATTCCTGGACGCGCCCGGCTGGCAGCGGCACTGGCATCCGGTGGCGCAGAGTCCGTGGCTGTACAACCCGACCCAACGGATCTTCATCAGCTATGAAGACCCGACGTCGATCGGGTTGCGCGCCGCGTTCGCCAAGTCCGCCGCGCTGCGCGGGGTATTCACCTGGGAGCTGACCGGCGACGACGCACAGGGCAGCCTGCTGCAGGCGATGGCTGCGCCGTTCCTGCCTTAGTCCAGGTAGTGCGACACCTCGATCAGGTTGGCGTCGGGATCGCGGAAGTACACCGACAGGATCGGCCCGGTGGCGCCCGTGCGCTGCACCGGGCCGTCTTCCACGTCCACCTGCTGCGCCTGCAGGTGGGCCAGGATCTCGTCCATGCCGGCATAGGTGATCAGGCACAGGTCCGCCGAGCCGGGCGTGGGGCGCAGCGCCTTGGGCTCGAACTCGCGTCCCGCAGCATGCAGGTTGATCTTCTGCAGCCCGAAGCGCAGCGCGGTGCGCCCGGCGGCGAAGGTCTCCACCTGCATGCCCAGCACGCGCCGGTAGAAATCGCAGGTGGTGTCGATGTCGGCCACGGTGAGTACGAGGTGGTCGAGGCGGTCGATATGCAGGTCGGTCATGGCAGTGCGGCACGGCGGGGAAACCGGCACGTTACCCCTGCTGCCGGCAATGCACGGTGAGTGAGGGCGGGCTGCAGGGCGGGAGACCAACGGCACCTGCGGGGCGGTTGCGCCGTGCCCTATGCTTGACCGCATGGAGACCGTGCGCCTGCTGGACCTGGACATCGACCGCGCCATGCAACAGGTGCGGCGCGGCGATGCCGTTCTGCCGGTCAGCGGACTGAGTTGGCGGCTGCTCGATTGCCTGCTGGCGCACGGTACCAACGTGGTGAGCTTCGATACCCTCGCCGTGCAGGTGTGGGCCCCGGCCGTGGTCGGCGAAGATGCGATCAGCCAGCGGGTGAAGCTGCTGCGGCAGGCCTTGGGCGATGACAGCCGCAGCCCGCGCTATGTGCGCTCGGTCCGCGGCCGTGGCTACCAGCTCTGCGCGCCAGTGCAGCCAGTCGCGCAGGCCGCACCCGCAGACCAGGCACCGCCCCTGACGCGGCGCTGGGGATGGCGCGCATCCGCCGTTGCCGCCAGTGCGGTGGTGGTCGCCGCGGCCGTGGCCGTCGTGGCCTGGCCCGCCGCCGCGCCGCGCTCCCCGGCCGACCCGCTGCTGCAGCGTGCCGACCACTACGCCGGCATCGGCCAGGCCAGCAACAACGCGCGCGCCATCGCGCTGTATCGGCAGGCGCTGCAGGTCGATCCGGACCTGCCTGCCGCACGACGCGGGCTGGCACGTGCGCTGGCAGCCGATACCTGCCTGTTCAATGGTCCCGCCGAGCGTGCGCAGCAGGCCGTGCTCGAAGCGGACCGGGTGCTGCGCGCCGCATCGGACGATGCCGCCGCGTTCGCTGCACGCGGGTACGCGCATGACTGCCTGGGGTCGATGCCGCGCGCAATCGCCGATTACCAGCGGGCGTTGCAGCGCGACCCGGACGATGAGCGCACGCGCGCCTCGCTGGCGTACCTGCAGCAGGAACAGGGCCACCTTGCGCAGGCACTGCAGGCCAACCTGTCGCTGCGCGCGCCCGAACGGGTCCGTTTCCGCGAGGTGCAGGTGGCGCGCGAGCTGGAACTGCTCGGCTTCACCGACGCCGCGGCACGTCGCCACGAACGCAACTTCCAGCTGTTCCCCGACAACGTGTTCGCCAACATCGCCTGGCCGCGCAGCCTGCTGCTCAGGGGTGATGCGGGCCGGGCACGGACGGCGCTGCAGGAGGCGCTTGCGCGCGGTACGCCGCATCCACAGTTGTTCCGCCTGCAGGGCGAGATGCTGCTCCTGCAGGGCGACGCCACCGGCGCGGCGCAGGCCTTCGAGCGCGGCCGGGCGCTGCGTCCGCAGCAGTCGATGGGGCAGACCCTGGTCGGCCTGCACGGCACCGCGCCGCCCACGTCGGCGTGGATCGCCGCGCAGCTGCAGGCGCAGGCGGGCGAGACCGGGGATGGCTGGTCGGACATGGCCATTGAGCGCGCCCTGCTGCATCAGGCCCAGGGCGATACGGCGGCCGCCGTGGCTGACCTGCAACGTGCGGTGGACGCTGGCTTCCGCGATGCCGCCTGGCTGCGTGCAACGCCGCTGTTCGCCCCGCTGCGCGCGGCGCCCGGGTGGTCGCGGCTGTTGGCCCGGATCGACGCGGATGTCGCTGCGCAGCGCGCGCAGGTCCTGGCCGCCGCGTGGCGGCCAGGCGAGCTGGATGGGCTCAGTCCAGCGCGGGCAGCAGGAACCCGGTGAGGATGCGGCGCGACTGCGGGTGGGCGTAGCTGCGGTTGTAGGCATTGCTGGTGATCACCGCCACCAGCTTCCTGTCCGGGATCACGAACACGTAGTTGCCGCCGTTGCCGGACATCGCCCACAACGTCGTTTCGCGCCCCTGCACGGGCAGTTTCAGGCCCCACCACTGGTACCCGTAGTCGCTGCCATCGCCGGTGCTGGCCTGTGCGCTGACCATCGCCGCCACGTAGTCAGCCGGGATCAGCGCCTTGCCCTGCCAGCGCCCACCGGCCAGCACCAGCGCGCCCAGGCGCGCCAGGTCCCGGCTGCGGTAGCGGGTGCCGCCGCCGCCCATGCCGATGCCTTCCGGCGAACGGTTCCACCGGCTGGCGGTGATCCCCAGCGGACGCTCCAGCGCCTGGGCGGCATAGTCGGCCAGCGGCATCTTCGTGGCGCGTTCCAGCACGGCGCCCAGCACGAACGAATTGGCCGTGCAGTAGGCGTGGGAACGCCCATGCGGGCTGTCCTGCGGGCGCGTCATCCACGGGGCGAAGCCCTTCACCGGCAACGTCAGGGCGAAGTCCAGCCAGCGCTCGGTGACGTACATGCGTTCTTCGTTGCCGGCCGAGAACGCGTTCTCGTCGTCGCACTCCCACAGGCTGCTCATGGTCAGCAGGTCTTCGATCGTGGTCGCACGCAGGCGCGGATCGACCGGATGGGTGGCGGTGAATTCGGGGAAGTAGTCGTAGACCCGCGCCTTCACTCCCGGCAGGTGGCCATCGCCGATGGCCGCGCCGACCAGCATCGCGGTGACGCTTTTGCTGGCCGAGCGCACATCATGCAGCGTGTCGGCGCTGGCCCCGTTGAAGTAGTGCTCGTAGACAATCTGCCCGTCCACCATCAGCAGCACGCTGGTGACCTGCTTGATGTCTTCGGCGGCGATGGCCGCTTCCAGGGCGGCCAGCTTGGCCGGATCCGGTGTCGGTGGCGCCGCCCGGGCCGCCAGTGGCAGGCAGGCGAGCCAGAACAGGATCAGGGCGGTGAAACGGGGTGAACGGGTGTGCATGGTCAGGCTCCTCGAAGGGGAGCTCGACTACGCCATGGACGCGACTGAAGTGCTGGAAGAACGCCTGAAGGTTTCTGAAAGCCCGCCCGCACAAGGGCGCCGGTGGGCGAGGGCACGGCGCGCGGAGCGCCGCGTCGGCAGTCACGGCGCGGGCGTGGCCAGACGCTGCGGTCGCGCCCACACGCTGTTCGGCTCGCCGTGGATCGCGCGTCGGATGCTGGCGCGCGCCATCGCGGCGAACCCGATGGCCATGGCCAGCGCCACCCCATCCACCCAGAAGAGCGGCCAGTAGCCGCGCTGCGCGCTGGTCCACAGCCACAGCCCGCTCATCGCCCCATGCACCAGCGGGATCAGCGCGGTGACGATTGCCGCGGCCCACAGCAGCTCGCGTGCGGCCTGCCACGGCGCGCGCAGCGCCGCCCACAGGGCGCAGCCGCCCCAGGCCAGGAAACAGATCCAGCGCATGCCGGCGTCGGCATGTGCGGGGGCCAGGTGTTCCAGCAGCTGCACGCCGACGAAGGCGGCCGAGATGGCCACGCACAGGCCGATGCACACCCCGACCGTGGCGCGCGCCATGTTGATCTGGGCACGGCCCTGGGCCTGCTGCCGGCGCTTGCGCCGCGACTCGATCCACAGCAGGTTGCCCGAATAGAACAGGAAGGCACCGCCCAGGCCCAGCGCGAAATACAGCCAAGGCACCAGACCGTTGCCGAACTCGCCGAAATGCAGGGCATACGCGGTTGCCAGCGTGGCGTGGTTGGCGTCGCGCCGGCCCGGCAACTGGGTGTGCAGAATGTCGCCGGTATTGGCGTCCAGCGCCACGGCGCCCAACGGACCCAGTGACACCCCGCCGTCGCCGGTGATCTCGATCACCGCGTTGGCATCGCCGGCGTTGGCCAGCTTCAGGTACGCCGGTTCGAAACGCGCCTGGCCCTGGTCGTTGGCCACGGCGATCGCACGGGCATGCAGCATGGCCAGGCTGCCGGCCCGGACCGGCTCGCCGCTGGCGGCGCGGATCGGCGCGGTATCCATCGCCGCTGGCAGCGCGGCCAGCAGCTTGCCGTCGTAGATCAGCGGGTTGAGCGCGGCCATCTGCAGGAACACCAGGCACAGCAGCGCGCCGGTCACCGCAAACAGCAGGTGGAAGGGCAGGCTGAGCACGCCGATCACGTTGTGCGCGTCCTGCCACATCTGCTTGAGGTTGCGGCCCGGGCGCAGCGCGAACAGGTCGCCGGCCAGCTTGGGCAGGTGGATCACCAGCCCGGATAGCAGCGCCAGCCCATACAGCAGGCTGACCACGCCCATCAGGTAGATGCCGGCCACCGGAAGGCCCAGGGTGTAGTGCAGTTCGTTGACCAGCTCGGCCAGCCCGGCCTGGGGCGGGGTAGGGCTGCCATCGTATTGATCGGCCCAGGCGAACAACCAGGTGCCCTTGGCGTCCTGCCAATAGGCCACCGATTGCGGCGTCTCGGCGCCGGGGAAGGTCATGCCCAGGTGCTGGCGGGCTTCCGGGTGCCGGGCCAGCACGCCATCCAGCAGACGCTGCGCGTCGTCCAGGGTCTGCGCGGGCTGGGTCATCGCCTGCGGCGATTGCCACAGCGGCAGGTCATGGTGGAAAACGGTGATCGCGCCGGCATAGAACGCCACAAACAGCGCAAAGCCGGCCACCAGGCCAACCCAGGTATGCAGTGTGGTGAAGGTGCGCAGGGTGAGCGAACTGAATTTCATCGAGGTTCCTTTACTGCACCAGATCGGCGGCGCGCAGCAGCCACAACAGCGCAAAGCCGGCTACTGCACTGATGCCCAACCCGGCCCACGCACGCACGCCGCTGCGGAACGCGAAGGCCCACAGCGCGGCCAGCATCCAGAACGGGATGAAGGTGATCAGGCTGGGCACGATGGCGCTCTGCCACGGGCCCGGCGGCAGCCACGCCACCAGTCCGGCGCACGCGGCGGCCACGAAGAACCCGGCGACCAGCCCGGCCAGCGCACGCGCCCACATCAGGGCCGCGCCTCACGCTCGGGACGCGTCCAGGCGGCCAGGTAGGGCAGGATCAGGGCGGTCAGCATCCACCCGGCCAGGGTCACGCACAGGCCGGTGGCCAGACCCAGCTGGCCCATCCACAGCCACAGCGAGGTGGCGGCGGCCACCAGCCCGATCTGCCGACCCAACCGCCCGGCACGGCGCAGCCGCGGCCAGCGGCAGTGCGGGGAGGCGGCATAGAAGGCCAGCGCCGAGAACGCAGACGCTGCGCCAGCGACGCTGCAGTACAGCAGGGCAAGCGTGGTGCCGCTCAGCACGGGACGCACGTTGGACGGGCAGCGGAGGCCATGGTGGATCCTTGGGGGAAAGGCAGGACCGCTTGTCGCACGGCCCGCTGCGCATGGTAATCATTGCTCTTTTGGTCTGCCACAGCCGCGCGTTCAGGCGCATGCCCGGGCCGTGCGGGCGCAAAAATCCGCGCTTTGGTTTAAGATCGGCAGGGTATCCATCCAGGCAACAAGGTGGCCCGCGCCCAGCGCCGGTCCAGCGTGCGACATGAGCACTACCATCGCCCACCGCTGAACGCTCCCGACGGCCCCTTGCAGGCGCCTTCGTGGCGCTTTTTTTATGGCCGAGCGGCGTGTCGCCGTTGCCTCTGTTCCACCTCCGATTCCCCGGCCTGCGTTGCGGGCCCACCAGAAAAAGCCCAGTCATGATCGCGATCACGCTTCCCGACGGCAGCCGCCGTGAGTTCGAAAACCCCGTCAGTGTCATGGACGTCGCCCAGTCGATCGGCGCCGGCCTGGCCAAGGCCACCATCGCCGGTTCGGTCGACGGTGTGCTGGTCGATGCCAGCGATGTGATCGATCGCGACGCGACCCTGCGCATCATCACCGCCAAGGACGAGGAGGGCGTGGAGATCATCCGCCACTCCGCCGCGCATCTGGTCGGCCATGCGGTCAAGCAGCTGTACCCGGACGTCAAGATGGTGATCGGCCCGGTCATCGCCGAAGGCTTCTACTACGACATCTACTCCGAGCGTCCGTTCACCCCGGACGACATGGCCGCCATCGAAAAGCGCATGGGCGAGCTGATTGCCCAGGACTACGATGTGGTCAAGAAGGTCACCCCGCGTGCGGAGGTCATCGAGATCTTCAAGGCGCGTGGCGAGGACTACAAGCTGCGCCTGATCGAGGACATGTCCCCGGAGATCCAGGCCATGGGCATGTACTACCACCAGGAATACGTGGACATGTGCCGCGGCCCGCACGTGCCCAACACGCGCTTCCTGAAGGCCTTCAAGCTGACCCGCATTTCCGGCGCCTACTGGCGCGGCGATGCCAAGAACGAGCAGCTGCAGCGCATCTACGGCACCGCCTGGGCCGACAAGAAGCAGCTTGAGGCCTACATCAAGCGCATCGAAGAAGCCGAAATGCGCGACCACCGCCGCATCGGCAAGCAGCAGGAGCTGTTCCACCTGCAGGAAGAGGCCCCGGGCCTGGTGTTCTGGCACCCCAAGGGCTGGGCGCTGTGGCAGGTGGTGGAGCAGCACATGCGCCGCGTGTACCGCGACAGCGGCTACGGCGAAGTGCGTTGCCCGCAGATCCTGGACGTGTCGCTGTGGCAGAAGTCGGGCCACTGGGACAACTACCAGGAGAACATGTTCTTCACCGAGTCGGAGAAGCGCACCTACGCGGTCAAGCCGATGAACTGCCCGGGCCACATCCAGGTGTTCAACCAGGGCCTGCACAGCTACCGCGACCTGCCGATCCGCTACGGTGAGTTCGGTTCGTGCCACCGCAACGAGCCGTCCGGCGCGCTGCACGGCATCCTGCGCGTGCGCGGTTTCACCCAGGACGATGGCCATGTGTTCTGCACCGAATCGCAGATCGAGGCCGAAGTGACCGCCTTCCACCAGCAGGCGCTGGCGGTGTACACGACCTTCGGTTTCGAGGACATCCAGATCAAGATCGCGCTGCGCCCGGAAAAGCGCCTGGGCGACGATGCCACCTGGGACAAGGCCGAAGCCGCACTGCGCTCGGCGCTGGGCAACTGTGGCGTGGAGTGGCAGGAGCTGCCGGGCGAGGGCGCCTTCTACGGCCCGAAGATCGAGTACCACCTCAAGGACGCCATCGGCCGTACCTGGCAGCTGGGCACCATGCAGGTCGATTTCATGATGCCCGGCCGCCTTGGCGCCGAGTACGTGGACGAAAACAGCCAGAAGAAGCACCCGGTCATGCTGCACCGGGCCATCGTCGGTTCGATGGAGCGTTTCATCGGCATCCTGATCGAGCACCACGCCGGGTCCTTCCCGTCCTGGCTGGCCCCGACCCAGGTGGTGGTGGCCAATATCACCGATGCCCAGGCTGAATACGTGAGCGAAGTCCGGAAAACCCTTGCAGATCAAGGCTTCCGGGTAAACGCCGATTTGCGCAACGAGAAGATCGGTTATAAGATTCGCGAGCATACGCTGCAGCGGGTCCCGTACCTGCTGGTGGTTGGCGACCGTGAGAAGGAAAATGGCGCCGTGGCCGTGCGTACGCGCTCTGGCGAAGATCTGGGCAGCATGTCCGTCCAGGCCTTCATCGAGCGGTTGCAGGCAGAACAGTCCGTGTAAGAAAGTCCCGGCCCTGCGGATGATCCGCCAGGGGCCGGTTTGATTCCTCTGGGAGATTGCAATATCAGTACCCCTGACAACAAACAGAACCGCAAGAATCAGGAAATCCGGGTGCCGCGCGTACGCGTGATCGGCAGCGACGGAGAAATGATTGGCGTGTTGACGCGTGACGAAGCGCTGTCGATGGCCGAAGACGAAGGTCTGGACCTGGTCGAGATTCAGCCGCAGGCTGATCCGCCGGTGTGCAAGATCATGGACTTCGGCAAGTTCAAGTTCGAAGCGCAGAAGAAGGCCAACGAGGCCAAGAAGAAGACCAAGCAGGTCGAGATCAAGGAAGTGAAGTTCCGTCCGGTCACCGATGAAGGCGACTACCAGATCAAGCTGCGCAAGATGCGCGGTTTCCTGGAAGAGGGCGACAAGATCAAGGTCAACATCCGCTTCCGTGGCCGTGAAATGAGCCATCAGGAACTGGGTCGCGAAATGGCCAACCGGATCGAGGGTGATCTGGGTGAGGACATCGTGATCGAGTCCCGTCCGCGCCTTGAAGGCCGGCAGATGGTGATGATGATCGCGCCGAAGAAGAAGTAACCGCCCACCGAGGGGGTAGAGCCGACCGTTGGTCGGCTGCACACCCCAACGTGGCGAGGGGTAGAGCCGACCGTTGGTCGGCTGCACCGAGCGTTGCTCGGCTTCCCTGCTTCGCGCACCACACAGCGGGCGCCCACCGGCGCCTTCTGCCGTTTCCCGCGTGTGCGGCCTGGCATGACGCCGGCCCTCGCGGCCGTTCCGTTCAGGTTCGGCCGCCCCGCGGTAAACATTCGCCCAATCAACAGTTTGCAACCTCCCGTGTTCACGGGCATAATGGGCGGCCCCGTTTTGCGGGGCGCTGTTTTGAACGGTTTCAGGCCCGGCAACGGGCATGCTGTTTCAACGGCAACAGGACCGGCCTGGTTCCCATCGGGGATCCCGGGCTTACAAGCAGGCAAGGGCATGGACGGAAAGTGTGGCGCAAGCCACCGCCCTGGTCAGTGACAAAACATCATCAAGGACATTGCAATGCCCAAGATCAAAACCAACCGGGCGGCGGCCAAGCGTTTCCGCAAGACCGCCTCCGGCAAGTTCAAGGCTGGCCATGCCAACCGTAGCCACATCCTCACGAAGAAGTCGACCAAGCGGAAGCGCAATCTGCGTCAGACGAACCATGTTCGTGCAGAAGACGCAGGCCGTTTGAACCGTATGCTTCCCTACCTCTGAGGACTGACCCATGGCACGAGTAAAGCGTGGCGTACAGGCGCGTCGCCGCCACAAGAAAATTCTGACCCTTGCGAAGGGTTACTACAACGCTCGCCGCAAGGTCTTCCGCGTTGCCAAGCAGGCCGTGATCAAGGCACAGCAGTACGCCTACATCGGTCGTAAGCAGAAGAAGCGTAATTTCCGTTCGCTGTGGATCACCCGCATCAACGCGGCTGCCCGCATCAACGGCCTGAGCTACAGCCGTTTCATGAATGGCCTGCTCAAGTCCGGCATCACCCTGGACCGTAAGGTTCTGGCTGACATCGCCGTGCACGACGCAGCCGGTTTTGCTGCACTGGCCGAAAAGGCCAAGGGCGCGCTGGCGGCATAAGTCCATTCCCCCGCCGTTGCCGCAGTCGCGCAGCGGTGGTGGGTAAGGCAAATGCATGGGGAAGGGCGCAAGTCCTTCCCCATTCTTTTTTGTGTTGGCGGTGGCCCTCCCGGTGCCCCCGATCGACAGCGGTGGCGACGGGGGTCGGCCCGGCGCGTATCGCAATGGCATACCGACGCGAGGCTCCGGCTATCCATGAGTGACATCCAATCCCTGACCACCCAGGCCCTGGCCGACGTGGCCGCTGCCAGCAGCCCCGATGCGCTGGAAGCCCTGCGCGTGGCACTGCTCGGCAAGAACGGCAGCATCACCGCCCAGCTCAAGCAGCTTGGCGCATTGCCGGCCGACGAGCGCAAGGCCGCCGGTGAAGCCATCAATCGTTCCCGCGACGCGCTCACCAGCGCGCTGGCCGAACGCAAGGCCGTGCTGGAAGACGCTGCGCTGGACGCGCGCCTGGCCGCCGAATCCATCGACATCACCCTGCCGGGACGTCGCGCCGATCGCGCCGGCCTGCATCCGGTCACCCGTACCCTGGAGCGCATCACCGAGATCTTCGGCCGGCTCGGGTATGAAGTATCCGAAGGCCCGGAAATCGAAGACGACTGGCACAACTTCGAAGCGTTGAACTTCCCGCCGCACCACCCGGCGCGTGCAATGCACGACACCTTCTATTTCGGCGACGGCCGCCTGCTGCGCACGCATACCTCCGGGGTGCAGGTGCGCTACATGGGCGACCACGCGCCGCCGCTGCGCATGATCGCGGCCGGCAAGGTCTACCGCAGCGACAGCGACCAGACCCATTCGCCGATGTTCCACCAGGTTGAAGGCCTGCTGGTGGACGAGCATTCGACCTTCGCCGACCTCAAGGGCACCTTGTCCGAGTTCGTGCGCGCGTTCTTCGAGCGCGATTTCGAGATGCGCTTCCGTCCCAGCTACTTCCCCTTCGTCGAACCCGGCGCGGAAGTGGACATCGCCTGGCAGCAGCCCGACGGCAGCACCCGCTGGCTGGAAGTGCTCGGCTGCGGCATGGTCCACCCGAACGTGCTGCGCAACGTCGGCATTGATCCGGAACGCTACACCGGCTTTGCCTTCGGTATGGGCGTGGAGCGCTTTGCGATGCTGCGCTACGGCGTCAACGACCTGCGCGCGTTCTTTGAAAACGACGTGCGGTTCCTGAAGCAGTTCGCGTAACGCCGGTACAGCGTAGAGCCGGGCTCTGCCCGGCTATCCAACAACGCCCAACGCACCACCATTCATCACGGCCCAGGCGCATGCGCCGGGCCCACCAGGGTGACACCATGAAATTCTCTGAAAACTGGCTGCGCAGCCACGTTCCCACCTCGGTCTCGCGCGACGAACTCGGCGCGGTGCTGACCGCCATCGGCCTGGAAGTGGAAGAGGTCACCGCGCTCGGCGTGGGCCTGGACCACGTGGTGGTGGCGCGCATCGTGTCGGCCGAGCGCCATCCCGAAGCCGACCGCCTGCAGATCTGCCAGGTCGATGCCGGGCAGGGCGAGCACCTGCAGATCGTGTGCGGCGCGCCGAACGCGCGCCCGGGCCTGGTTGCGCCGCTGGCGATGATCGGTGCGCAGATCGGCGAGCTGAAGATCAAGCCGGCCAAGCTGCGCGGCGTGGACTCCAACGGCATGCTGTGTTCGGCCAAGGAGCTGGGCCTGGACAGCGACGCGTCCGGTCTGTTCGAGCTGCCCGATGACGCGCCGGTCGGCCAGACCCTGGTGGAGTACCTGGGGCTGCCCGACGCCAGCATCGAGATCAAGCTGACCCCCAACCGCGCCGACTGCTTCAGCATCCGCGGCATCGCCTTCGACGTGGCCGCTGCATGCGCCAGCGAAGTGGTGCCGTTCGACGCAGCCCCGGTTGCGGCGGTGGGCACCCGTGAATTGACGATCGACCTGGCGGCCGGTGCCGAAGCGCCGCGCTACGTGGGCCGTGTCATCGAAGGCATCAACGCACGTGCCGCCACCCCGCTGTGGATGGCCGAGCGCCTGCGCCGCAGCGGCGTGCGGCCGGTGTCGCTGCTGGTGGACATCACCCAGTACGTGATGCTGGAACTGGGCCAGCCGATGCACGCCTTCGACCTGGGCACCCTGCAGGGCAGCATCGGCGTGCGTCGCTCGCGCGCCGGCGAAGCGCTGAAGCTGCTCGATGGCCGCGATGCCGCGCTGGACGACAGCTTCTTGGTCATCACCGACGCCGATCGCCCGATCGCGCTGGCCGGCCTGATGGGCGGCTTCGACACCCGCGTCACCGACGACACCACCGCCGTGTTCCTGGAGGCCGCGCATTTCGCGCCCGCCGCGATCATGGGCCGTGGCCGCAAGCTGGGCCTGCACACCGACGCCGGCCACCGCTTCGAGCGTGGCGTGGACCCGGCCCTGCCGCGCACCGCGATCGAGTACGCCACCCGTCTGGTACTGGACCTGGCCGGCGGCACGCCGGCGCCGGTCACGGAGGCGGTCCGGGAGGCCGACCTGCCGGCGACCGCCACCATCGGCCTGCGCCGCGCGCGCATTGCCCGCGTGCTCGGCATCCAGATCGCCGATGCCGACGTCGAGCGCACCCTGCGCGCGCTGGGCATGGACGTGGCCGCCCACGCCGACGGCTGGCAGGTGACCGCGCCGAGCCGCCGCTTCGACATCGCGATCGAAGAAGACCTGATCGAAGAGCTGGCCCGTATCCACGGCTACGAGCAGATTCCGACCACGCTGCCCGGCGGTGCCTCGCGCATCGCCATGCCCAGCGAGACCCGCCTGGACGACCTGAGCGTGCGCCGCCAGCTGGTGGCGCGCGACCTGCAGGAAACCATCAACTACGCCTTCGTCGATGCCGGCCTGCTGGGCCAGTGGCAGCTGCATGACGACGTAGTGGCGCTGGCCAACCCGCTGTCGGCCGAACTGGCGGTGATGCGCCCGTCGCTGCTGCCGGGCCTGGTGGCCACGCTGGGCCGCAACGCCGCGCGCCAGCTGGGCCGGGTGCGCCTGTTCGAGCTGGGCCGCAGCTTCCACCCACAGGCAGGCGAGGGCACGCCGGCACCGCTGGAAACCCAGCGCGTGGCCGCCGCCGTGTGTGGCGACGCCGACCCGCAGCAGTGGGGCCTGGCCACCCGCAAGGTCGATTTCCACGACCTCAAGGGTGACCTGGAATCGCTGGCGGCCGCCTCCGGCGCGGTGCTGACCTTCCAGCCCTCGCAGCGCCCCTACGGCCACCCGGCGCGTTCGGCCGAGGTGCTGCGCGATGGCGTCAGCCTGGGCTGGATCGGCCAGATCCACCCGCGCCTGGCCAAGGCCATGGACATCGACGTGGACGTGTTCGCCTTCGAGCTGGACCTGGCCCCGCTGGCCGCCCGCCAGCTGCCGCGTGCCGCCGAGCTGTCGCGCTTCCCGTCGGTGCGACGTGATCTGGCCTTCCTGGTGCCCGAAGCCGCCGCCTGGGCCGACCTGGAAGCCACCCTGCGCCGGGCCGTCGGGCCGCTGCTGCGGCAGGTGACCCTGTTCGACCGTTACGTCGGCCAGGGGGTCGAGCCGGGCTTCAAGAGTCTCGCTATGGGCTTGATTTTGCAGGACAAGTCGCGCACTCTGACGGACCGCGACGTGGAGTCGGTAGTGGCTGAGGCTGTCTCTGCCATGGAGCGTGAACACCACGCCCGGATCCGCGGTTGAGCGGGCAGCATGGGGGGTAGCAGGAATGGCATTGACCAAGGCTGAGATGGCCGAAAAGCTGTTCGACGAAGTGGGTCTGAACAAGCGCGAAGCCAAGGAATTTGTCGACGCGTTCTTCGATGTGTTGCGTGAGGCATTGGAACAGGGACGTCAGGTGAAGCTGTCCGGCTTCGGTAACTTCGACCTGCGGCGCAAGAACCAGCGCCCGGGTCGCAACCCGAAAACCGGTGAGGAAATTCCGATTTCCGCCCGTACGGTGGTCACCTTCCGTCCGGGCCAGAAGCTCAAGGAAAGGGTAGAGGCATATGCTGGATCCGGGCAGTAACCGCGAACTTCCGCCGATACCGGCAAAGCGCTACTTCACCATTGGTGAAGTCAGCGAGCTTTGCGATGTCAAACCGCACGTGCTGCGCTACTGGGAAACCGAGTTTCCCAGCCTGGAGCCGGCCAAGCGCCGCGGCAACCGTCGCTACTACCAGCGCCACGACGTGCTGATGGTGCGCCAGATCCGCGGCCTGCTCTACGAGCAGGGCTACACCATCGGCGGCGCACGCCTGCGCCTGGAAGGTGCCGGCGCCCGCGACGAATCGACGCTGAGCAACCAGATCATCAAGCAGACGCGGATGGAGCTGGAAGAAGTGCTGCAATTGCTTCGTCGCTGAACAAATCCGCTGATAAAACCGTTATACTCGTCGGCCCGCTGAGAGGCGGGGACAGTACCAGCATCATCGGGGCGTAGCGCAGCCTGGTAGCGCATCTGCCTGGGGGGCAGAGGGTCGTCGGTTCAAATCCGGCCGTCCCGACCATTGTTGGTAAATCGAAAAAGCCTGCGCAGCACTGCGTGGGCTTTTTTGTGTCCGCAGGCCGCGTAGAGCGGGGCTCTGCCCCGCTGCGCTTGCACGTAATTCAACACCAGCCGGGCAGAGCCCGGCGCTACGATGCGGCCCGCGCCACGCCCGGCGCGACCATGCTGCCGACGCCACGCCCGGCGCGACGATGCTGCCGACGGCACGTAGAGCGGGGCTCTGCCCCGCTGCGCTTGCACGTAATTCAACACCGGTCGGGCAGAGCCCGGCGCTACGATGCGGCCCGCGCCACGCCCGGCGCGGCGATGCTGCCGACGGCACGTAGAGCGGGGCTCTGCCCCGCTGCGCTTGCACGTGATTCAACACCGGCCGGGCAGAGCCCGGCGCTACGATGCCGCCCGGCGCTACGTCAGCGGTCAGCCGGTAGCCGGCTGTGCATCGTCATAGGTAAAGCTCACCACGCACTCGCGCAGGGCATCGATCTCCGCCATGCCGCTCTCAACCAGACCACCGCCCAGCGCCTGCAGCCAGTACCCGTCGGCGGCCAGCCGCGCCACCCGCAACCGGGGGGCACCACGTTCGGCCGACACCTGGGCCAGGCGCTCATCCAGCCAGCGGCGCCACAGCACGGCAAACGTCGGTTCCACCAGCGCACTCAACGAGAAACGTGCCCAGTTGGCGTCTTCGGCGTGCATGGCCTCGAAGGTGGCCCGGACGTAGGCGCGGGTGAAGCGGCCGTGCGGCACCGGGTCGGCGGCGACAAGCACATCCAGCGCATCCCCGAAGCGCGCCAGGCACTCGCCATACGCCGCTTCCAGCAACTCCTGGCGGTTGGCGAAGTGGTGGAACAGCGCGCCCTTGCTGACCCCGGCGCGGTCGGCAACCGAGAGCACCGTGACATTGCCCAGGCCGTGCAGCATCGCTTCCTGCACCGCTGCATCAAGCAGGGCCGCGCGCACCAGCACCGGCTGCCGGCGTCGTCGGGTGGCGTCCATCAGTGTGCCGCCGCTTTGGAGAACGCGTTGATCATGACCACCCCGCCGACGATCATCGCCACCCCGGTGATGGCCTGCCAATCCAGGCTCTGCTTGAACACCGTGACGCTGATGATCAGGGTGAGCACGATGCCCACGCCGCCCCAGATCGCGTAGGCGATGCCCAGCGGCAGCGCCTTCAGCGCATGGCTGAGCAGGTAGAAGGACACCACGTAGCACAGCGCCATGCTCAAGGTGGGGCCAAGTTTGGTGAACTGCGCGGTCTTCTGCAGCAGCATTGTGCCGGTGACTTCGGCGACGATCGCGCCCGACAGGAACAGATACGCGGTGACCATGGGTGACATGGGTTTCTTCCAGTTAGATACCGACCGGGCGGTATGTTACTTGTTGGTGCGGTGAATGGTATCTGACTGAACTGCCTCCCATGACGTTGTCGGTCCGGCCCAGGCACCCATCCGGGCACGGCCTTCGCCGCGCGGTACAGGGCGTGTTGCCGCTACCATGGCGCATGAACCCCACCCCCGATAACGCGAGCGTCCCCCGGCTGCTCGGTTTTGACGTACCCGGTCTTCAGGCCACGGTTGACCCTGCCGAAGACGAGGCGATCGTTGCCTTGCTCGATGTGGAACCCTCGGCCCGCTGGCTGCAGGTCTTCCATCGCCGCGTCGATGCCTTGAAGGGGGAGCTGGGGCTGGCGCGCGTCCAGATGGACGGCCGCAGCATCCGCTTCTTCGGTTCCGTTGCCGACAGCCGGCGCCTGGCCAATGAAATTGCCGGGCTGATCAAGGACATCGCCCAGGAACTGTCCAGCCCGCCGTGACACCGGCGGTACGGCCCGGTACCGGCGTCAGCGCGCCAACAGCGGCAGCGGTCGGTCCACCACCACCTCTTTCATCACCAGCGTCGAGGTCAGCCGCTGCACGCCGGGCAGCGCGGACAGGTGCTCGTCATAGAGCAGGCAGACGACGGACGCGCGTCGGTGCCGGCGCGCTGCTGCGCACCCGACCGCGTGCGGCGCGCATGGTCGGCCGCATTTCCGGTGCGGCGATGGTGATCATTGCCGTGCTGTTGTTGTGCCGAACCACTACGATCTGATCCCCCTCATGAAACAAGGACATGCCATGACCGAACAGCTTCATCCGTACGCGAACTCGCCCAGCCCGCTGACCCAGGCAAAGCGCGTGCGCATTCCGCACCTGCAGGAGATGAAGGCACGCGGCGAGAAGTGGGCCATGCTCACTGCCTACGACATGTACACCGCGGCGATCTTCGAAGACGCCGGCATCCCGGTGCTGCTGATCGGCGATTCGGCGTCCAACAACGTGCTCGGCAATGACAGCCTGTTGCCGATCACCGTGGACGAACTGATGCCGCTGGTGCGCGCGGTGAGCCGCTGCACGCGACGCCCCCTGGTGATCGCCGACCTGCCGTTCGGCTCCTACCAGGCATCACCGGAACAGTGCTTCCACACGGCGGTGCGCTTCATGAAGGAAGGCGGCGCGCACGCGGTCAAGCTGGAAGGCGGCATCGAGATGGTGCCGCAGGTGCGCAAGCTGGTCAGCTCGGGCATTCCGGTGATGGCGCATATTGGCTTCACGCCGCAGTCGGAGCATCAGCTGGGCGGGTTCCGCGTCCAGGGCCGTGGCGACAATGGCCCGGTGCTGGTGGAAGCGGCGCGCGCGCTGGAAGCGGCCGGTGCGTTCGCGGTGTTGATCGAGATGGTGCCGGCCGACGTGGCCGCGCAGATCACCGCGGCGGTTTCGGTGCCCACGGTGGGTATTGGCGCGGGCAGCGACTGCGATGCGCAGGTGCTGGTCTGGCAGGACATGGCCGGACTGCGCACCGGGCAGCTGCCGCGCTTCGTCAAGCAGTACGCCGACATGCATGGCCTGCTGCACAAGGCGGCCAGCGAGTTCGCCGCCGATGTGGAAGCAGGGGTCTTCCCGGGGCCGGAACACGCGTTCCAGTCGTAACCGGCCAGGGCAGGGTTGCGCGCCCGTATCAGCTCAGGGCGCGCAGCACTTCTTCGATCAGAACCACATAACAGGCCACGAAGTAGAACTTCAGCAGGGCCGGATGTTGCTTGGTGATTAGCGCGCGCATGGGCGTGACGAGGCTGGTTGGACGCCCTGATTGTGACGGAGGTGTGAATTTGTGGCAATCATCACAAATTAAATCCGCTTAGCTAGATGAGGGAAGCTGACGGCGCATCCTCAATAGACTTCCAACCTGTTGATTATTCGGATATTTGTCATGAATTCGCAGGACTGGAAAATGCCGTGAGCGCGGCGCCGCCAGGCTGCCAAACGCCCCGCGGCGGGTCCAAAAACGCTCAGTGCCGGTCCACCCACCTGCCCAGCAGGCGGCGGAGCATCACCGATGCCACGGTCAGCGGCACCACGATCGGCCATTGCAGCAGGAACAACCCGGCCGTGATCTCCCATGCGGTCCAGGTGGTGCCGAACACCTGTGCATCGGGCGGCCCCAGCCGGATGACCACGAGCGTGGCCACGGCGAAGGCCAGGTCCTGCCAGCGCGACGGCGGTCGCGCGCCTGCGTGCCTGCAGAGCACCAGCACCGGGATCACCACCAGACTGGCCAGCAGCGCGTGGATCCACACGTCGCCCCGCGTGTAGTCGTAAGGCATCGACGGCCAGGCCCATCCCAAGTGCTCCGTCTGGACCTGGGCGGTGAGCACGCACGCAAAGGTGATGGAGGCGGCCAGCAGCACCCCGAGATCGAGGCATGCATGCAGCAGGGTACGTGGGGGATCGGATGCGGCTGCGGCAGGGGAGAGCGACATGACGGTACTGCACGACGAGGTGGGCAATCTCAGCAGATTCCGCCGGGTTTGTCGCTATCGGCTGCGACTTGCCTGCAAGCGTCACGTAGAGTGAAGCGTTCGCACAAAACACGAAGGAGACAGGATGATCAGGACACTGCTGGAGACCGATCGGGACGAGGCCAGCGCAGTGTGCATGCGCGCGTTTCTCACGGCAGTGGCGCCGTCGCTGTCATCGACCGGCGTGGAAACGTTCGGGACGATCGCGGCAGCAGACGGTTTCGCGCAGCGCTCGGGGCCGGACAGCCTGCAGGTGGTCTACGACGCTGGCGGCGTGATCAAGGGCGTGGCCGAACTGAAAGAGCGCCGCCATGTGGCATTGCTGTTCGTTGATCCGGCATGCCAGCGGCAAGGCGTGGGTGAGGCATTGCTGGCCGCAGTGATTGCACAGGCGTGCAGCGAGGTGGTCACGGTGAATGCGTCGCTGTCGTCGGTGGCGTTCTACCAGCGCCATGGTTTTGCGTGCAGTGGCGAGGTGGGTGAGTCGGCCGGGCTGATCTATCAGCCGATGACGCGCAGCGAGCCCCACGCAGTGGACGCCACGCACGCGGCGCACTGATCGGCACGGCGCAGACTTCACGCCGTTCGCGCGTGTCGTTCACGAAGGGCGGACAGCGGCATCGCTAGGTTGGAGGCCTGTCAGTCATCCCGGTTTGCGGGTAAGGATCATCATGATCAAGTGGGCCATCATCTTCGCCGTCATCGGCCTCATTGCCGGTGCACTCGGCTTCGCCGGCATCGGCGGCGCCGCGATCGGCGTGGCGAAATTCCTGTTCTGGGCAGGCATCATCATCGCCGTGGTCTTGTTCGTGCTGGGCATGACGATCGCCAAGAAGGTCACCTGACCGCAGGACAGCATCGGGTTCAAATACCAACGCCTGCGCAGTGATGCGCAGGCGTTTTTGTTTGGGCGGTGCGCCGCCGGCATTCGATGGAACGTCCGGGTTTCACGAGGGTGCGTTCGGTTGCATGGGTGGCCAAACGCGGTGCGTGTCTGTGTGCGTAGGCACGGATCGCGCGCAGCCACCCGTGGGGTGGCTCTACCCCCCACTGTGGAGTGAGCGAGCAGGTGGCATTGGCGCGGGCTCTACGTGTTACCGGAAGAAGAACGACACGCCCAGGCCGGCCTGCAGGTCCGGGTTGTTGTTGTCCAGGCCGACGTCGAACGAGGCATCCAGCTGTACGGTGCGGGCCACCATCCAGGTGAGGCCGGCCCCGGCGATGGCGGTGGACGCTTCGCCCTGGGTGTGGGTGAAGCCGGCTTCCAGGTAGCTGCTCACGGTGTCGGTCAGCGCCACGCTGACGCTCGGTGACCAGGTGAATGCATCCGCGCCAGCGCCGCGGGTGGCGTTGGCATACAGCGCGCCGCTCCAGCGATCGTCGAAGCTGTATTCGTAGCTGGCACCGAGCGCGTACTGGGTGCCGCCTTCGCTGAAATCGCGCGCACCGGTGGCGAAGGTGGTGCTGGCCAGCAGCGCCCAGGCATGCTTGTCCGAGCCGGTGGGCAGGGCGATCTTGATGGCAAGGCCGCTGTCGCCGCCGCCGTTGCTGCTGCTCGCCGACCCATCGCGCGGCTTCAGCTGCAGGTGGTTGAACGGCGTGCTGAAGGCCTGCAGTTCCACATGCTCGGCCAGGCCGATGCGCAGGTTGAGGTCGCTGCTGTACTGGGTGGACCGGGTACCGTCGTCATCGCGATCGCGTTCCAGGCTGGGCAGGCCCCATTCCAGTGCGACGCTGCCGCGCGGCAGGGTGCTCGGCGAGAAGCCGATACCGGGGCGATCGAACGACGGCGTTTCATCGTCGTCCTGGGCCAGGGCAGGGGAGGCGATCAACAACAGGACAAGGGCAACAGGCAGGCGCATCGTGCAATCTCCGGGCTGCGGCGCAGCATCGGCAAAGTGTGCCGCAAGCGCCTGTGAGGAGGCAGCCCCTGAGTAGCGATCAGCCGTCGGTGCGGGTCAGTGCCAGTAGACCTTCCAGCAGGCGGTCGGCGCGGGGGCGGCCGTCTGCATCGACCGGATTGGCCAGCGACTGCAGCCAGAAACCGTGTGCTGCGCGCCGCGCGGCGGTCAGCCGGTGGTCGCTGCCTTCGCCGGGATGTTGTTGCAGCTGGTCCTGTATCCAGCGCTTGAGCGCCTGCGCGATTTCCGGGTCGGGGCGGCCGCGCGGCGCGCCGGGACCGGGATCGCTGGGGGCCAGGCAGGCCCGGAAGATCGCGGTGACATACGCGCGCGAGAAGCGCCCATGTGCGACCGGGTCGTCGGCGATCAGGCCCTGCACGGCACGGTCGAAATCGACCAGGGCCTGGGCCAGCAGCGGGTCTTGCCCGCCGTCGTGGGCGCTCATCATCGGAAAGGGACGGCTCATGCGGGCTCCGGGAGCGGGGTCGGAAAGGCGGGGAGGGCCCGGCTCAGTGCGGTGCCCGTGCCTGCGGCAGGCGCGGTGCGGCCGCGCCGGGTTGCAGCAGCAGGGCGTTCAACAGTGCGATCACCCGTTCGCCCTGGCCATCGCAGGCCAGTTCGAAGGTGGTCTGCCCGCCGAGCGAGGGCAGCGGCGTATGCAGGATCCACTCCAGCACCGCGCCGCGGTCCGGTTCGATACGCAGGGCCACATCGGCAACACGACGGACGATTCCCTGGCGCATGATCAGAATCCGTAGCTGAGCGAAAGTGCGGCCGAGTCCATGTGGTCGCCGGTGGTCATCGGGCTGTCCTTGACCGCATCGGACAGCCGCGTGCGGCGCAGCGATGCGGTGGCCGTCCAGTGCGGGCCAAGCGGCATCACCGCGGTCAGGTCGGCGTAGGGCGACACCCCGCTGCCGGCGCGGTAGCGCGCCAGGCCACTGCGGCGCGCTTCGTCCTCGCTGACCCCGAAGTAGTAATCGTTGAGCCCCTTGCCGGCGTAGTTCAGGCCCACGCCGGGCACCAGCGTCACCCGGCCCATGGGCAGCGGGTAGGCGTACTTGGCATCGGCGGCGACGCCGCCACCGTGGCCGCTCACTTCGGCCTGCACGTTGCCCTGCAGCAGGCCCCAAGGCGCGGTATGCCGCACCGCCACCCCGGCCATCGCCGAGAAGCCGCGGTTGGACAGCTGGCGCAGTTGCGGGTCGTGGCTGTCCTTGCGCTTGAAACGCATCATGTACGGCGAGGCCATCAGAGACACTTCGGTGCTGTCGCTGTCCAGCAGCTTGTAGCCGAAGCTGCCGCCGCGGAAGTGGAACTTCCTGCCTTCGTAGCTGATGATCGGCGCGCCCACGGTGTCGGTCTTGTAGCCGGTATAAGGCGACTTCAGGGCCACCACCGCCACGCCCAGGCTGCTGCGCGGCTTGGCGCCCGGTGCCTGCGCGAATGCGCTGCCGGCCACCAGCCATGCCGCGGTCGCCAGCACGACGGCGGCGATGCCCGGGCACAGCGACTGCCGGGTACGTTCATTGCCAACCAGGCCGCAGGTGCCTGCCGGGGGGGAATCTGCCTTGCAACGCTCGCGCATGTACCTGCCACACTGGGAATGCCAAGCGGCCATGGTGCCGTGCCTACATTGTCGGAACGTTGCGCCGGGCCGCGCGGTACCATCGGCAGCCGTCGTCCCCTGTGTCCCCACCCATGCGCATCCTGCTGCTCGAAGATGATCCGGAACTGGCCAATGCCATCCAGGCCAGCCTGGGCCGGCATGGCATGGTGGTGGACGTGGTGGTCAGCATGGCCCAGGCCGGCGAGGCGCTCAAAGCCGGCGTGCACCAGATCCTGCTGCTGGATCGGCAGTTGCCCGACGGCGACGGGGCCAATTTCGTGCGGGTGGCGCGCAGCCTGGTGCCCAACCTGCCGGTGATCATGCTCACCGCGCGCGATTCGGTGGCCGATCGGGTGCTCGGCCTGGACGTCGGCGCCGACGATTACCTGACCAAGCCGTTCGCGGTGGAAGAACTGCTGGCACGCATCCGCGCGATCTCGCGGCGGCCCTCGCAGATCGCCTTGCCGGTGCTGCTGCTGGGGCGGCTGCAGTTTGATTTCGTCGCGCGCGAAGCCAGCGTCGACGGTGTACTGCTGGCGCTGCCGCGCCGGCAGTTGCTGGTGCTGGAAGCCTTGGCGGTGCGCCAGGGCCGTACCGTGGCGCGCGCGGCGTTGCTGGAGGCGGTATACGGCTTCGACGATGCGATCCAGTCCAACGCCCTGGACGCGCACGTGTCCAAGCTGCGCAAGGCATTGGCCGAGGCCGATGCGCGGGTGGAGATCCACGTGATGCGCGGCATCGGCTATCTGTTGAAGGACGTCGCATGAAATTCCTCAAACCCGGCTCGCTGTCTTTCAGCCTGGCCTGGAAGATCATCCTGATCCAGGTGACCATGGTGGCGATGGGCCTGATTGGCATGGTGCTGATGTATGGCGACAGCGGCGCCGGTTACATTGACTGGAAGATGAGCGAGTCGATCGCCAAGTCGATCCATGTGCGGGACGATGCACTGCACGTGGACTGGCGCGCGCTGGACCAGGCCGCGCAGGATCGCCCGTCCACGTTCTGGTTCGCGGCCACCGATGAAGACGGCCGCCAGGTCACCCACGGCACGGTGCCGGAGATGTACCGCCCGCTGGTGGCCCAGCTGCGCTACCTGGAGCCGACCGACGTACGCACACGCACGCGTGCGGCCGAACTGGCCATGCGCATCTGGGTGAACGACACGCCGGAGGGACGCGTGCACGTGATGATCGGCGGCATGCCGCACCGCGGGCTGTGGCGGCAGATGCTGGTGGTGATCGGCTACCTCGGTGGCTGGATCACCGTGCCGTTGATCGTGATCACCCTGGTGGTGGCACCGTGGGCAATCCACCGCTCGCTGCGCGGGGTGAACCGGGTGGCCGCGCAGGCCGCCGCGATCCAGATCAACGAACGCGGCGGTGGCCTGGACACGCACGCGGTGCCCGCCGAGATCTTCCCGCTGGTGGATGCGTTCAACGCGGCGGTGCGCCGCATCGGCGAAAGCTACGATGCGCAGGACCGCTTCCTGGTGGGCGCGGCACACGAACTGCGCATGCCGATCGCGATTCTGGCCACGCGCATCGCCGACCTGCCGTCCGGCCCGGCGCGTTCGCGCCTGCAGCGTGACCTGGGCCGGCTGAGCAATATCGCCGAGCAGCTGCTCGACCTGCAGCGGCTGGACCATCACCGCAGCCAGTCGCAGCGCGTGGACCTGGCCGCGCTGACCCGCGAGGTGGCCGGCGACGTGGCGCCGCTGGTGCTCGATGCCGGTTACACCTTCGCCGTGGATGCGCCCGATGCGCCGGTCTGGGTGCGTGGCGATCCGGATGCGCTGCACCGGGTGGTGGCCAGCCTGTTGCAGAACGCGATCGCCCACGGCGGCGACCACGGCCTGATTGCCGTGGCGTTGCAGCCCGATGGCGTGCTGGCGGTAAGCGATGAAGGCTCCGGCGTGCCGGAGCAGGAGCGCCAGGCGATCTTCGAGCCCTTCCACCGGCTGCGCCCCAGCGGCAGTGGCAGCGGGCTTGGCTTGTACCTGGCGCGCGAAATCATGCTGCGCCATGGCGGCAGCATCGCCGCGGAAAGTGCCGCCGGTGGCGGGGCGCGGTTCGTGGTGGCACTGGCGGTGGATCGGACGGGCATCGTGCCGGGCTGACGGGCGCGGCCGGACGATTCACCCCTCCATCACCCGGGGTCCGGTGTGATCGGGCCATTCTGCGTTGGCGTGCAGTCGGCGTGGTTGCCCAACATTCTGCAGGGAGAGATGCCATGAAGGCGTTTGCGTGCGCCGTGTTGCTTGCGACGGCGGTCGGCGGTGCGGTGACCCCGGCCAGCGCCTGCACCCGGGTGGTCTATCTGGGCGAGAACCAGGACGTGATCACCGCCCGTTCGATGGATTGGCAGAGCGACATCGCCACCAACCTGTGGGTGTTGCCGCGTGGCATCGCGCGCAACGGCCAGGCCGGCAGCGATTCGATCCGCTGGAAAGCCAAATATGGCAGCGTGGTAGCCAGTGGGTTCGACATTTCCACCACCGATGGGCTCAACGAAGCGGGGCTGTCGGCCAACCTGCTGTGGCTGGTGGAATCGGAGTACCCGGCACAACGCGGGCGCAAACCCGGCCTGGCCATCTCGCTGTGGGCGCAGTACATGCTCGACAACTTCGCCACGGTGGCCGAAGCGGTGGCCGCGCTGGAGCGCGAGCCCTATGCGCTGGTCACCGACAACCTGCCGGGCGAATCGCGGCAGGCTACGCTGCACCTGGCGCTGTCCGATGCCAGTGGCGACAGCGCGATCGTGGAATACGTCGGCGGCAAGCAGGTGATCCACCATGACCGCGCCTACCAGGTCATGACCAATTCGCCGGTGTTCGACCAGCAGCTGGCGCTCAACACCTATTGGCAGCAGATCGGCGGCACCGTGATGCTGCCCGGTACCAACCGCTCGGCCGACCGTTTCGCGCGGGCGTCGTTCTACATCAACGCCATTCCCAAGAGCGAAGATCCGGTGGTGGCGCTGGCCAGTGTGTTCAGCGTGATCCGCAACGTGTCGGTGCCCTATGGCATCACCACTCCGGACCAGCCCAATATTTCGTCCACGCGGTGGCGCACCGTGGCCGACCACAAGCGCCGGTTGTATTTCTTCGAGTCGGCACTGACCCCCAACACGTTCTGGGTGGACCTCAACAAGGTCGATTTCGCCCCGGGTGCGCAGGTGCTCAGGCTTGACCTCGGCCGCGACCAGCGCAACGTATTCGCCGGCGATGCGCTGGGGCAGTTCCAGCCGTCGGCGCCGTTCGCGTTCCTGGGCACCGGCGACTGATCCTGCCATCAGGGGAGTGCGCAGCGTACGGTCGGTGACTGCCCAAAATCAGACTAATCCGATATCCCGGCACGGGCCTGGGGCCGTATCGTGCTGCTCGAGGGAGGGATGCCTCGCTTGACTGTCCCCACGCGGCCAGCGCCCCCATGCGGCGCACCGTATCGCCACTCCGCATGGATGCCCCCGCAGGAGCGAGCAGCATGATGATCAAGGTGCAATGCCAGGACCACCGCTGGCACGTGATTCACCCGACCCGCCCGGACCCGGTCAGCTTCGATGACGGTGCGGTGGCCTTCGACTTCGCCGACACCCTGGCGCGCGAACGCCACGCCGAGACCGGGCAGGCCTGCGCGGTACGGGTGGTGGCAATGGATGCCTTCGTCGACGCGGTGCGCTACGGCTGAAACCGCGCGTGTACCGCAGGCGCTCAGCCGGTGCGGTCGAGGTTGGCGCTGAGCCGCTGCAGGAAGCTGGTCAGCCGCATGGTTTCATCCACGCTGAAGTCGGCCAGCATGCGTGTATTGCCCTCGTTGAGGATCTCGCGGGCCTGCGGCAACCGCTGCAGCGCCAGCGCCGTGAGTTCGATGCGCTGGGCGCGCGGATGCTGGGGATCCGGCGACCGTCGGATCAACTGGTCGCGCTCCAGCCGCGCCAGGGTCTGCGCCATCGAGGGCTGCTCCACCCGCAGCAGGCGGGCCAATTCGGCCTGGGTGGTCGCCTTGCCCTGGCGCACCGCCTCAAGCACCGGCAGGCTGGCCATGCCCAGCCCCAGCGGACGCAGCTGGGTTTCGGCCAGGCGGCTGAGTTCGCGTGCCACCTGCTTGATCAGGAACGACGGAACGTTGCTGGGATCGGGCGCGGGCCGGGACATGCGTTCACCTGCGGGGCATTGACATAGGCGCCTATGATACTAATCATAGGGTCCTATGTTAAAGCCGCTGGAGGCGCCGCATGTCCCATTCCCCCCGTATTGCCATCGTTGGTGGCGGCCCCGCCGGGTTGCTGCTGGCGTGCCGGCTGCAACAGGCCGGCCGTGCCGTGCAGGTGTATGAAGCCGACGCCTCGCCCGACGCCCGCGCCCAGGGCGGCATGCTCGACCTGCACGCGGCGACCGGGCAGGCCGCGCTGCGGAGCGCCGGGTTGTTTGCGTCCTTCCAGCAGCTGGCGCGCTACGAGGACCAGGGCATGCGCCTGTTCGATGCACAGGGCCGACTGCTGCTGGCCGACGACGGCGTGGGCGGCGACCGCCCGGAGATCGATCGCGGCCAGCTGCGCGCGCTGTTGCTGGCGCCGCTGGCCGAGGGCTGCGTGCGCTGGGGGCATGTGCTGACGCAGGCCAGGCGGAATGCAGGCAGTGTCGAGCTGCAGTTCGCCAACGGTGCGGTGGCGCGCGCCGACCTGGTGGTGGGCGCCGATGGCGCGTGGTCGAAGGTGCGCCCGCTGTTGACCGACGTGCGCCCGCAGCACGCCGGCATCACCCTGTACGAGCTGTCACTGCCGGACGTGGACAACGCGCACCCGGCACTGGCAGCACTGGTTGGGCGCGGCACGCTGATCGCCAAGGGCAGTGGCGGCACCGTGTTCGCCCAGCGCAATGCGCATGCCCACGTGCGCGTGTACGCGTCGCTGCCGCAGCAGCTTGGCGACGGCGAAGCGGCGCCCCTGCACACCCGCGCCAGCCTGCTGCAGCATTTCCAGGGCTGGCACCCGGATCTGCGCCGGTTGATCGCCGACGCGCAGGACACCGTGCGGCCGTGGCCGATTCATACTCTGCCGGTGGAGCATCGCTGGGCGCACTGTGACGCTGTCACCCTGATCGGCGACGCGGCGCACCTGATGCCGCCGGCCGGCGAGGGCGCCAACCTGGCCCTGCGCGATGCCGCCGATCTGGCCGACGCGCTCTGTGCCGCCGACTGGCCGGCCGCGGTAAACGCGCATGAGCAGGTGATGTTCGCGCGCGCGGCGGTGTCGGCTACCGAGGCACACCAGATGCTGGCGATGGACTCGGCCGAACGCGTGCTGCAGATGTTCGAGGCGATGTGACTGCGTTGGCGCGGTCTGGTCAGCCAGCCGTCGGGTACCTAAATAGGGCATGAAATCGGGGACTTCCGGCCTATGTTGCGGGTGACGGCTTTGCCACATCCTGTGCGCCACCACCACACACAGTTTCGAGGCAGGCATGAGGAGCAATGGGATGAAGCACGGAAAGCAGGCGTGGTTGTGGGCGCTGCTGCCCGCGATGCTGGCGCTGGGCGCCACCGTCCAGGCGCAGAACTACGATCGCCATCGCGACGACGGCTACAACAGCGGGCCGGTGCGCTGCGAATCGATCAAGGGCCGCACCCAGCAGTGCCCGTTGCAGGGGCGCGCACGCCTGGTCCGCCAGATTTCCGGTTCGCCCTGCGTGGAAGGCGAGACCTGGGGCCAGGCCCGCAATGGCGTGTGGGTGACCCAGGGCTGCCGCGCCGAATTCATCGCCGAGGGCGGGCGTGGCCACGGCGGTGGCTGGGGCGGCAACCAAGGCGGTAACCACGGCGGCGGCTGGGGCGGGCGTGGCCAGGTGGTCACCTGCGACTCCAACGACCACCGACTGCAGCGCTGCAACGTCAGCATCCGGCGCGATGCGCGGCTGGTCCGCCAGACCTCGCGCACGGCGTGCGTGGAAGGCCGCACCTGGGGCTGGGACCGCAACGGGGTGTGGGTCAACGGCGGTTGCCGTGGCGAATTCCAGGTGAATTGAGGTCGCAGCAATCATTGGGCTGGTGAATCAGAAAAATCTGATACAGATCACAGTTCCGATTGGTTACTGTCCGGGGCGGGAAGCCCCGGCTTCATCCGACCCCAGGTTCCGCCGCACGGTCGTGCGGCGCGTCCTGCCCGATATGCCGACTCATGGAGAGAGCACCGCATGTTGATCCGCCTGCAACTGGAGCACCGCCTGTGGCGCGTGCTGCATCCGGACAAGCTGGAATCGTTCCGTTTCCACGACAGCGCCAAGGCGTTTGATTTCGCCGATGCGCTGGCGCGCCTGCATCACGCCGAGACCGGCCGACGCAGTTCGGTACGGGTGGAAGCCAGCGGGGCATACGTGGAGGCCGTGCGCTACGGCTGACGCCGGCGGGGCACGGTAGAGTCGACCGTTGGTCGGCTGCTTTGCGCGTAAAACCATCCCGTGACATGACCGGTAGAGCCGACCGTTGGTCGGCTGCCTTGCGCGTAAAACCATCCCGTGACATGACCGGTAGAGCCGACCGTTGGTCGGCTGCTTTGCGCGTAAAACCATCCGTGACGTCAGTAACCACCCAGCCGGGCAGAGCCCGGCTCTACGAGGCCGCAACCTCAACCCGCGGCGCTGAGCGGATGCCCATCGCTGGCCAGTTGCGGCCAGCGCTTGAGCACCGCCGCCCGGATGCCGGTGGCATCGATGCCGGCTTCGGCCAGCAGGTCTTCGCGGCTGGCGTGATGCTGGAAGCTGTCCGGCAGGCCCAGGTGCAGGATCGACTTGAGCACGTCTTCGGCATTGAACAGTTCGGCCACGCCCGAGCCGGCGCCACCGGCCACCACGTTGTCTTCAATGGTGACGAAGCCGTCGTGGGTACGTGCCAGCTCCAGCAGCAGGGCGCGGTCGAGGGGCTTGATGAAGCGCATGTTGACTACGCTCAAGCCCAGCGCACGGCCCACCGCTTCGGCGGCCGGCACGGTGCTGCCGAACGCCAGCAGGGCCACGCGGCTGCCCTGTACGCGCAGGTCGGCCTTGCCGATCTCCAGCGTGGACAGATCGGTGCCAGCGTCCACGCCGGTGCCACTGCCGCGCGGGTAGCGCACCGCAGCCGGGCCGTCGAACGCCAGGCCGGTGCTCAGCATCTGCCGGCATTCGGCTTCGTCGGCAGGCGCCATCACCACCATGTGCGGTACGCAGCGCAGGAAGCTCAGGTCCAGGTTGCCGGCATGGGTGGCGCCATCGGGGCCCACGACGCCGGCACGGTCGATCGCAAACAGCACGTCCAGCTCCTGCACGGCCACGTCGTGCACCAGTTGGTCGTACGCGCGCTGCAGGAACGTGGAATAGATCGCCACCACCGGCTTGGCGCCCTGCGTGGCCATGCCCGCGGCCAGTGTCACCGCGTGCTGTTCGGCGATGGCCACGTCGAAGTAGCGCTCCGGGTATTCCTTGCTGAAACGCACCAGGCCCGACCCTTCGCGCATGGCCGGGGTGATGCCCACCAGCTTGGGTTCGGCCGCCGCGGCGTCGCACAGCCAGTCGCTGAACACATCGGTGTAGGTCGGCTTCTTGGCGGCGCCCTTGGACACCAGGCCCTTGTCCGGATCGAACGGCCCGACGGCGTGATAGCCGATCTGGTCGCCCTCGGCACGCTCGTAGCCCTTGCCCTTGGTGGTCATCACGTGGAGCAGCTTCAGGCCCTTGAGGCCCTTGAGCGTCTTCAACGTGGCTACCAGTGCCGGCAGGTCGTGGCCATCGATGGGGCCGGTGTAATGGAAGCCCATTTCCTCGAAGAACGTGGATGGCACGAACATGCCCTTCCAGTGTTCTTCCCAGCGCTTGACGAAGCGCGCGGTGGGGTTGTTCTTCTTGTCGCCCAGGATCTTCTTGCCGCCTTCGCGCAGCGCGTTGAGCGTGCGGCTGCCGGTGGCGCGGCCGAGCATCTTGGTCAGCCCGCCAACGGCCTCGGAGATCGACATGTTGTTGTCGTTGAGGATCACCAGCAGGTTCGGTTCGCTGTCCATGCCACCGGCATGGTTGAGCGCCTCGTAGGCCATGCCGGCGGTCATCGCGCCGTCGCCGATCACCGCGACCACCTTGCGATCGTCGCCTTCCAGCTGGCGCGCGATGGCCATGCCGAGCGCGGCCGAGATCGAGGTCGAGGAGTGGCCCACGCCGAAGGTGTCGAACTCGCTCTCTTCGCGCTTGGGGAACGGCGCCACGCCGTCCTTCTGCTTGACCGTGTGGATCGCGTCGCGGCGACCGGTGAGGATCTTGTGCGGGTAGGTCTGATGCCCCACGTCCCAGACCAGCTGGTCCACCGGGGTCTGGTACAGGTAGTGCAGGGCCACGGTCAATTCGATCACGCCCAGCCCGGCGCCGAAGTGGCCGCCGCTCTTGCCGACCGATTCGATCAGGTAGGCACGCAGTTCGTCGGCGATGGCGGGCAGTTCGGATTCATCGAACCTGCGCAGGTCATCCGGTGACTGGATGCGCGACAGGCGGGGATAGCGGGCGGAATCGATCATGTTTATCGCGCTTCTTCTGAGCGCCTATTTTCCCCCCCAAACCGGGGTGGGGCAAGCAAACCGCCTTCGGAGTGACCAAACGGTGACGGGGCCTGCGTCAGTTGGTCGCAGGTCAGGCCGCCAGTTTGGAGCGTTTGGGCAGCTGCGCCTTCAGGAAGGCCATCTGGTCGGCCAGGATGTTGCGGTTGGACAGGATCATGTGTTCGATCCAGCTGGGCCGGTACGGCACGGCCAGCAGCGGCATGCCGGCCTGCTGCGGGGTGCGGTCGCTCTTGCGCGAGTTGCAGTGGAAACAGGCGCTGACCACGTTCTCCCACACGTCCAGGCCGCCCTTGGAGATCGGCATGACGTGGTCGCGGGTCAGTTGGGGGCGGTTGAACTGCTGGCCGCAGTACAGGCACAGGTGCGCGTCGCGGGCGAACAGCGCCTGGTTGGACAGGTTCGGGGTGGGATCCAGCGCGCGCGAACGGGCGTGGCCACGTGCGGCGATGATCGGGTGCAGGTCCATGCCGCTCTGGATACCGGTCAACCGACTGGTGCCGCCATGGATGTGCAGGCAGGGGTCGCCGAGGGTCCAGGCGACGGCATCACGCGCATACAGGCAGGCCGCATCCTGCCAGTTGATCCAGTCCAGGACCCGCCCGTGCGCATCCAGCGAGAGCAGGCGGACGCTGCCGGGCCGGTGCAGGGTGGCGATGGGCGACACTTCGTCGACCGGGGCGGACGAGGCTCCGGTATCGATCAGACCTAGGCGTGTAGTGTCTGTCTCCATCGGGAAAACAGCTTATACCGGAATGTTGACGTTTTGTGTATAGGAACGAACCAAAGGTTCGTTCCGGGTAGCAACCGACCGCTGGTCGGTTGGCCCTGGTTCGTTCCGGGTAGCAACCGACCGTTGGTCGGTTGGCTTCAGGTTCGTTCCGGGTAGCAACCGACCGTTGGTCGGTTGGCCCTCGTTCGTTCCGGGTAGCAACCGACCGTTGGTCGGTTGGCTTCCGGGCGTGGCGTCGCCGTGGCCGCCGATGTGCCGACCAACGGTCGGCACCTACGCGGGCAGGCCTTTCATCTGCGGCCAGTGCATGCCGATCCCCCGGGCACCATCCACACTCGATTGATCCACATCCCCGGTCGCCACCGACCGTTGGTCGGTGGGCCGGTCAACGATCAACCTTCCCCGAAATGCGCATCCGCCATCGTCATCAGCGGCGCCGCGCCGCTCTGGATGGCGGCGGCATGGCTGAGGGTGCGCGGCAGCACGCGGGCGAAGTAGAAGCGGGCGGTTTCGCGCTTGGCCTGCTTGAACGCCTCGCTCTGCGCGGAGGCGTCGGCGGCGGCAACGCTGCGCGCCCACCAGTAGGCCAGCACCACGTAGCCCGAATAGAACAGGTAGTCGAAGCTGGCCGCGCCCAGTTCCTCGGGATTGCCGGCCGCGCGCTGCAGGGTGGCCATCGTGAGCGTGCCCCATTCGTCGGCCTTGGCGCGCAGCGGGGCGATGAACTCGGCGAGCGCTTCGTTGCCTTCATTGGCCTTGGCGAACGCCTCGATCTCGGCCAGCATCAGCTTCAGCCCGGCGCCCTGGCTGGAGGCGGTCTTGCGCCCGATCAGGTCCAGCGCCTGGATGCCGGTGGTGCCTTCATACAGCGTGGTGATGCGCGCATCGCGGGCCAGCTGTTCCATGCCGTGCTCGCGGATGTAGCCGTGGCCACCGAAGCACTGCAGGGCGTTGTAGGTGTTCTCGATGCCCCATTCGGTCTGGCAGGCCTTCGAAATCGGGGTCAGGAAGCTCACCAGGGTGTCGGCGCGCTCGCGCTCGCCGGCATCGTCGGCATGGTGGGCCACGTCGACCAGGGTGGCTGCGTGCAGGGCCAGCAGGCGGCTGCCTTCGACAAGCGACTTGATGGTCAGCAGCATGCGGCGCACGTCCGGGTGGACCAGGATCGGGTCAGCCGGCTTCTCGGGATTCTTGGGGCCGCTCAACGAGCGCGACTGCAGGCGCTCGCGGGCGTACTTCAGTGCGTTCTGGTAGGCACGCTCGGACAGGCCGATGCCCTGCAGGCCAACGCCCAGGCGCGCGGTGTTCATCATGGTGAACATTGCCTGCAGGCCCTTGTGCGGCTGGCCGACCAGATAGCCTTCGGCGCCGTCGAAGTTCATCACGCAGGTGACCGAGCCCTTGATGCCCATCTTGTGTTCGATCGAGCCGCAGCGCAGCGCGTTGCGCTCGCCGACCTTGCCCTCACGGTCCACCTTGAACTTGGGGGTGACAAACAGCGAGATGCCCTTGGCACCGGCCGGGGCGTCGGGCAGCTTGGCCAGCACCAGGTGCACGATGTTGTCGGTGAGGTCGTGCTCGCCGGCAGTGATGAAAATCTTGGTGCCGGTGATGGCGTAGCTGCCATCGGCATTGGGTTCGGCCTTGGTCTTGAGCAGGCCCAGGTCGGTGCCGCAATGCGGTTCGGTCAGGCACATGGTGCCGGTCCAGCGGCCTTCGATCAGCGGCTTCAGGAAGGCATCCTGCTGCCAGGCTTCGCCGTGCTGCTTGAGCGCTTCGATGGCCCCGTGCGAGAGCAGCGGGAAGTTGCCCCAGGCCAGGTTGGCGGCGTTGATCATTTCGTTGAGCGGCACGCCGAGGGTGTGCGGCAGGCCCTGGCCACCCAGTTCCGGTGCGGCGGTGAGGCCGGTCCAGCCGCCGTCGACGAACTGCGCGTAGGCCTGCTTGAAGCCGGGCGGGGTGGTGACCTCGCCGGTGGCCTGGTCGAGCACGCAGCCGATTTCGTCACCCACGCTGTTGAGCGGCGCCAGCACGGTGGTGCTGAAGCGGCCGGCTTCCTCGAGCACGGCGTCCACCACGTCGGTGGTGGCGTCGGTGAAGCCGAGGCGGGCGAACAGGGGTTCGACCTTGAGCACGTCATGCAGGGCGAAACGGATATCGGAAAGCGGTGCGGTGTAGCTGCTCATCGTCAGGTCTCGATCAGGTGCAAAGGGAGGCGGGCGGTGCGCGGGTCAGCGCAGCACGCCGGGCAGGCCGGGGGCCTGGTTGAGGGTGCTGCGGCTGTCGACATCGAAGCTGCGCAGTTTCTTTTCCTGCGGGGTGGCGCTTACCGTGCCCTTGAGCGAATAGGCGAGGGTGCGGTTGCCGGCAAGGGCGTCGGCGACGACCAGGCGGGCGCCGGAGGCAGGCTGGAGCTGGAGGGTGATGACTTCGGCGGAGACGCCGCCGATGGACACGGCCGGTTTGGCGGTGAGGGTGCCGGCGTCTTCATCGCCGACCTTGAGCGCCAGGCTGACGTCATTGAAGACCATGGGCATGGAGCTGAAATTCTGCAGGCGCAGGGCAACATCCCACCCGCCGTCGGCGCGCACGGTGAGCTGCTGGACGCTGGCACCGGGGGGCGAGACGCGCTTGACCACGCCACTGTTGCAGGCGGCAAGGGCCAGGGTGCTGCCGGCGACTAGGGCGACAAGCAGGGCGGTACGGAAGCGGTGGTACATGGGCGCAATCCTCGAGCAGGTGCCGCGTGGGCCAAAGCATACTACGGCGTATGGTGGTTGTGCTGGCTATGGGTTTTGGTGGGTGCAGGGTAGGGGGTTTTTGTTTCGAAGCCGAAGCCAGAGCCAGAGCCAGAGCCAGAGCCAGAGCCAGAGCGTCGGCTTGGTGGGGAGGGCGGGCGTGGGTGGGTTGGCGGGACACGCCGCAAGTACGTCCCTGTAGGCTCGTTCGCGCCATCCATGGCGCTCTACGGTCCCGCCAACCCACCCACGCCCACCCCTCCAGCCATGGTCGGCGCGTAGGTGAGAGCAAGAGCAGTGGGTCGGGGAGCGGAGGGTGGTAGTGCCGAGCTTTGCTCGGCACCTACGTCAACCCCCACCCCAACCCTGGATCCCACCTCCCACCTCAATCCCTCCCTCGGTCCCTCCCTCGGCCCTCCAACCGTCAGCACACAGCCTCAAAAAGGCCAGCGCTTTTCCCCTGCGCACCCGTTCACTGTCGGGGGTCGGGGCGTGTGGGTGTGCGGGACCCTCCACCGCATGGATGCGGTGGCGGAGCTTACATGGACGTACTTGCAGCGTGTCCCGCACACCCACACGCCCCGGCCCAGCCAGCGCAACACGCACACCAAAGCTCCGGCTCTCGCTCCGGCTCTCGCTCCGGCTCCGGCTCTGGCCCTGGCTCTGGCCCTGGCTCTTAAGAGCTCTTAAAAGCTTCAAAAAAACAAACCCACCCCCAACCCCGTAAAGTCAGACCGGAACAAAAGCGCGGCCAATCACCGGGCGCAGTGGCGGAACACGCACGCCGGTGCATCTGGATTGTTCAGGGGGGTACGAAACATCGCCGCTCATGTTCACTTTCACGGGGAAGTATCCATGCGTTCGTACAAGTTGCAGCCGTTGGCCCGCGCCATCCGCGGAGGCCTGATGGTGTCGGTGCTGGGCATGGTCACGCCCGCCCTGGCCCAACAGGCCAGTTTTGATATCGCCGGGGGGCGTATCGAAGAAGCACTGCCCGAGTTTGCGCGCCAGGCCGGCATCCAGATCATCAGCCCCGCCGCCGGCGAAGGCGGCATCGCCGTCTCTGCCCTCAAGGGCCAGATGGACGCCCGGCAAGCCCTGGCACAACTGCTCGCCGGCACCGGGCTCAGTGTCGCCTCCGATGATGGCCGTACCATTACACTGCGCGCCGATCGCCCGCTGCTCGCCTCGCTGGGCGGCACCGCACTGCTCGCCGCCCAATCCTCGGCCACCACCGTCGCCCCCGAGCCCGCGCCGCTCGACGCCGCACGCAGCGCCCCGGTCACGCTCGACTCGGTCACCGTCGTCGGCACCCAGATCAAGGGCGCCAAAAGCGCCGCCCTGTTGCCCGTGGCCACCCTGCAGGCCGAACAGATCGAAGCCACCGGCGCGGTCTCCGGCGACGAGCTCTACCGCGCCATCCCGCAGATGGGCGACGTCTCCTTCAGCGGCACCAACGGCGGCAACAGTTCCAACTATGCGCGCGGCGACATCGCCTCGGTCAACCTGCGTGGGCTCGGCGTCGGCAACACCCTGCTGCTCATCAACGGCCGCCGCACCGTCGTGCATCCCACCAGCCAGGCCGACGGCAACCTCGTCCCCGTGCTCACCTACAACGCCAATACCGTCCCGGTCGCCAACCTGCGTCGGGTCGAAGTGCTGCTTGACGGTGCGGCCGCCATCTACGGCACCGACGCCGTCGCCGGCGTGGTCAACAACGTCCTGCGCGACGACGTGGACGGCGGCACCATCAGCGTCCAGCGCGGCATCGGCGAAGGCACCAACCTGCGTGACATCGGCATCAACGGCTTGGTCGGCAAGAACTCACAGGACCTGCGCAGCAACGTCACCCTGGCCTTCAACTACTACGCCACCACCGGGTTGAACTCGCTCGACCAGGACTGGACCCGCAGCGCGGACCGCGCGCCGGACTTCGTCGGTACCGCGTTCGAAGGGCTGAGTGGCACGGACAACCGCAACAGCAACAGCCCGTGGGGCAACTTCACCGCGATCGGCCCGCGCGTGCGCCAGGGCAGCACCTTCCTCACCACCGCCGCGGGTGCGTTCCACGTGCAGCCGCTCACCAACGAGGGCTGCAACGCCACCGTGGCCGATGGCCTGTGCGTGCAGTCCGGCAGCAAGGCCACCGCCGGTGCCGACCGCAATCTGTTGGACAACCAGCAGGCCCAGTTCCCGCTGTCGATCACCCCCGACGTGCACCGCGTCAACCTGTTCCTGACCGGCAAGCATGACTTCGAAAATGGCATCACTGCCTTCGGCGAAGCCGGCTGGTATCAGTCCAAGGCCCGCAGCCTGCAGTCCGGCGTCAACACCATTGCCGCACTGCCGATGACCGTGGCCGCCAGCAACTACTGGAACCCGTTTGGCGCCACCACGCTGCCCGACGGTAGCGCCAACCCCAACCGGCTGGCCAACCTCAACGTGGCCGCCGGCGGTATTCCGGTGAGCATCAGCAGCTACCGCTTCGAGCGGCCCACCCAGATCGACGTCAAGAACACCCAGGTGCGCGCGCTGGGCGGCCTCCGCGGCTTCCACTTCGGCTTCGACTGGGAAACCGCGGCGCTGTATTCCAAGGCCAAGGTGGTCGATACCCAGGACGCGGTCAGCATGACCCTGTTCCAGCAGGCGCTGACCGATGCCACTTCGGCCGCCTACAACCCGTTCTGCGGCGGCTGCAACGACTACGGCAAGCTGGACCGGTTCTTCTACAAGGCCACCCGCACCAGCGAGACCGAGCTGTACCTGTGGGACCTGAAGGCCTCGCGCCCGGACCTGTTCCGCACCTGGGCCGGTGACGTGGGCATGGCCACCGGCCTGGAAGTGCGCCGCGAAACCCAGCGCGACGACCGCGACGCGCGCGTGGACGGCAGCATCACCTATACCGACAGCATCACCGGCATCGGCTACCCCAGCGACATGTACGGGGTGAGCCCAACCCCGGACACCGAAGGGTCGCGCACCGTGGCCGGCCTGTTCGCCGAGTTCTCGGTGCCGCTGGTGTCGCGTGAGATGTCCATTCCGCTGGTGCGTGCACTGGACCTGCAGGTGGCCGGGCGTGCCGAGCACTACAGCGATTTCGGCAACGTCACCAAGCCCAAGCTGGCCTTGGGCTGGACCGTGATCGACGGGCTTACCGTGCGCGCGTCGTGGGCCAAGGGCTTCCGTGCGCCGAACCTGGAGCAGGTCAACGCCACCGTGGTCAGCCGCTCCAACACGCGCACCGACTACATCCAGTGCGAAGCCGACGTGCGCTCCGGCGCACTGGCCTCGATCAATGCCTGTGGCAGCACCTACCGTTCGTCCACCACCGCGCGGCGCTCGGGCAACCCGGACCTCAAGCCGGAAACCTCGACCAACACCAGCGCCGGCATCGTGTTCCAGCCGCAGTTCATCCCCGAAGACTTCGGTCGCTTCACCTTCGCGGTGGACTACTACAAGTACGAACAGGAAGGCATCATCGGCCTGTTCGGCGAGGGCAACGGGCTGATCCTGGACTATCTGCTGCGCCAGCAGGGCAGCAGCAATCCCAACGTGGTGCGCGCCGCCCCCACCGCCGATGACATCGCGCGCTTCGCCGGTACCGGCCTGGATGCCGCCGGCAAGGTGCTGTATGTCACCGACCAGTACGTCAACATGCAGCCGCAGACCGTGCGCGGCGTGGACTACAGCGTTGCCTGGAGCTCGCCGGACACCCGCATCGGCCGGTTCGACGTGGGCATCAACGGCACCCGCCTGATCGAGTTCTACCGCGACCGCTCGCCGGCGCTGCAGGCATTGGAAGACGCCAAGGCCACCGGCCTGGTCGATCCGTCGATCGCCATCACCGGCGGCGGCGACCTGATCGGTGACGGCGGCAACCCACAGTGGAAGTGGAGCGGCACGCTCACCTGGCGCTACCAGAACCTCAGCATCGGGGCGAGCGCGCGCTATGCCAGCAGCTACCACGAAACCAGCCTGACCCTGGCCGATGGCACGCCATGGACGGTGAAGTCGCAGACGCTGGCCAACGCCTACGTCAAGTACGACTTCAACCGCGAGGGCCTGTTCAACGGGGTATCGGTCAAGCTGGGGGCCAACAATATCGCCGACAAGCGGCCGCCTGTGTCCGATGACAGTTATGGTTACTCCTCGGCGGTATACCAGGCGTACCCGCGCTACTGGTATGCCAGCGTGACCAAGGCGTTCTGATCCGCAGGTAGTTCCTTACATCGCTGCCCGGCCACTGCCGGGCAGCGCAGCAGGAGTTCAAATGGGCGCAACATTGGCAGCAGAGCGTGCGTTGTGGTTGGCCGAGCATGTCCTGCCGTGCGAGCGGGGCCTGCGCGACTGGCTGCGGCGGCGCATGGCGCATGCGCAGGACGTGGACGATGTGGTGCAGGAAACCTACGCGATCCTGGCGGCGATGGCCGACGTATCGCACGTGCGGCAACCGCGCGCCTACGTCTACCAGGTGGCGCAGTCGGTGGTGCTGCAGCAGGTGCGCCGCGCCCAAGTGGTATCGATTGAAATGGTGGCCGAGTTCGACCGGCTGCCAATCACCGGTGAGGACGCCTCACCGGAACGGCTGGCGTCTTCGCGCCAGGAACTCAACAAAGTCACCGCGCTGATCGCGCAGTTGCCGGACAAATGCCGCCAGGCCTTCATCCTGCGACGGGTCGAGGGATTCTCGCAGCGCGAGATCGCCGAGCGCATGCAGATCAGCGAGAACACGGTGGAAAAGCACGTGTGCAAGGGTATTCGGTTGTTGATGGAATCGATGAAACAGGATGCGGGTGATGCAGGGTCCACAGGGAAACCGGACAGCACGGAGGCAGTTCATGCACGGCGCCGTTGACACCAACCCGATCGACGACCAGGCCGCGCAGTGGGTGGCGCGCGAGGATCGCGGTGCGCTGGCCCCGGACGAGGTGGCCGAGCGCGACCTCTGGCTGGCCGCCGACCGCCGCCATTTCGGCGCCTACGCACGCGCCCACGCGGTGTACGCGCGAACCGGACGCGCGCGCGCGTTGGGCAGTGCCGACCGCGTGCCACACACCCGCGTGAACGGCCCACGGCCGCGGCTGCAATGGGCCATGGGACTGGCGGCAACGCTGTGCCTGCTGGCACTGGGGGTGCACGAGCACAGCGATGCCGGGGACTACCACGTCACCCGCAAGGGCGAGATTCTGCGGGTGCCGTTGGCCGATGGCTCGGCGGTGACCTTGGATTCGGGCGCGGCGGTGCGCGTGCACTACACCGGGACGCGGCGCGAGATCACCCTGCTGCGCGGCGAAGCCCTGTTCGACGTGGCCAAAAACCGGGCCCGCCCGTTCGTGGTGACCGCGCGCGATACCGCGGTGACCGCGGTGGGCACCAGCTTCTCGGTGAGCCTCAACGAACAACGCACGCACGGGGTTGAAGTGCTGGTGCGCGAGGGCATCGTCGATGTGGCCACGGCTACCGGCGCGGTGGCCCCGACCCGGCTGCAGGCCAACTACCGTGCACTGGCCAACCGCACCCATGGCATCCGCATCGAGAGCGTTGCCCATGATGACCTGGACCAGCAGCTGGCGTGGCGCGAGGGCATGCTGTCCTTCAACGGCGACACGCTGTCGGTGGCCGCTGCGCAGTTCCTGCGCTACAGCGACGTGCGCATCATGATCGACGACCCGCTGGTCGGCAGCCGTCGCATCGTCGGGTTGTACTCGGCCAACGATCCGCTGGGCTTTGCGCGCAGCGTCGCGCTCAGCCTGGGCCTGGAGGTGGACCAGCAGGGCAACGATGTCTGGCTGCGCACGCCGCACAACGCCTTCCACAGCGCGCCGCGCTCACTGCAATGAACCGGGATGCCCGAATGACTGCCACTGTTTCGCGCGCGCGCCCACTGGCGCTGCTGACCGCCCTGTTGCTGGCCGGTGGCCAGGCCTGCGTGGTGGCCAGTGCTGCCGACAACGATGTGCTGATCCGCAACGCCATGGTCTTCGACGCCACCGGGCGTGCGCCCTATGCGGCCAGTGTCCTGGTGCAGGATGGGCGCATCGCCGCGATCGGCACCGATCTCAAGGCGCCGGCACATACCCGCCAGGTGGATGCGCGGGGCCAGGCGCTGCTGCCGGGCCTGTTCGACCTGCACACCCACTGGACCCCCAACGCCGAGCCGGCCACGCTGCCGCAGATCGCCAACCGCTACCTGGCCGCAGGTGTCACCACCGTGAGCGATTTCCACCAGCCACCGGAGGCCTATGCGCCGCGCCGCGCATGGCTGCAGAGCATCGCCGCGCCGGATGTGAAGTTTGCCGCGCGCATGAGTACACCGCTGGGCCACGGCGCCGACTGGGGGGACGAGAACACTACCCGTTGGGTCAACTCGCCCGAAGCGGCCACCGCAGCGGTCAAACAGGTGGCGGCCTACAAGCCCGACTTCATCAAGGCGTTCACCGACGGCTGGCGCTACTCCAACGCAGCCGACAACAGCAGCATGGACGAAGAAACCCTGGCCGCCCTCGTGGAGGAGGCGCACCGCCAGCAGTTGCGCGTGTTCACCCACACGGTGATGGTCAAGCGTGGCAAGACCGCCGCGCGTGCCGGGGTGGATGCACTGGCGCACAGCGTGCAGGACGGCCCGGCCGACGCCGAGCTGATTGCCCTGATGAAGCAGCACGGCACCCGTTACTCGCCGTCGCTGGCGGTGTACCTGCCCGAGCGCGTGGATGGCAGCGGCAAGGCCCGCGCCGGCACCGAGGCCTACCGCCAGCGCGAGGCGAACTTCGCCAATGCACTGCGCAACGTCAAGACGCTGCACGACGCCGGCATTCCGATCGTGCTGGGCACCGATGCCGGCATGACCGGCACCCCGCACGGCGCGTCCACCCTGCGCGAGCTGGAACTGTTCGTGCAGGCCGGGCTTACCCCGACCGAGGCCCTGCTGGCCGGCACCCGCGCCAGTGCCGAAGCGCTGGCCCTGGACGACCGCGGCAGCATCGAGGTCGGCAAGCGCGCCGACCTGCTGCTGGTCACGGGCAAGCCGTGGGAGCGCATTGGCGACATCCGCAACACCCAGCAGGTCTATGTGGCCGGGCGCCAGGTGGTGGGCAAGGGCGTGCAGCTGCCGGCGGGCAACCACGCCGCGTCGCTGCCGCCGCTACGCATTGGCGCGTTGGTGGATGATTTCGAGCGTGCCGACCAGCGCACCGCGCTGGACACCCTGCGCAATGACGATGCCGACGGTGGCAACGACCGTACCGTGCAGGTCACCGACGTGATCGATCGCGATGGCGGCGGCAAGGCGCTGTCGATGCAGGCCCGGCTGTCGAGCAAGGACGACGCCTATGCAGGCGTGATCCTGCCGCTGACGCGCGGCTCGGTGGCCCCGGCCGACCTGCGCGGCTGGAAAGGCGTGCGCGTGGATGTGCGCGGTGATGCCACGTTGCGCCTGGAAGCGCGCGGTCTGCAGGGCCGCCGCTGGGCCGCGCCGGTAACGACCAATGGCAGCTGGCAGACCGTGGAGATCCCGTTCCATGCGCTGCAGGGCCAGCCGCCGTACCGCGCCAAGGGGCCGTTGCCCGCCTGGCGCGGCGATGACGTGCAGCAACTGGTGTTCACCGGCACCGGCGACGCGGGCGCGAAGATCTGGTTCGAGATCGACAATGTCCGGTTCTACTGACGTGGTGCTGCGTCGTGCACGGGTTGCGCTGGCGGTGCTGGCCTGCACCGTGGGCCTGCCCGCAGGGGCCGCCGATGCCTCTCACGACGTGCTCGCGGCCGTGGATGCCTACGCCACGCGGCAGGCCGAAGTCGGCCAGCAGCTGTGGGCACAGCCGGAACTGGGCTACCTGGAAACCCGGTCATCGGCACTGCTGCAGGACGAGCTGCGCAAGGCCGGTTTTCGCATCGAGGCCGGTGTGGCAGGCATGCCTACCGCGTTCGTGGCCCGCTACGGCAAGCGCGGCAACGGACCGGTGATCGCGCTGCTGGCCGAGATGGATGCCTTGCCCGGCATGTCGCAGGCGGCGTTGCCCACGCGCAGCCCCATTGCCGGCCAGGACGCGGGCCAGGCCTGTGGCCACAACCTGTTCGGCGCCGCGGTGGTGGGCGCCGCGCAGGCCGTGGCGCAGTGGCTCGCGGCCAGTGGCCACGACGGCGAAGTGCGCGTGTATGGCACACCGGCCGAGGAGGGCGGCAGCGGCAAGGTCTACATGACCCGCGCCGGCCTGTTCAACGACGTGGACGTGGCGCTGCATTGGCACCCGGCGGCGGCCAACTCCGCCGCGCAGGGCACCAGCCTGGCCAACATCAGTGGCAAGTTCCGCTTCAAGGGCATCGCCGCGCACGCCGCGCTGGCCCCGGATCGCGGGCGCTCGGCGCTGGATGGCGTGGAAGCGCTCAACCACATGGCCAACATGATGCGCGAGCACGTGCCCGACGGCACCCGCATCCATTACGTGATCAGCAACGGCGGCGCCGCGCCGAACGTGGTGCCCGATGCCGCCGAAGCGTACTACTACGTGCGCCACGTCGACCCGGCCGTGGTGCGCGATGTGATCGACCGCCTGCAGCTGGCCGCGCGCGGTGCGGCGATGGGCACCGGCACCGAGGTGGTGTTCGAACCTACCGGCGGGGTGTACTCGCTGCTGCCCAACGATGCGCTGGGCCGCGTCATGCAGGCCTCGCTGCAGCAGGTGGGCGGTGTGATCTATGACGCGGCCGACACCGCGTTCGCCACCCAGCTGCAGCAGACCCTGCAGCAACGTCCTGCCTTGGCCGCTGCGGCCACGCTGGAGCCGTATCGCGACGATCAGGCCGGGGGCGCATCCACCGATGTGGGCGATGTGAGCTGGAACGTACCCACCGTTGGGCTCAGCACTGCCACCTGGGTGCCCGGCACGCCGGCGCACAGCTGGCAGGCGGTGGCGGCCTCGGGGGCGCCGATCGGGACCAAGGGGGCGCTTACCGCGGCGAAGGTGCTGGCGCTGACCACGGTGGCGTTGTTGCAGTCGCCACAGACCGTGACGGCGGCGAAGAACGAATTCGCACAGCGGCGGGGCGCGCAGTTCCGTTACGTGCCGCTGCTGGATCGCACCACACCGCCGCTGGACTACCGCGTGCGCGCGAAGGACCCGGCAGGCACGGCGCCGCTCAATCCAGCGGCGCCATCACTTTCAACGGCGCCAGGTCGTAGCCCATGACTTCGGCCTTGGCCTTGATGCTGTCGAACTGCGTGGCGTCCATGCGCGGCGAGCGCGACAGGATCCACAGGTACTTGCGGTCGGGGTCACCCACCAGTGCCCACTGGTACTCCGGATCCAGCGCGATCACCCAGTAGTCGGCCCACACCAGCGGCACCCATGCCAGCCAGTCGGGGACGAAGCGCACCTGCAGCTGGCCCGGCGCGCCCTCTACCGGGCGCGCCACGCCTTCGGCGGCGATGCGCTCGCCATCGGCGGTGCGGCACGCGTTGTGCACGCTGATGCGGCCGTCACCACGCAGCGCATAGGTGGCGGTGATGTCGCCCACGCACTTCTTCTGGAACGACACCGGCAGATGCGCGATCTCATGCCACTGGCCCGCGTAACGGCCCATGTCCAGGGCGGGTACCGAGCGCACGGGTTCGGCCGCCCATAGCGATGTGGCTGCAGACAGGAGAAGCAGGGCAAGCCACGGGCTGAACATGCGCATCGACGGCACTCCGGAACGGTCGCCCGAGCTTAGGGGCAGGGCAGGGGCGAGGTGTGAAGTTTCTGTCATTTGCGGGCACGCCCGAACGGCACCTTGAGAGACGCGACAGCCAGGTGGACGTTTCGGCCCCATTGGGCTGGCGGCGATACGCGCAATGCGGGCATCGCTTTCGACACGTCGCGTTTGAGTCCCGCGCAGTTCGCTCTAAAGGCTGCGGACGAAGGCCTTCATGGTTGCCTGCCAGCGCACGTCATCCGATCTGAAGTCCAGGCGCGCGCCGTCGCTCGCGCGGGTGACGTAGTGAAGATCTGCCACTGTGTTCATTTCGCCCGGGTGCGACGGCAGCCAGAACACCAGCGTGTCCGTTTTTGCCGACCACTCATGCACCAGGTCCCACTCGATCTCCTTGCGGACGATCTCGAACAGCTCGGCCGTGTTGCTTACGGTCCAGCCGGCATCGTGCAGGTGCGTCCTCAATTCGATCATCCAGTCGCGCGCGTGCATCTGCGTCCTCGCAGGAAAGGGATCCGTGCAGATTCCGTACAACCGCACAAAGAAAAAGAGCCCGCATTTCTGCGAGCTCTTCTTGAATCATGGTGGCCGAGGACGGAATCGAACCGCCGACACGGGGATTTTCAATCCCATTCACCATATAAAAAAAGCTTTTAGATCAAACACTTTAGTAGCCCTACTAATAACGACCTGTAGCGCTAAGTGCTTGAATCATAGCAGTAGCTACCCAACCTGCCCGTGCAATTTCCGTGCAACTTTCTCCAGGCGCTCAGCGTCTGTAGCCAGGTGTTCGGGGGACAGGTGGGCATACCGCAGCACAGACTGATATGAGCGCCACCCGCCCAGCTCCATGAGGCTGCGCAGGCTGGTGCCGGCCATCACGTGCCAGCTCGCCCAGGTGTGCCGCAGGTCGTGCCACGCCAGCGGTTCGATCCTGGCCCGCCTCTGGGCGGCATACCAGCCGGTGTTGCTCGCCCGGACGTATGGCTCGCTGTCCTTCTCAGATCCACTCGGGAACACCCATGGGTTCCCCGCCACCCTCTTCGCGCGCTGCTCCAGCAGGATGTCCATCGCGTTTCTGTTGAGTGGTGCGCCGATGGCCTTCTTAGCCTTCGCCTGCCTCCCTTTGATCCACGCAACACGCCTGTCCATGTCGACCTGGTCCCACATCAGCCGCAGCACGTTCTGCTCACGCCACCCGGTAGCAAGGGAAAACAGGAACGGTGGCCGCAGGTGCGGCGCCAGCTCTTTGTGCAGCCGCACCGCCTCGTTCTGGGTCAGCCAGCGGTAGTCGTCGGCGCCGTCCGCTTCCTTAATGCGGATTGAAGGCGCCGAGTCGGTCCAGCCGCGCCGCTGAGCATCCTTCAGGATGGACCGAATCAGGGCCATCATTCGGTCCACGGTGGCCTGTGAGGTCGGCTCGTCCGTGAAGGTGCTGCCATCCTTCTTCCGCCGCTTGTTCTTGGGCTCGGCCTTGCGCTTGCTCGACACCATGGCCAGGACGTCGGCATTGATCTCGTCCAGGTGTAGGTGGCTTAGATAGGGTGACAGCCATTTCAGGTTGTGCTGATCCTTCTTGATGCTGCGTTTGCCGCTGTGGTCCTCGAACCAAGCCACGACCGCCTCGGTCCAGAGGCGACGCGGCTTTTCACCCAAGCGAGCTACCCGGTAAAGCTCCGTGTGGATTTTCGACGCCCACTCGATAGCGAGGTCACGGTCGGTAGTCCCAGAGCTTCTAAATACTTCGCGTCCGTTGGGAGTGGTGAAACGGATCCAGAGGATTCCTTTTTTGCCACGCGGCTCAAGTTTGTAGGGATGGCGGGCCATTCGGGTTGCTTCGTTTCCGTGAGATATGCGTCGAGTGCGGCGCGAAGGAAGCGCCAGTTACCGCCGACCTTCCGGCCTGGCGGCCCTTTTCGCTTGCGCATCCAGTTGCGCAGGGTGACCGGGTGGTACTCCAAGTAGGCGGCGGCCGTTTTTAGATTCATAACGTCCGGCCAGAGCTTTTCAGCCGCTCCCACGATTCACTCCTTTGGCCGTCGTGGCCTGGCGCGGGGGGGCGAAGCGGATGGGCAGCTGCAGCACGTTGTCCGCCGCCGGCCCAGCGATCGCGGGCAGCACCTTTCGCGCGCTGCGGGCAGGGCGGTTGATGCGCCGCCAGTCGGCCAGGGCAGCGTCAGCCTGTGCGTGGCGGGTGGTGGCCTTGCAGCGGCATTCAACGAAGTGGCCGCCGCCGCTGCTGGCGCCGCGCTCGTCGAAGATATGGCGCGCCGGGTGCCCGGCGGCGCAGTCCGGCAGCCCTTCGGGGTGGCTGATGTGCTTCTGGGTCATAGGAACAGCTCCTGTTGGGTGGGCAGAGCCGAGCAATGCTCGGCAGCGTTGGCGAGCTGGGCGGCCTCTGCGGCTCGCCGGCGGGCGTTGCCGGCCCAGCGCAGCAGCACGTGGGAGAAGGCACTGCCGCGCCGGGCGCGGGCTTCGTGCAGCAGCACGCGCGCTGTCTGCTTGTGCTGGATGGTGGCCGTCTTCATGCAGCCGCCTTCAGCGCGAGGATGACTTCGCGCTCCACGGTCGGGCAGACCGCATTCCCCAGCATGTGCATGGCATCGCGCTTGTTGTTCGGCAGCTTGTAGTTGGGCCGGAAGCTCATTGCAGCCCTGGCTTCTTCCACCATGACCATTCGCATGCGATTCCCGTCGATCACCGCCCATCGGTCGCGGGTGGTGATGGTGCCAATCGGGCGCGAAAGGCTACGACCGGTCAGGCCAGAGCCATTGCCGAAGTAGGGGGCAATGAACTGATCGCCGAACGCCGCACGCCCGGCCTTGATGCGGGCCAAGGTGGCTGCGGAGCGGCCCGGCTGCTCGATGAGCGACCATTTGCCAGCGTTGAAGTCGATGAATGAGCTTGCCGGCACGTGGTCGCGGCGCGGCAACCGGAGTTCCAGCGGGTGCTTGCTCTTCGTCAGGATGACAAACACGCGCTTCCGGTGCTGCGGTACGCCGAAGTCGGCGGCATCCAGCAGATGGGGGCTGACCGCATAGCCAAGCGCCACCAGTGCGGCGCACCAGGCGGGAAACAGCTTCCATTTCAGGAACTCTGGCACGTTCTCAATTACGGCGGCTTCCGGCAGCCACCGCTCCATAGCGGCAATTACCGCCCAAGCGGTGGACCTGGTAGCGTCGTGGTGCGGTCGCTCCTTGCCGCGTGCGTGGGTGTGCCCCTGGCATGCGGGCGAGGCGAGAAGCAGGTCGAAGTGCGGCAGCAACGAGAAATCCATCTGCTGGAGGTCTTGGCAGAAGTGCTTTGTCTTTGGGTGGTTGGCGGCGTGAATGGCGATGGCGGTCGGTGAGTGATTTGCTGCGGCCACCACCTCGCAGCCGGCCTGCTCGGCCCCCTCGGTTGCGCCGCCGCCGCCGCAGAAGAAGTCCGCGGCCTTCACCAGTGCCGATTGCTGCGGCAGGGGGAAGTTGAAGGAGCGGGAGCCATCAGCCATTGGTGCATTCCTGGGGGTAGAGGTGGCGGCGGTCGCTCGGGATCATCGGCCCGGGCTTCGGCTTGACGGTGGCCAGGGAGCCGGTCGGGTTGTTTGGATGGGCGGCGCGGACCCGTTGCAGATCGCGGGCACCCTGTTGGATGTCAGCCATTGGCCTGCTCCCTTGCTTGGTCGAGCTCGCTGGCGCCCATCCGCAGCAACTTGTGCGCGATGGCGTAGGTTTCCGGATCGAGGTCGTCGGCGTGCTCGGTCGCCTCGAAGAACATCACAGCGAATGCCGCGACCACGCGCGCGTCCGGGGATGCATCGGTGCTGTTGAGGATGCGCATGGACTTCTCACGGTTAAGTTCGATCTCAGGCATTGGCCACCCCCGACGCTGCATCGGGCTGCTGCTCGACCGGGAAGCCCATCGCCTGCTCAACCAGCAGCAACGCGCGGGCGCGGCATTGGTTGAACCCCTGACGCCAGGCTTGCCCGGGCGTCAGGTCATCGAACGGCCCACCTAGCTGTTCGCTGATCCACTCGGGCGGAACTAGGCGGTGCAGGTCGATGCCCTGCGCGGGCGGGGCGGCGTACAACGGCGCCATGTTGCCCACGCGATCCGCCACGCCTGGGAACAGCTCGGCGATGAAGCCACCATCGACCCTTGTGCGTACCTGACCAACCGGCACCTGCGCCACAGGCTGGCGGCCGGCGAGGTGCTGGGCGAGCGCGCATGCGAAGTCGGCAGCCAGTTCAGTCGCGATGTAGGTCGCGAAATCGTGTCGGCGCATCTCTCGGGCGAAGAAGTGAGCGATGTAGCAGCGGGCGCCATCGGTAGTGCTTAGCGCCGCGGCGGGCTTCTCGGTCGTCATGGCTGGCTTCCCTTCTCGTGGTCTTTGATGCGGTCGATGAGGTAGGTGGTTTCGCTTCGCCGCTTGGCGCGGGCGAGCGGGTTGAGGTGCTTGGTCAAGTACAGGAGCGTTTCGAGCGGTTCGATCAGCCAGGTCAGGCGGAATGGCATGTCTGATCGGTGATCACGGAGCGGGGCGTGCGGCCGGCAGTCCGGTCCCGCGAGCCATTCGGTTTCACCGCAGTCCAAGCAGTGGCCGTCGCCGTTGCTGTCCGGCGGCCAGCGGTGCTGCTCTTTGACGACTGGCGGGTGCAGGTAGAGCGCGCGCACTTCCAAGCCGCGCTTCCGGGCCTCCAGCACGTCGTTGGTCTGCGCTTCCAGCCACGGTTCGGTCGAGTGGTGCAGCGGTCGGCATTCGTAGCGGACAGGCTTCTGCAGGCCGTACAGCTGCGCCATCTGGCCGCTGGCCCATTCGGCAACGGTCGCCGCCGGCACTGGCTCGCCGGCGGCGCCAGCTCGGCGCATGGCGCGCAGGATGGCGGCCACGGTCGGGGCTTTGGCGGCGGCCTGGCTCATGCACCGCGCTCCTGGCTGCGGATCTGCCGCAGCATCTCGGCGAAGTGGGCGTCGTTGCAGAGTTCGAGCCATAGCGTGGTGACAATGGCGGAGATGCCGCCGCCGGCCAGCACGCCGGCCAGGAAGGAAGCGAGATTCATGCGACGTCGCCTCCCGGGCTGGTGAGGGTGTGGCGGCGGTAGCGCTCGGCCAGGTCGTTCTGCGCGGCTTTGCTGCAGCCGGCGGCGACGAACTCGCGGGCGACCTTGCGCACGTCGGCGCCGGCGCGGGCGGCCATGCGGCGCACGCTTTCGAGGCGGTAGCGGGACATGGTGTCGCGCACGGGGAAGGCGATGATCTGGCTCATGCGGCACCGCCTTTGACGCGAACGCTAGGCTTGCCAGCGACTTCGACAGATGGGTAGAACACGCGGTACTTGCCGGTTTTCAGGTTCTTCGTTCGCACACTGATCGAAGCCCATGGCTTGCCGTTGCAGGTCATGTGCAAGTCGACGGTGGTGCGAACGATCAGTGCTTCCCGTTCGACAGGGCGATGGCCATCGCGTTGCGAGCGAACGATGCAGAGCGCGCCCGGTGGATATGCATCCCAGCCAGCGTCAAAGGCGCCCATTGCCGCGCCTTCCAGCGCCGAGAGGCTGCTATCCAGCGCCGGGTGATCGTCGCGGAACTGGCGGCTCATGCCGCCACCTCGACCTGGTCGGCGTTGCCGCGGGCGATCTCGATGCCCCCGGCGGGGACCATGCCGCGGCGCGCGCGGGCGGTGCGGCTCAGCGCCATCGCGGCGTGGGCGAGGTCTTTGCAGAGCTGGGTGGCCTCTTCGGGGGAGAGGCTGACGATGACGCCACCGGCTTTGATGACGATGGTGGCGGTGCTGGTGCGGGCTTCCACGACGGGGTGGGCGCGCGCGCTGACGATGAAGCTGGCCATGGAAGTCTCCGTGCCCCGGCCCGGATGGGCTGTTACTGGGGCGACGGGGCTAGAATCACAAAACGTGATCCTTAAGTCAACACGATATGTGATGTAGTGGGGCGCAATTTATGAACTGGGCGAAATCCGTTCAGGAAATCACCCAGCTTTTGCTTATGGCTGGTCGAAGGAGTTGCGGAGGATCCCCGCTTCCTCGAACGACACGTCGTCCCGGATGCACTCGCGGGCTCTATCCAGATCGCGGTGGAGGGCGATCAATTCGTCATCGGTCAGGTCGTCGATGCCGGCTTTACCCAGCGTGGCTTGGTCGACCAGCAGCTGCACGCCGAACTGCCTATACGTTCTAGCCAGCGACCGGATCATCCGGATGTGGCTCTCACGCACCACTGAATCAAAGCCGGGCGCTGCCAGCTCCGATACAGACTTAAGTGGAAGACGCGCCTTAGGCGCTGCGTTGATTCGCTCTACCAACTTGTGCAGCAGCGCTTCCGTTTTGCTCATCTATTCCTTTGCCCCTTTCCTGATCACGCTTATCGCGCCACTTCGCAAAATCCACCAGGTTCCGTTGATCGGCCGGGCGGTCGTCCGCCGCAATCCACTCGTACACGTCTGCGAACAGGTCGGCCTCGGTTTCAAATTCGACGGCCTTGCCCAACGTTGCAAACGCATCGACTAGGAAGCGGTACGTGCTGGCGAGGATGGCAGGATCGGGTCGCGCGGAATGAGACGCCTGCGCTTCACCAAAGAGCGAGGCGACAGATACGCCCAACGCCTTGGCCAGGAGCGGAACCTCGGACACCTTAGGTTCGCGCGCGCTGGGTGCTGAAGATTCGTAGTTCGCGATGCGGCTTTGGCCCGACCAGCCGCAGGCAAGTGCCAGGGCTTCTTGGGTCATCCCGCTTCGGAGACGGGCGGCGCGGAGGTTGTCAGAAAAGGCCATGCCGCAATTCTTCACGGTCTGTGATGTTCCGCCAACACAAAACGTGTTGCATGCAGGATCACGGTATGTGATGCTACTGAGCATGGACGCACTCGACAAAGCTGTGAAAGCCGCCGGCGGGGTCACTTCCCTCGCCAACTCTCTGGGCGTAGGGCAGAACACCGTAAGCAACTGGCGCAAGCGCGGACGTGTGCCGCCAGGCCACGTGATCAAGATCGAGGGGATCACCGGCGTTTCCCGGCACGAACTGTGTCCGGCGGTGTTCGGCCCGGCGACCGACGGCACCAGCTCGCCGGCCGCATCGATCACACAGGCCTTGATCACCAAGCGCGCGCTGCGCGAGAAGCTGGGGCTGGGCAATGACGGACACCTGGCCAAGGTGCTGAGGCTTCCTGTTGCCCAGGTCCAGGCCTGGCCGGAAGAGCAGGGCGTCCCAGCCCTCCCGCAGGTTCTGCAGCTGCTCGGCGGGCAGGTGCCTGCGCCAGTGGACACCCGGCCCGATGACCCCGACGCAGACCGCATCGATCTCGGCGTCCACGCCGCCTAACTGGCCGTCCCTGGCCTTCATCCCTGAACTGAATTCATCCATGGCGCTGATCGTGCGCCAGCCGGGCCCGGCCCGAAACCTTGAAATACCCGTCTTCCCAAGGTGACCCATGACCTGCCGTACTTCCTCGATTAACTGGCTCGACTGCCTCTACAACGCCGTGCGCAAGACGCCGGGCGGTGTGATCGAGGCCGCCAAATGGCTGACCGACCGCCGCGGCAAGTCCATGCACCCGGAGACGCTGCGGGCGAAGCTCAATGGCACCGAGGGCGAGTCGGTGACCATCGAAATCGCCGAGCTGCTGACCGAGTGGATGCAGGAGAAGGCAGGCGGTAGCGAATACGCCCTGGAGTGGATGCAGGCGCTGGCCGGCCAGTTCGGCATGGCTGTGGACCTGGTGCCGCCGGCGCCGGAAGGCGGCTGGCCCGACGAGATGGCCGCATTGCAGCTCAAGCTGCTGGAGATCACCACCCGGGTTGGCAGCCTTACCGGCACTGCGGTAGCTGCGATCAGTGATCGGCAGATCGACAGTGACGAGGCTACGTTGATGGTGAGCGAGGCCCGCGCGCTGCGCACCATGGCCCACCGCCTTGAGCGCAACGTGGCGCGTGCCGCAGCGAAGAGCAAGAAGGCGGGGAGGGCGACCCGATGAGCCATCTGGCCCGCGCCACCGATATCAGCACCAGCCACGAGGCCGCCGCGCACGTGGTTTCCAGCGGGCTGCAGATCGCACAGCAGGACCGCGCCGCCGGCGCCGTCAAGGCTCACCCGGGCCTGACCAGCATGGAGCTGGCCAAGGCCACCGGCCACGACCGCTACATGCTCGCCCGTCGCCTCCCTGAGCTGCTGGAAGACGGCCGCGCATGGCGCGGGCCGAAGAAGCCGTGCGAGGTCAGCGGCCGCAGCGCGTGCACCTGGTGGCCGGTGGCCCCGGGCGACAACTACACCCTGGCGGTCTGACCCATGAGCATTTCCCTGATGACCGCCGCATGGAAGCTTGACCTGCCTGCATCCCCGAAGCTGGTGCTGCTGGCCATGTGCGACTGGGCGAACGATGAAGGCGCAAGCCTCTTTCCATCGGTGGGGAAGGTGGCGGTCCGCGCATCGATGAGTGAGCGCAACGCCAAGCGAGTACTGCACACGTTGATCGAAGCCGGCTGGCTGTCCGTGGTGGGTAATTCCATGGGCGGGAAGCCCGGGATGACGCGCCAGTACCAATTGAATGCCGCAGCGATCCTCCGTGGGTCTGTCGACCCCACGGATGACAAATTGTCACCCGTGAAAAATCCGACGGAGAGGGGTGACACCACGGGTAAGGGACGGGTGACAAATGGAACAGCGACGGGTGACACGGGTGTCACCCTAACCACCATAGATCCACCAGTAGAACCACCAAAAGCAAAGAAGCGCGCAAGCGCGCCGTCTGTGGTCGCGGTGGATCTCGACTTCTCGACGTGGCCCAGCCCGCCCTCGCCGCAGGTCCTTGGTGACTGGCTCCACCTCCGCCGCCAGCGCCGCGCCCCGGTTACGCCGACGGTGCTGGAGAGCTTCGGCCGCGAGCTGCATCTGGCCGCGGCCATGGGCTTCACCGTCGATCAGTGCCTCGCGAAGTGCTGCACCCGCAACTGGCAGGGCTTTGAAGCCGCCTGGCTTGCCCGTGACACCCCGACCAACCACCGCAACGCTGGAGCCAACCATGCAATCGTTCACCCAGGTTCTGCCGACCACGTCACCCAGCTCCGCCAGCAGTACGAGCGAGAGCAGGGAGGCGGTGGCCACGCTGGCAGCGCAGGAATTGTTGACGGCGAATTCACCGTCGTCCGGTGAGTCCGACGCGCGGGCAATGTCTGCGCTGTGGACCCTGTGGGAGCGCATGGCGGCCATGTTCCCAGCGAAGTGGGCCCGAGCGAATGGCCCAGCGCCGGTTGCGCAATCCGGGGCGCTGACGACGGCTGGAGAAGTCTGGCTGCAGTGCATCAGCGGCCTGAGCCCGAAGAAGCTGGCCGCCGGCCTGTCGGCCTGCATGCGGGACGCCCTGGAATGGCCGCCGAACCCGCCGCGCTTCCGGGCCATGTGCTTTGACGTGCCGGCGCTCGCTCAGGTGCAGCAGGAAGTGCGGCCGGGCCGTGCCCAGTGCGGCTTTACCGTGCTGGTGCGGTCGTTCCTGGACCTGCACCACTACGCCAGCGCCGAGGACGGCTACCAGCAGAGCCGGATGCTGCAGGACGCCTACGAGCGCGCCGTGCGGCATGTGGTCGACGGCAAGCCGGTCCCCGAGCCCGCCTTGGCCCTGCCGCCGGTGCATCCGGTCGTGAACCCGGTGCGTGACCGCGATGCCGCACGCGCAGCCATGGCGCGCGCTGCGGCGGCCCTGGGGTTCGATGGGGAAGGGCTGGCCGCCTGATGCGCTCGGACAACAACCAGCTGGACATATTCGACCACGACCCGCGCCTGGCCGGGGAGAAGCTGGCAAGGCTCTACCGCGAGTCGGCCGACGAAGCGCTGAAGCAGTACCAGTTCAGTGCCTCGGTGAGGAAGGACCGGCACGACCACTACATCGCGGAGGCGGAACGGCTTGAAGCCATCGCCCGCAACGCCCAACGCGCGGCCCGCCGCCGCACCCGCAAATCCAAAGGAGCAACTGCTCGATGAAACCGCTTGTGATTTACCACGCAAACTGCGCCGACGGGTTCACCGCGGCATGGGCCGTCCGTCAGGCGATGGACTGCGAGTTCCACGCCGCTGTGCATGGCGCCCCACCACCGCCAGCTGACGGCCGCGATCTGGTGCTGGTGGACTTCTGCTACTCCCAGCAGGTGATGCTCGACCTGCAGCAGGCCGCCCGGTCGATTCTGGTTCTCGACCACCACAAGACCTCGGAAGAGGCCCTGAAGGGTAGAGCTGGGTGGGTGGCCCGGATCGATCAGCACCCCAGCATCAGCTGGGACTGGCGCCGAGTGCAGGACTTCTCTGCGAAGGATAGGGCGTACTCCAACATCCCGCATGCAGTGATCTACGCGCTGTTCGACATGAACCGCAGTGGGGCCGGCATCGCGTGGGACTTCTTCCACCCTGGCCAGGCCCGGCCGGCTCTGATCGACCATGTGGAAGACCGCGACCTTTGGCGCTTCGCGCTGCCGGGCACCCGCGAGATCCAGGCGGCGGTCTTCAGCTATCCCTACGAGTTCGACGTGTGGGATCTGCTGATGGAGACGCCGACGGAGACGCTGCGCGCCCAAGGCGTGGCGATAGAACGCAAGCACCACAAGGACGTGGCGGAGCTGGTGAAGGTAGCCAGGCGCCAGATGGTGATCGGCCACTACGACGTGCCGGTGGCGAGCCTGCCATACACCTTGGCCAGCGACGCCGGCCACCTGATGGCGAAGGGCCAGCCGTTCGCCGCCTGCTACTACGACAAGGACGGCGGCCGGGTGTTCAGCCTGCGCTCGACCGACCGGGGCGTGGACGTCAGCGAGGTGGCCAAGCTGTACGGCGGTGGTGGGCATGCGCGCGCTGCAGGGTTCACGGTCCCTCGCGACCACGAACTGGCGCGGGCCTGATGTGGTCTAAGGCACCCCCGCAGACCGCCGCCGAGGGCGCCCGCATCGAGGCGTCCAAGGTGGGCCCGTGCATGGCATGCCTGTCGCTGGTGGTCCAAGGGCTACTGGACATTGAGCAGGTGTTCGTAGGAGGGGACTACCAGCACACCAAGTCCGGAAACATTCGACGCGGGCACTGGTTCGGCTTCTGCCTGTGCGTCTGGCACCACCGTCGACACCCCTTCGGCAACAACACCTTCGCCCAGATGCGCGAGAAGTGGGGCCCGAGCCTGATGGACGGCTCGCGGACCTTCCACGAAACGTACGGCACCGATGACGAGCTGATCGCTCAACAGACCTACATCAACGAAATCAGGCAGGCAGCATGACCACAGAGAACGCCCGAAAGATCAACGCTCCCTTCATCCGGGCGCTGCTGGACAAACGTCAGTGCCCGGCGCCGTTCCACCTGCACGAGCTTTACGGGTGGATCGATGCAAGCCCAGGCCGCGAGCGCAAGGCGACCTACAACTCTGTTCGGGATCTTGCCAACGCGGGCTACCTGATCATGGTGACGGGTCCGTTCGGCACCGGCTACCAGGTCAGCGGGAAGGGCATGACCAGGCCCGGGCTGTCGGAGGATGAGCGCACGGAGCGGAAGCGGATCCGGAATGCCCGGCGCAGGGGAAAGGGCGGGCCAAGCACCCGCGCCGCCCGTGTCGGGATGCAGGCAGCCAATACGCCAACCCCCGCCAAGGTCAATCCATCGGCCCAGGGCGAGACGGTTGAGCAGTTCGAGGCAAGGGGCGGGACGGTGGAGCGACTGACCGCGTTCTGGGAACAGGCTGCATAGGGGAAACGGTCGCGTTCGGTGCGACGCGATGGCTGCAAGCTGGACGGATGGACCTGACCCGCTACGACGACAAGGCGCTGGCGCTGCTGAGCAGCATCCAGCAAGACATAGCCGCGATGCGATGGACGAGGGCGTGGACAGCCCCGGCCAGCCGCCGCGAGGCAGAGCAGGCACTGCGGCGGGCACGCGCGCTGCGCCGAGAAATCAATCGACGAAAGCATAAGGGGTAGGGGTATGGGGAACGTACGTGAGCTGCTGTCCAGCCGGATGGGGCCGACAACCGTGAAATTCGACACAGGCCGGGGCGGCACCCCCGATCTGACCACGCAAGACATTGCCGCAGCACTGGGAATGGTGCCGGCGGGACTCGGGCGCGAGCTGCTGGAGGCCCTGTGGTGGCCAGAGAGTGCATCGCGCAGGATCGACCACCTGCGAAAGGCCGTAATCGCCCTGGTGGCGCCGGAGTACAACCGGCACCAGGAGGTGCTGAGCCTGGCCAGGACGGAATACGGGATCGCCAAAACGAGCATGGGCTGGGCGGGAAACGTGGTGACGGATCTGCAGCGGCGGGAGTTCGCGCGCGCTGAAGCAAAGCTGGAGGCCACCCGCGCGCTGTGCTGGCCCATCAGCACGATGGAACAGTTGGGCGGTCTGGCGCTGGCGGTAATCAATGAGATGGCCGGGGCCGGCATTTGCAAGCACTGCGACGGCCGCAGGACACAGCCAGCTCCAGAGGGTACGGGCGCGGTGCAGTGCGAAGCGTGCGGCGGCAGCGGCCAGGAACAGTTGAGCGGCAGGAAACGTGCCGCCGCCATCGGTGCGGACTGGTCCGCCTATAGCAGGTTCTGGCAACCGGTGTACGAGTGGATGCTGGTCCAGATGCGCACTGCAGAAGCCGACGCCGCGCGCCAGTTGAAGCAGGCACTTTCGCGCGCTGCGTAGCGATGACTTGATAGGTCATCGGAAACGGCGGCATTCTAACCACCGTCCAGACGCAAGCCCCGGCCACGGCCGGGGCTTCTAGTCGAGTGCTACGATTCGAGCTCAGCCATAATGGAGAGTCCGGTGTTCGAGCATGACGACAGGTACTACAACGCCCGCTATGTGAAGGTCATTGGCAAGATCCAAGAGACCGCCATGAAAAAGTTTCGTTTCACGGTCGATTTTGAGGGGGAGCATGCCGTCCCTTTCACCTATGAAACACGCGAAGACGCAGAGCGGGAGCGGACTAATCTTGCTATCGCTGTGAACAAAGCAAACGGCGAGTAAAAACCTCCGCCACAAAATGCAGCCCCGTCAGTGATGGCGGGGCTTTTTCTTTGCCCGCCATCCAGACCGGATTAACCCTCGCGCCAAGCCGGCAGCGAGGCGGGCACCTATTAACCAACACCGGGAGGGGCGCATGCCGAACCGGACAATGCACGGGGCAACCATGCGGGACGAAATCATCAGTACCGCGGCAGGTGCTGCGGCCAAGGTCACGCCGCCGATTGCGGTCGCCGGGGCGGTAGCGGGTGGCGTCAACCTCGACCGCCTGGTCGTCATCCTGACCGTCGTGTACCTGGTCGGACAGATCACCTACCTGGCTTGGCGCTGGGTCCGCGAGTGGCGGCAGTCGAAGGCGGCGAAGGTATGAGCCGGCAGCCGGGTGTGCCGCTCCGGACCATTGCCGCAGGGCTGGTGCTTAGCGCCGCTGGCTTTATCGCCATCGTTTCCCGCGAGGGCTACACGGAAACGGCAGTCATCCCGACGAAGAATGATCGACCGACCGTAGGGTTCGGGTCGACCTTCCACGCGGACGGCACGCCTGTGCGTCTCGGCGACCGCACGACACCGGCCCGGGCGCTTCACACCGCCCAGGCCCACATCGCCGGCGAAGAGAAGCGCTTTCGGGCTTCCCTGCCTGGCGTGTCCCTGACGCAGGGCGAATACGACCTGTATCTGGACTTCACCTACCAATACGGCACGGCCAACTGGCAGGGGTCGACCATGCGTCGCCAGCTGCTGGTGGGCAACTACCGCGCAGCCTGCGACGCCCTGCTGCAGTGGAAGCGGGCAGGCGGGTATGACTGCTCGACGCTGGTTAGCGGCCAGCCGAACAAGGTGTGTTGGGGCGTGTGGGATCGGCAGCGGGAGCGGCACGCTAAGTGCATTGCCGAGCTGGGCCAATGAGCCGGGCCTACCTCACTGCGGGCCTGATGATCGCGTGGCTCGCGTGCTGCGCCTTGTCGTTCGCGGCGGGCTGGTCGTGGCGGGGTGATCGGGCTGACCTTGCGGGGACGGTGGCCGAGAATGCGGCGACCCAGGAAGCCCTGCGGGGCGAACAGGTAGCGCGGGCGGTCGACCGTGACCAGGTGAACGAAGTACAGCGGGCGGCCGATGCCGCCGATGACCGACAGGAACAGATCAATGCGGACTATCAAACGCGCATCGCGGCCGCTGCTGCTGGCCGCGATGGTGAGCTTGGGCGGCTGCGCAGCCACTGGGCCAGTTGCGAAACCAGCCGCCTGGCCGACGGTGCCGCCGCTGCCGCAGCAGCTGCAGAAGAAAACCGATTACGCCGGGTCAGTGCGGCGGGAATTGTACGAGCCTGCGAGCTTGCCCAGTCCGAACGCGACGAAGCCGTAGACCGATATCAGGCCGTCGAAACGGCCATCAACGGCGCCAAGCGCCCCTGAATCCCGGAGATCATCATGGCCCGTACCATCAAACTGCTGGGCGTGACCCTGTGGCCGCCGCTGTCCGCCCGCCTGCGCGACCTTGAGGCGCGCGTGGTGCATGCGGAGAGCAGCATCGCAACGACCACTGGCCACGTGTTGCCTGCTCTCAATGAGCGCATCGATGAGGTAGACCGCGCGGCGGGCACGGTTACCCGAGGGCTGGACTCCCGGGTGATCGCTCTTGAGCAGCGCCTGTCGGCGGCCAAGCCGGTTCTGGCCGTAGCCAAGCGTAAAGGCACCCGCGCACCCACCCGGCGTCGCTGATGCCGCCGGGCCGCAGCGGCAAGGCGCTGCTGGCGTTGGGCCGGCTCAAGCGCGGCCAGATGAACAAGACCGAGCAGTTATATGCGGCCGAGCTGCAGAGGCTCCAGCACGCCGGCAACGTCCAGTGGTTCCGGTTCGAAGGCATCAAGCTGCGACTGGCCGACAACACGTTCTACACCGCTGACTTCGCGGTGCTGGCCGCCGATGGCGTGTTGGAGATGCACGAGGTCAAGGGGTTCTGGATGGACGACGCCAGGGCCAAGATCAAGATCGCAGCGGACCAGTATCCGCTCCGCTTCGTGGCCGTACGCGCGAAGCCTAAGAAGGATGGAGGCGGCTGGGCCGTCGAGGAATTCTGATGGACGAACGAATTGATCGGTTGGTCACGCTGGCCGAGCAGCAGCACGCAACCGTCGTGGCGCAGGGAGAACAGATTGCATTGCTCACCCAGCACATTGGGCTGCTGACGCAGTCGGTCGTGTTGTTGCTCGGCGAGGAAGCGGGAACGCCAGTTGCCGATGCTGATGCAGATACCCCACCGCCGCGCACAGACTTGGACGGGAACCCGTACTGATGGTTGGGCTGGCAGGTAACCGGCAGACCAAGCGCGCCATGCCCACCAATAGTCGGGCATGGCGCCAACTGCGCGAGAGCATCCTGGTGCGTGATCTCTACCGGTGCCAGGAACACGGCTGCGGAGTGATCTGCGGAGGAAAAGGTCAGGCGCACGTGGACCACGCCGATGGCGATCCCAACAACAACGACCCCAGCAACCTGAGGACGATGTGTGTGGCCTGCCACAGCAGGAAGACCGCGCGCGAGGACGGCGGTTTCGGGAACACCAGCCCGGGTAGAAGCGTGGTGGCTTGCGACGTGGACGGGTGGCCTGTCACGGCCCGGAACGCCAGCGGCATCATCCCGCTGGCGAAGTTATCCACAGAAACCTGAACGAAACGGGGGAGGGGGGGGGTGAAAAGTCGCGGCCGATCAGCCGGCGATACGTGCCCCCCACTTTCTTCGCGCATCCACAGTTGGAAAGACGACCCCCTGAGGGTGGGGATTGATGGCAAATCCGCGAACGCCGGCGGCGAAGGCGGCAGTCTCCGGCGCCGCGGCGAAGAACCCCAAGCGACACAAGAATCGGAAGACCCCGAAGGGTCCCAAGGCAATCGGTCCCCCATACAAGGGGATGACCAAATTCCAGGTGGCCGTGTGGAAGGAGCAGGTCGAGAACATGCCCTGGCTGCATGCCGGCCACCGCCTGTTGCTGCGTCAGGTCTGCATCTTGGGTGCGCGGATGGAGACGGACCCGGAAATGGGGGTATCAGCAATGCAGGCGCTCGGCTCACTGCTTTCCAAATTGGGCGCAACGCCGGTCGATGAGACGAAAGTGAACCATGGCCAAGGCGACGACGAAGACCCAGACGACAAGCATTTCTAACTGTCGGACGAGCGAGTATCCGTTGGCCGTGGTATCGGGCGAGATACTCGCCGGTCCCCACGTGCGGAACGCATGCCTTCGGCACCTAAAAGACCTGGAAGTGGCTGGCGAGCGCGGGCTCTACTTTGACCGCGAGGCCGCCGACAAGAAAATTGCCTTCTTTGAAGAGGTTTTGCGACTCAGCGAGGGCCAGTTCGAAGGCCGGCCGTTCGTCCTGCATCCGAGCCAGGCATTCAAGATCGGCAGCCTATTCGGATGGAAGCAAGCCGATGGCGAGCGTAGGTTTCGCCGTGCATACATCGAGGAAGGGAAGGGCAACGGCAAGTCGCCGATGGCTGGCGGCATCGCTCTGATTGGGCTTTGCGCGGACCAAGAAGCCGGCGCCCAGGTGTACGCGGTGGCATCGCACAAGGACCAGGCAGGAATCTTGTTCCGCGACGCGGTGAAGATGGTCAAGGCTTCACCTGCACTCAAGAAGCGCTTGGCGTTCTCTGGAGGCGAGGGGAAGGAATACAACATCGCGCACCACAAGTCGCAGAGCTACTTCCGCCCGGCGTCCCGGGACGTCGGCAAGACCGGCTCAGGGTATCGGCCCCACTTCGTGCTTGCCGACGAAGTGCACGAAATGGCGGACGGCCGAATCATCGAGATGATGGAGAACGGATTCAAGTTCCGCCGCTCCCCGTTGCTCTTCATGATCACCAACTCCGGCAGCGACCGGAACAGCGTTGCTTGGGCGGAGCATGAGCATGCGGTAAAGGTCGCGGCCGGCAGCCACGAGGCCGTGAACGACCCGGCATTCGTTGGTGAGGTAATCGACGACAAGACGTTTTCTTTCGTCTGCGGCCTTGATGAGGGTGACGATCCACTGGAGGATCCCACCTGCTGGGTGAAGGCGAACCCCATGTTGGGGATCACGATCACCGAGGAATATCTCGCCGGCCGTGTCAGCCAGGCCAAGCAGATACCGAGCAAGCTGAACGAAATTCTGCGCCTCAACTTCTGCATGTGGACCGATGCGGACCAGGCGTGGCTGAGCCGCGACACCGTCGAGCCCGCACTGCAGGAATTCGACCCGGCGGACCACCATGGGGCAAAGATTCACCTCGGGCTAGACCTCTCGCAGAACCGTGACATTACGGCGCTGGGCGCTGTGGTGGAGACGGGGACCACCGATGTGACGGCGGAAGTCGAGGGAAAGAAGCAGGTGGTGAGCAAACCCACGTTTGATGCGTGGGTCGAAGCATGGACGCCAGGGGACACGGTCAAGGCACGTGAGCTTCGGGACAAGCTGCCCTACAGCAACTGGATCAGGAATGGTCACCTGCACGGTCCCAAGGGCCAGACGATCAGCTTCCGGCACGTGGCGCAGACGTTGGCCGAGTACGACCGCGACTACGCCATCGCGCAGGTCGCGTACGACCGTTATGCGTTCCGCAAGTTTGAAGAAGAAGTCAACGACCTGGGGCTGTCGATTGCGTTCGTTGAGCACCCGCAGGGCGGGTTGAAGAAGGGAAAGCCACCCGAAGAGGCCGTCAAGGCTGCGGCGGCGGCAAAGAAACCACCGCCAGACGGATTGTGGATGCCTGGATCGGTTCGCCTATTTGAAGAAGCCCTGCTAGAGGGCCGGATCCGCATCCGAGGAAACCCCGTTCTGGTGTCGGCCATCATGTCGGCCGTCATCGAGAGCGACAAGTGGGAAAACCGCTGGCTGTCAAAGGCTCGCTCGGTCAACAAGATCGATGCGGCAGTCGCTCTGGTGATGGCCTTCGGCTCAGCCCATTCAGCCGTCAAACCTGCCTCCGTGTATGAGCGGCGTGGCATCAGATTTTTATAGGGAGCGCAATGTCCAGGTTCAACGAAGACGCCATTCAGTCGCTGGACCGCTTCTGGAACCCACCGGCCCGGGCGCCGGCACCGCAAGCGACCGAACGTGCAGATGCCGGCCAGTTCCGGGGAATGGATGATCCGGCTCTGCTCGACTTCATGCGGTCCGCCGGTGGCCACGGCAATGGCGGCTACCAGCTACGCAACATGGCGGTGCTGCGGTGCGTATCACTGATCTGCGGGACCATCGGCATGTTGCCGCTGAATGTGATCGAAGCTGGCCCGGGCAAGCGAGTGGCCAGTGAGCATCCAGCACACAGGCTGCTCAGGCTCAAGCCGAATCCGTGGCAGACGCCCATTGAGTTCAAACGGCAGATGGAACTGGCCCGGCAGCGGCACGGCGATGCCTACGCACGCATCGTGTGGTCAGCAGGGCGACCGATCCACTTGATTCCCTTGGAATCCACCTCGGTCCGTGCCGAGCTGGGCGACGATTGGCGCATGCTCTACCGCTACAGCAGCAAGAAGCGCGGTGAAGTGATCCTCAAACAGGAGGATGTGCTGCACGTGCGCGACATTTCGGTCGACGGCATAACAAGCTTGTCCCGGATGAAGCTGGCCGACAGGGCGATCCGCTTGGCGCTGGATGCGGAACGGGCGGCTAGCCGCATCTTTGAGACAGGGAACATGGCAGGCGGCGCCATCGAAGTGCCAGCCGCGCTCAGCGATGAAGCCTACTCACGCATGCGCGTGTCGCTCGACACCGAGTACGCGGGCGCCGCGGCCGCTCAAAAATGGATGCTGCTGGAGGAGGGCGGCAAGGCCAACAAGTTTGGCAGCACGGCGCAGGAGGCCCAGCACGTCGAGAATCGTAACGCCCAGGTTGAAGAAGTGGCCCGTCTGTTCGGCGTCCCGCGGCCGCTTCTGTTCCTGGACGACACCAGCTGGGGCAGCGGCATCGAGCAGCTCGGCATTTTCTTCCTGCAGTACACGATGCTTGAGCACTTCACGAACTGGGAACAGGCCATCTCCCGCTCGCTGATCGCGGAGCGCGACCTTGAGCGATACCAGCCCAAGTTCAACGTCCGCGCGCTGATGCGAGGCACGCTGAAGGACCAAGCCGACTTCTTTACCAAAGCGCTTGGCTCTGGTGGCACGAGCCCATGGCACACACAGAACGAGATCCGCGAACTGCTGGACTATCCGGAATCGGACCAGGCCGGCGCCAACGATCTGATCAACCCCATGACACAGAAGGGAAAGAGCAATGAGCCTCCGGCAGCTGCCTGAAATCCGCGCCGAGCGCCGGCTGGGCGCGGCCCAGTTCGATATGCGCCCTGACGCGCTGGAGCGTTGGGAGCCCGACGTTCGGGCGGCCAGTACTGGTGATGCCAGCATCTCGATCTACGACCCCATCGGCGAGAACTGGGAAGGTACTGGCGTCACGGCCAAGCGTATTGGTGCTGCGCTGCGAGCTATCGGCGACCGGGATGTGGTAGTGAACATCAACTCCCCGGGCGGCGACTTCTTCGAAGGGGTTGCCATCTACAACCTGTTGCGGGAACACAAAGGCAGCGTCACGGTTCAGGTGATGGGCTTGGCTGCATCTGCTGCCTCGGTCATCGCCATGGCAGCCGATGAGATCCTGATGGGTGACGGTGCCTTCCTGATGATCCACAACGCTTGGGCGGTCGCCGTCGGCAACCGACATGACATGGCCGATGCGGCCAAGTTGCTGGAGCCATTCGACGCCGCGATGGCGAAGGTCTACTCCGCTCGGGCGGGCGTCAGCGTGGCAGAAGCCGCGCGGATGATGGACGAGGAAACATGGATCGGTGCCGCACGGGCGGTCGAGGACGGGTTCGCCGACGGCCTGCTTGATGGCGCTGCAGCGACCAAGGATGGCACCCCGACCGGCGGTGGCCGGAAGGCGCTGGCGATGGTTGAGGCCGCCATGGCAAAGGCTGGCCACTCCCGCTCGATGCGTCGCGACACCCTGAAATCGCTTTTCAACGGCAAGCCGAGCGCTGCCGAATCAGCCAAGCCGAGCGCTGGCACCAGTGAAACCACGGCCCTGCTTCAGGGCCTTCTCGACAACATCAAGGGCTAAGAGGCCGAACAATGAACAAGATGACCCACGGTCGCGTCCCGCGCGGCCTCGTTTCCGTGCGCGCCGATGGCGGCAACCAGCCGGATGTGAAGGCACTGGTGGAAGGCTTGAATAAGGCGTTCGCCGACTTTAAGGCCGAGCACAACAAGCAGCTGGACGAGATCAAGAAGGGCAACGCTGACTCGTTGCAGGCGCTCAAGGTCGACAACATCAACGCCGAGATCAGCCGACTGCAGACGGCAGTCGACCAGGCCAACACCCAGATGGCGGCGTTCCAGATGGGCGGCGGCGGTGCCGACAGTGTGGCCGATGCGGAATATACCAGCGCTTTCCGTGCTCACTTTCGCAAGGGTGAGGTGCAGGCCGCGCTCAACAAGGGTGTTGCCGACGAGGGGGGCTACCTGGCTCCGGTGGAATGGGATCGTTCGATCACCGACCGCCTGGTTATCGTTTCGGACATGCGCAGGCTGGCCACTGTTCAGCCTTGCTCCGGCGCCGGCCTGACCAAGCTGTACAACACCGGCGGCACCGGCTCGGGCTGGGTTGGTGAGGAAGACGCTCGCCCGCAGACCAACACGGCGCAGTTCAAGCCGCTGGGCTTTGGCTGGGGCGAAATCTACGCCAATCCGGCCGCCACCCAACAGCTGCTGGATGACGCCGAGATCAACCTGGAAACCTGGCTGGCCGGCGAAGTGGAGCAGGAGTTCGCCAAGCAGGAAGGGAGCGCATTCTTCTCGGGCAACGGGGTGAACAAGCCGTTCGGCATCCTGACCTACGTGGAGGGTGGCGCCAACGCCGCGAAACACCCGTTCGGTGCGATCAAGGCTGTCAACAGCGGAGCCGCGGCGGCGATCACCAGTGATGGCCTGATCGACCTGATCTACGACCTGCCGTCGGCCTTCACCGCGAATGCGACGTTTGCGATGAACCGCAAGACCCAGGGCACCGTGCGCAAGCTCAAGGATGGCCAGGGCAACTACCTGTGGCAGCCGTCGCTTGTGGCAGGCCAGCCGGCCACCCTGGGCGGCTTCCCGCTCCAGGACGTTGCCGCCATCCCGGACGTGGCCGCCAACGCCACCGCAGTGCTGTTCGGTGACTTCAAGCAGACCTACACCGTCTACGACCGCGTGGGCGTGCGTGTGCTGCGTGATCCGTTCACCAACAAGCCCTACGTGCAGTTCTACACCACCAAGCGCGTGGGTGGCGGTGTGCACAACCCCGAGCCGATGCGCGCCCTGAAGATCGCCGCCGCGGCTTGATCGTCAACTGGCCGGGCGGTATCGCGCCGCCCGGCCCCAATCCGTGATCGAGGTATCTCAATGGCAAAGTTCACCAAACCCTTCCGTGGCGTGCCGCAAGGGGAGGTATATCCCGTCCGGTTCGCTGCCGGCGAGGAATGCCCCGCCGAGCTGGTGGCCGGTGCACTGTCCGTGGGAGCGCTATCCCTGGATACCACGCAGCTTCCTGCCAGCTTGGTAGGTTCGAATACGCTGCCCAGCGCGGTGCCGCTGACCGGCGACGTAGCTGTGAGCCTGGGTGAGGTTGTAAGCCACGCTCACGCAGCTTCGGGCCTGTCCATCGAAGCATGGAATGCATTGGACGAGACGGTCCGTGATGCGGCGCTGAAGGAGTCCATCCAGCAGTTGGCCGTCGCGGCCGAGGCTGGGAATACCTCCGTCGGTGATGGCTCCGTCAGCACCGCTCTGGTGCCTGACAAAGGCGTTCTGATCCAACAGCTGGAAGCGGCAGGGATCGCCTTCGACAAGCGCTGGGGTGTGGACAAACTGGCCGCGGCCCTCGGTGGGGCCGGAAAGGACTGACAGATGAGCCTGATCTCCATCGAGAAAGCCCTGACCCATGTCCGGGTCGAAGATGACTACCCGGTCGAACAGCTGCAATCTGCAGTAGATGGCGCCCAGGATGCAGCTCAGGCATATCTCAATCGGAGGGTGTATCCAAACAAGGATGCACTGGCTGCAGAGCGCGGCGCGTACCCCGCTGCAGTCGGCGTGGCCGCCTCGGCTCGCGACCTCGCAATTGAGTCGGCTGGGCTGATCGAGGACGTCGAACAACGATCAGCGGCCCTGCGCGTTGCCGGCGTCGTGTACCAGGAGGCGATGGCCGAGGCTGCTAAGTGCCTCCATGGGCTGGTCGTGAACCCAAGCATCCTATCCGCCATGCTCCTGACGTTGGGGCACCTGTATGCGAATCGGTCCGATGTAGTGGTCGGTACGCAAGCCATTGAGTTGCCCCAGGGGGCGAAGGCGCTGCTGCGCCCATATCGTCGGGTGATGATGCCATGAGCCTCCAAGACGGTGATCTGACCAGTCGGATCCGCTTTGAACGCAAAGTCAGCGTGCGGGACCCACTGGGCGGCAGCGCGCCGCCACGCTGGGAGTTGGTGGCATCTGTTTGGGCCAAGGCAACCAACAATCTGGCTGCGACCACGGAGATGATCGCGGCAGGTGCGGATAGATACCGCGAGCAGGTGCGCTTCGATATTCGCCCGAGGCTAGTCCAACCCGCGTGGCGAATTGTGTTCCGGGGCAAGGCTTTCGACATCAAGTCCATCGCGCCAAGCAATGATCGCAGCGAGGTCGCCATCCTGGCTGTCGCGGGGATCTCTGATGGCTGAGTCACTCGAAATTCTCGGCTTGGATGGTCTGCTGGTTTCGCTACGTGAGCTACCCAAGGCGGTCCAAGGTAAAGCCGCCCAAGCGGGTATGCGAAAGGGTGGCAACATCATCCGCGACGAGGCTCGAAAGCGTGCCCCACGCGCATCGGGCTTCTTGGCCAAGCAGATCGTCGTGCGCAGAGCCAATGCAAAGAACCGACGAGGTGCAGGGGTAGGAGCCGATGGGGACTACTACACGGTGGGGATCCGCACGGGTAAGCGGATCAAGTACGCGAACACGAAGCGCAACCGGCGGATGCGCCGCGCCGGCAAACTCTACGAGCAAAGCGGCTGGGCGTACTACTGGCGCCACATCGAATTTGGCACCAAGAAGATGGCTGCTAATCCCTTTCTGACGCCGGCAGCCGAAGCAAAAGGGCCGCAGGCGGCGCAGGTGATCATCGATGAGACGTGGGCTGGCATCGACAAACTGATGAAGGCAAGGGGGTGGAAATGATGGTGCCGTTGATCCAGTCGATTCTGGAAGCCAGCGCGCCGGTGCGCGCGCAGCTTGGGGATGATCCCATGCGGCTTTGGCCCAAGGTCGCGCCCGAGGGCGCTGGGCTCCCTTACGCAACCTGGGACGTTGTGGGCGGTGCACCTCTGCCACAGCTCAACGACCCGCCGCCAGCCGATGGCTGGCGTGTCCGCCTCGTGGTTTGGGGTGGCAGCGCCACGGAGGCTAATGCCGCCGCGGTGGCCATCCGGGCTGAGATCGAGCGGCGCGGAGGCATCGAGTCCTACAACCCTTCGCCTGACGACGACAACACCGGCGCCTTCGGCATTTCCTTCGACGTGCGGCTCCTGGCCATCCGGTAGCCACACTCCACTGCAACCCAGCCGCCGGCGCAAGCCGGTTTTTTTGTGCCCGGCGACCGGGCCCCATCCGAGAGGTAAACCCCAATGAGCGTTATCAAGTCCAAGCATACCCAGCTGTTTATCGCGGTCGCTGCGGCCGAGGTCATCAAGGTGACCCGCCTGCGTTCGGTCGGCTTCCCTGACGGCCAGGCGTCGGAAATCGACATTTCCGACTTCGATGATGACTGGGACCAGTTCGTTGCCGGCCGCAAGGCTACTGGCAGCACCACCATCGAGATCAACTACGACGCCACCGACCACGAGAAGATCGAGGCACTGCACACCAGTGGCGCCGTCGTCGACTTCCTGGTCACCGCTCCGAAGTCGGAAACCGCAGGCGTTGAAAAGCCCGTGGCTGTGGATGGCGTGATCACGCCGCCCACCGACGTGGTGTCCAAGCAGTTCAAGGGCTTCGTCCAGAATTTCGCGGTCCAGGTCGCCGACAACGATATCTGGAAGGCCACCATCACCATCCGCGGTTCCGGCGCGGTCACCACCCACCGCCCGGCGCCCTGATCGCGTCGACGGCGCTCTCTCTTTCGGCCCGCCTCGGCGGGCCTTCTTTTTGGTTGGGCGCGCGGGATACCCCGCGTGTTAGCCGTGCGCGGCCTGCGCGCCCAGCCACCACTTCAGGAAACGGCCTATGAGCAAGACCAACGAAACCACGACTGACACCGTCGTCACCCCGCAGACTGTGCTGCAGGCTTTCACCAGCCTGGGCATGTTCGCGTCCAAGGACGTGCACGCTGATACCGTCACCCTCCCGAATGGCGACAAGGCGCAGTTCCACGTGCGCGAACTGCCGGATGCAGAGTTCCGCAAGCTCTGGCAGGACGCAGATCGCGCCAAGCTGATCGCCGCCACCATCTGCGACGAAGACGGTAAGCCCGTGCTGACCGTGGCGCAGGCTGCCCAGCTCAAGCCGGTCATCGCCCACCAGCTGCAGCAGGTGGCGATGAAGCACTCCGGGTTCGGTGGCGAGGCCGAGGAAGTCCAGGCCGAGGCGGGAAACGTCTAAGGCAGCGCGGCGAGGCCTGGTTCTGGCACGTCCTGGCCGGTCACCTGCACCGCACGGTGGCCGAGCTGCGGGCGACCATGTCGCGCCGCGAGTACCTGGAATGGTGGGAGTTCCACAAGCGGAACCCCATCGATCCGGTCAGTCTGCACATCAAGCCGGCCGCCTTCGTTGCCTTCACCACCGCCGCGCACAGCCAGGCCGGCACAAAGCGCGGTATGCAGGACTTCATGGACGTGTTGGTGCCCCGCTCCGATGAGGACGAGGCGCAGGACTGGTTCGACAATTTGGGATAACCCATGGCTGACACTTTCGGACGCTTCGCTGCGCTACCCATCGGCCCGTTGCTGGCCGCGCGCGATGGCGGCCTGACGCTGACCACCACCGCCGCTGCCGACCTCGGCCGCATGGCACGCTCGGACTTCACACTCAGCACTGGCGCCGCCGGGGTTGAGTTCGCTGTCTGGGGTGACGACGTACTGGCCGCCATGGTCGGGGTCGTTTCGCCGGCCGCACCGCTGGAGGCACACCCGGGGGCCAGCGCTGTGGGTATTGGTTGGGAGCTGGCCACCGGGCGGGTGCTGCAGGGCAACGGCGCGATCACCAGCGGGCTGCCGGCGGTGAAGCACGGTGACATGGTGGGACTGCGCCTGACCTTCGGCAGCCCCACGGTGCTGCAGCTGTACCTCAACGGCACGCAGGTGCACCAGCGCGAGATCAACCTGGCTGGGCCGCTGCACTTCGCCGCGACGCTCTCCGCCACCAAGGCGGGTGGGTTGAACATGGCGGTGAACGCAGGGCAGTGGGCAGCGCGTAGCGCCGCAGCAGAGGCTGGCTGGCGGCTCCCTGGTGCCGCGTCGGGCATCACCCGCTTGGCTGATATGGACTGGCTCACGGCGCCCGGTGACAGCCCTGCCAACGCCCGCTACGAAGGATTGCTCGCCGATGGCTTGAGCCTTATCAGCGAGATCAACTTCTGGCCCTGGGGTGGTGACCCTGTGAGCCAAACCAGCGCGGCCGAGTGCGTCGTGCTGGATGCCGATGGGCTGCTGGATGACCTGGCGCTTAGCGGTGGGGCCGGGCTGCCTGTGCAGATCCGGGCCGGCGCCTTGGGCGGCATGCTGGTCGATGCTACCGACGTGTTCCGGTTCACGGTGGACCGGATCGAGATCAACGACGACGGCAGCAAGACGTTCCAGTTCCGGGACGCCCACGACGACCTGGATGCCACCATCAACCGTGGCGTGTTCCTGCCCAACATTCCAGCGCTGGCGTGGAAGCCGCAGCCGGCGGTGATCGGAGCGGTGGCCAGCGTGCCGGCGATGGGCGCCAACTCGGATGCGACGGCCATGTTCGTGGCCGACGGCCCGATCTACGCCGATGCCGTCATGGACCGGGCCGACCTGATGGAGCCCGGCACGTTCACGGTTTCACCCGACGGGCAGCAGCTGCTGATGAAGTCGCCGCCGGTCACGCCGGTGGTGGCCGATGTATCGAGCGTCGGGCCGGGTCAGCAGCCGGCCAGGCTGCGACAGGCGATGGCGGACCTGATGGGGCGCTTGGGCAAGGCCGCATGGTCGGCGGCCGATTGCTCGGCCATTGACGCGGCCACAGGCTACGCCGGTATCGGCTACTACGCCGGTAACGCAGTGACCGGGCGCGACGCCATGAACGCCATGCTGCCGAGCTATGGGGTTGGGTGCTACCAGGACCCGAACGGGGTCCTGCGGTTCGCCCGCGTCGTCGCCCCTGAGACGTTCGACGGCCCGCTCGCGTTCAACCTGAGCGGGCACGACTTGGCCGAGGATCTTCTGGCGGTGCCCGACGATGCCCCGAACCTGACGCGCCGCATGGCCTACCGACCCAACGCGCAGGCGCTGACCGCATCGGACATGGTCACCGACGTGGTGGACGTGCCGCAGGCGCGGCGCGACGAGCTGTCCGGCCTGTTCCGCGCTCAGGTGTACGGCGGTGCGCCGCTCCACCCGCACTACCGGCGGGCCGATTCGGCTGACCCGGTGATTTCGCTGTTCTGGGATGCCGGGGATGCACAGGCGGAGATCGAGCGCGTCGTGGCGATTTACCGCACGCAGCGGTTTTTCTACCGCCTTAGCGTTCGCGGCGACCAGGACCTGGCACCGCAGCCCGGGCAGGTGGGCCGACTGACGTACAACCGGTATGACCTGCACGACGGTAAGCCGGTGCTGGTCCGGCGCGTTGAGCGCAACCCTGCCACGGGGGACGTGGTGCTGACGGTGTGGGGCTAGTCCGCGATCTCTTTGATGTGATCTTCGAGCTGATATGCGTAGTAGGAAATGTCCGACGCCGATTCATACAGACCGGAAACCCACTTAGCCACCGGTGCGTTCACCTGCATACGAAAATGGGCTGAAGCCGATCTGACGGCTGGATCGAAGAACGCAGATTCCAAGATGGTCATCGAGCGCTTCCGACCGTCGAGGGTGGCGTTCTTACTGCGGTCTTTGAGGTAAGCCTTCAAGGCGGTGAGGCGCCCACGAAATTCCTCTATCTCGTATGACCGGCTGTTCTTCAGGCGGTCACCTGCGCGCATCAGGGCCTCAAATTCCTCGTGCACCTTCTGCAGCTCGGCAAGGATGGCCCTTGCCTCTTGGAGTGCTTTCATGTCCATTCAATTCGATCCTGATTCCGGTGTCGTCCGTGTGGAAATCTGTGTGCGGGGAGGCGCCCGAGGTGACCTCAACCGGACCCTTGTCTCGGGGGCCTTGCACACGCTGGAGTCTATTGCCGAAGAGAATCAGGGCGCCGTGAGACGTAAGTTGATTGCGGTGCTTGCAAGCCAGGTTCGCACCCTCAAACGCAACGAGGATGACGTCCGCAATGCGAAGCGGGGCACGGCAGCATGTTGATCGGCTATGGAATTCCACCGGCGTCCGTTGCCCTGGTCGGCGGCACCTGGCTGACCGCCGATGGCGGCGCCGCGCTGTTCGACGGCCGGCCGGCCCGCCGGGCCCGCATCGCGCGTACCGGAGCGCTGGCCATCAACATCACCCTCGCCGAGGCCATTGTGCCGGGCATCATCGCGGTCCTGGGCCTCAACGTGCCGCCGGGCGTACTGGTGACAGCCGCCGGCGCCAGCGCCACGACCATTCGGCTGCCCGACGGCAGCGTGTGCGCCTGGCTGTTCCCAACAGGGAATGCCCTGGTCAGCGCCGTTGCCGTCTCCATCGCCACCGTCGTGACCAACGTGGATGTGGGCGAGATCGCCGTGTTCAGCGCGGTGGACGTGGGCATCGCAGACGGCTGGGCGGTGGCACGCATCGATAGCAGCGCGCACACCCGGACCAAGGGCAGCCAGGTCAACACGGTGCCGGGTCCGACCTACAGAAGGCTGACTGCCACGCTGAGTGGGCGACCGACAGAGGTGGCTCGCAAAGGCGGCTTGGCCGGGACGGATTGGGAGACGCTGGGAACGGCGCTGGCAGGCCGCCGGCGGGGCTGTGTGGTGCCGCAGCATCGGGACATGCTGACCAAGGCGTTTGACCCGCTGCTGGCCGCGCGCACAGCACTGTATGGCTATGCGACCCAGTTGCCGACGGTTGAGAACATCAGCAGGCAGTACTTCAATGGCTACCTGGAGTTTGAAGAGATCCCTGGCTGACCAGCCAAGGGGTGCGTGACACAATCCGTCTACCTCGGACAACGGAACGCACAGATGGTGAAACTGCTGAAGGATCCACAGGAAGGGCCGGGTGTCGGCCGCTCTGCTGCAACTGGAACGCCGGCTGTGGCGGTCATACTGGCGGTAATCGCGCTGGCGCTGGCTGTCGTCGGCTACCTCTCTCTTTCCCCGGGTACGTTGGGTCTCGGCCTGATTGGCCTGGCTGTGTTGCTCTTGGTCGTTGCGCGCCTGATTCAGGCTGACAGGCACCATCGAGAGCGCCAAGCCAAATAGATCCGTATCAAAGCAACCCCGCATATGCCCACAAGGCCCGCCATCTGGCGGGCCTTTTTCATTGGAGCGCCTGATGAGTCTGTATACCCTCACCGTCGATCTGCTGCTGAAGACGGGCTCCTTTGAGAGAGACGCCGGCAAGAGTGCGCGAAGCTTCGAAAAGCACATGGGCACACTACAGGCGTCGGCCAAGCGCGCAGGCACTACCATTGGCCTGGCGATCACCGCAGGCATCACCACCGGGTCAGTTGCGATGGTGGCCTGGACGCGCGACGTGACGCGGCTTAGCGTCGAATATGATCGCCTTGCGACGTTGTCGGGCACTTCCACTTCGACGTTTCAGCGCATGGCCGCCGGCGCCAACACCGTCGGGGTGTCACACGAAAAGCTCGCGGATATCCTGAAAGATACGCAAGACAAGATCGGCGATTACGTTCAAACGGGCGGTGGCGCGCTGGCGGACTTCTTTGAGAACATTGCCAAGCGGGCGGGCGTGTCTGTCGAGCAGTTCCGAAAGCTGTCTGGCCCGGATGCACTGGGTCTGTACTTCGACAGCCTGGAGAGAGCCAACCTCTCCCAGTCAGAAATGACGTTCTACATGGAGGCAATCGCCAGCGACTCAGCATTGCTGATGCCCTTGCTGCGCAACAACAGCGCCGGATTCAAACAGTGGGGTGCGGCGGCCGAGGCCGCCGGTGCCGTAATGGGCGAGGACTTTACGGAATCCGCCAAGAAGATGCGCGAAATGACTGTGCAGGCTGACTTGGCAGTGCAGGGCATTAAGGTGACCGTGGCCGAGCAGGCTATGCCGGCGATTTCGGGGCTTACGGAGCTGCTGGGGTCCGATGACACCCGTGCCTCCTTCGCGACCTTCACCGGCTGGGCGGCGGGCCTCACTGCGGAGCTGATCACCGGCCTGACGCAACTCGGCAATTACGTGAACCGCGTGCGCGAGCTTCGGAGCCTGAACCAAGGGGGCAGCACGAGCGACGCCAGTTATGACGCGCTCAATGAACAGCTCGGGCACGTCGCCCAGCGGCGGCGCATGATGGAGGAATGGGAGCCATTCCTAGACTCCCAGAAGAAGACGAAAGCTAGCGAGCTGGCACGACTGCGCGCAGAGCAGATCGCCTTGCAGCGCGAGATTACCGCGCGAATCAAGGGGGATCGTCCGATCCAGGATGCTGCCCCGCAATGGTGGATGGATGAGCTGGCCGGCAAAGTGGCGTACAAGCCCACTGGCAACATCAACAGGGCCGCCAATGAAAAAGCGGCTGGCGATGCGAAACGTCAGGCCGAGGAAGTGGCGCGATACCGGCGCCAGGCTGAAGAAGCTGCCGGGGCCATGAATGGGCCGTTGGCCGAAGCGATGGCAAAGCACCTCGGCAGCATGGCCGAGTACAACGGGCTGCTGGCTAGCGGCAACATCGCCCAGGCTGACGCCAACGTCCTGATGGCGGAGAGCGCCCTCCAGTACTCAAAAGTTGCTGAAGAAGTCGAGAAAGCGCTGTCCTCGCCCGAGCAGCTATTGGCGACCCTGGATGGCGAACTGGCGATACTCGGCAAGGTCGGGCGCGCGCGCGAGCTGTACCGCCGGCAGCTGATGAACGAGCGCGACATGCGCCAGGAACTGCAGAAGGCAGTCGAGGCCGCCGGCAGCAAGGAAGCACTGGCGCTGGCCAAGGGGGCGGGCAGCTACGAGCAGTACGAACGGTCGATGCTGGACGCCGCCGATGCGGCGGCGGCCCTGTCTCTTCAGGTGGAAGAAGGGGCCGCCAACGTCGAAGCCTGGGCGAACGTCGTGTTGCATGGCGTGGATGGCGCAGCTGACGCCATGGCCGACTTCACGGCCAGTGGCTTGCGTGACTTCAACGGTCTGTGGGATGACCTGAAGGACACGGCAAAGCAGGGGTTGCGCGACCTTGCCCGGGAGCTGCTGCAGCAGAAACTGGTGATCCCGATCCAGACCAAGATCATGGACGGCATCAGCAACTGGGGCAGCCAAGGCGGCGGCTTCAGCATGGATAGCCTGATGGGGCTGTTCGGCGGGAACGGCTCGGCCGGTGGTGGGCAGAACGTTGGCAATCTCGCCGGGATTCTGTCCAAGGGGCAGGGGTTGTTCAGCGGGGGAACGGCCGCCGCCGGTGCCACCAATGCATATTTTGGGGTCGGCTCGTCGGCCGGCTCGATGGCTGGATTCGGCAGCAATGTGGCCGGCTTCGCAGGCGGTGGTGCCAGTGCTGGAGCTGGCGCGGGAGCGGCCGGTTCGACCGCGGCGGCGGCTGTGCCGATCATTGGCTGGATCGTCGCCGGCATGATGAAGAACGCCGAGCTGTTCGACCAAGGCTGGGATATTGCCAACGGCGAGAGCTGGGCCGGCAAGATCGCCACCGCTGGTGCGGTTGGTTTGGTCGACAAGGCCCACCGCGCAGTGGGGCTCAGCGACAAGACGGCCTCGATCCTGTCCGGGTCCAGCATCCACGCCAAGCTGTTCGGCCGCAGTGCGCCGAAGATCACGGGGCAAGGCCTCACCGGCAGCTACGGCTTCGGTGGGTTCGACGGCCAGTCCTACGCGGATATCAAGGCCAAGGGAGGCATGTTCCGCAGCGACAAGAAGTGGACGCAGTACGGTTCACTTGACCCGGGCATCGACCGCACCTTCGACATGGTCGCGCGCCAGGTGCGCGGCGCCACGACGGACTTGGCCAAACAGCTGGGCGTCGACCTGTCGGGGCAGCTGGCCGGGGTGAAGGTATCGCTGGGCAAGCTGCAGCTGTCGGCCGATTCGGCCGAGGCGAAGTCGCAGCTGGAGGCCTATCTGGGCGACATGACCGACAGGCTGTTCACCGAGGCGGTGAAGGCGGCCGGGTTTGGTGGCCAGTTGGATGGGTACTTCGAGGCGTCCGACGTCTTCTCCGCGCTCAGTGCGTCCATCGCGCTGGCGGTGGGCAACGCCGACCAGCTCGGCCGCGCGCTGAATTCGATGGAGATCGAGAAGGTCAACAAGGCGGTGGACTACTTCCAGGACCTGGCCAGCGTGGCCGGCACGGACCTGGCCACCCAGATCGAGAAGGTGAGCGGCCTGCTGGGCAACTACGCCAGCCTGATGGCTGACATAAGCACCCAGCTGCTCACCGGCGACCTGACCCAGTACCAGTCGCAGGCGCTCACGATTGAACGCACGTACCGCCAGCAGGTGAAGGCGGCCAACGATTACGCCAAGGCGCTGGGTCTGTCCGGTGCCCGCGCCGAGGACCTGGCCAAGATCGAGGCGTTGCGCGCGACGAACATGGGCAAGCTCCAGGCCCAGATCGACGCTGACAAGAAGGCGATGCGGTACGGGTTGGACACCAGCGACCTGTCGGCGCTGACCGACCAGGAGAAGCTGCAGAAGACGATGCAGGAGCTGGAGCATGCGGTGGCCGGTGGCGACACCAGCGCCGCGCAGGCGGCCGCACAGGCGGCCCTGGGCTTTGGTCGAAACCTCTACGCCAGCGGGCAGGACTACAACGGCCTGTATGGCCAGGTGACCGGCCTGATCGACAGCATGAAGGTGGGCAACCTCGACACCGAGGACGGCACCAGCATGGGTCAGCTGGCAGACGCCATCGAGGCGCTGCCGGACAACTTCAGCCGGGCGGTGTTCGACCTGGTGGTCGAGGGGAAGGGCCAGGCCGAAACCAACGCGGCGCTGCAGCAGAGCAACGCCCTGCTGGCAGAGCAGAACCAGCTGATCCGGGACCTGCTGTCGGTCACCACCACAGGCGTACGCACCAGCAGCAGTTCGGCAATGCGCACAGCGCTCAACGCAAGGTAATTCACATGCAGGCAAGGAAAAACACCCTGATCGATATCGGGGCGGGCGCGCTTCCGTCGGTGACGCCGCCGGCGCCGCGGCGCGCATCCTGGTTCCCGACGATCTACGTCTCCCCGGACACGCCGCCTGTCGAGGGCGTGACGCCGGAGCCGGTGGCAGATGGCGTCCTGATCGAATGGGCCGCCGTCGACCAAGCCGGGGTGGTCTACATCATCGAGCGTGGGCCGACCCAGCAGGGCCCGTGGACGGAGATCTACCGCACCACCGAAACCCGCTACCTCTACAGCGATGGCAGTGGGCAGACGTGGTTCTTCCGGATCACCGCCTCGGTGCGCGGCAAGCCGGGGCAGGGCGCGGTGGTGGAAGCCACGCCGGTGCCCACCACCGAGCAGCTGGTCGAGCAGCGGCTGAAGCTGGAAAAGGAGATCGCCGACCGCATCGCGGCCGATGCCAACGAGGCGGCCGCGCGTGCCCAGGGCATCGCCAAGGTCACCGCCGACCTGGTGACCGAGACGCAGGCTCGCGCATCCGCCATCAGCCAGGCAATGGACGCCATCAGCGCCGAGTCTGCGGCCCGCGTTGACGGGCTGTTGAACGAGAAGCTGGCGCGCGAGGCGGCGATCACCGCCGAGCAGCAGACGCGCCAGAGCGAGGTGGAGTCGTTGTCGCGCGCGCTGTCTGAGGTGGCCGCCGGCAGCGGCACCCAGTTCGACAGCAAGCGCATCTGGTACTTCGACCAGACCGTGGAGGACTGGAGCGGCAACGGCGTGCCCACGCTGGTGGACGGCTGGCTGCGGCCGGCCAATGCCGCGGCCAATCCCTACGTGCAGTCGCCGGCGGCGCTGGCAATCGACGGTGCGGTGTACCGCTACGTGAAGCTGCGCATCCGCAAGGTTGGCACCCCGACGTGGGCCGGCGTGCTGCAGTGGACCACCACCACCGACGGCGCATGGAACACCGCCAAGCGTCTGGTGATGGACGAACCGGCGTGGGACAGCGACGGCGTGGCGATCATGGATGCCGCCGACGTTACGTGGTGGCCGGCCACCTTGTCCGCGATCCGGTTGCAGCCGGGTACGGCGCAGACCGTGTCCAGCTACTACCTGATCGACTGGGTGGCCATCGGCCGCCCGACCCCTGGCGCCAGCGTGGCGCTGGTCCAGGACGAAACCCAGGCCCGGATCACCGCACTGGCGGCCGAGGCCAGCCAGCGCAACACCCTGGCCGTGCAGATGCGCGGCAACTACACGGGCAACGACCTGGCCCGGGTAACGCAGGGCTTCGTCGCCGACGAGCGCACTGCCCGCGTGGCGGCCGACAGCGCCCAGGTGGCACGCATCAGCACCATGGAAGCCCGCATGCCGGCCGGCAGCGGCAAGGTGGCCACCGAGGCCAGTGTCACCAGCGAGGCCCAGGCGCGGGTGAGTGGTGACCAGGCCAACGCCAGCGATATTACGGCGGTGAAGGCACAGCTGGACGGAAAAGCCAGCGCGGGAGCGCTGGCGGCGCTGGACACTCGGGTCACCCAGCAGGGCAATACCTTGTCCAGCCAAGGTTCGGCGATCACGAGCGTGACCGCTGCACTGCAGAACATCGGTGGTGACAACCTGCTCAACAACAGTAGTTTTGAGCAGCGCACCAGCGAGACGGCCGCCCCGACCGGGTGGACTACGGCGTTTTCACAGGCGCTCACCGGCTTGGTGAGCAGCTATGTGGACTCGCCGCTGCCTGGATCCGCCCAGGCCTGGCGGGTAACCGGCGTCGCCGCCGGCGGCTCGGTGCAGATCATCGGCTTGGCGCCTCGGGTTGGAACCAAGGCTGTGCCCGGGCAGAAGTACACCCTGAGCGCATTTCTGCGCGGCACCGAGGCCAATGCCACGGCACTGCTGATCGTGTGGTTCTACAGCAGCGCCGGTGTCGCGCTGTCCACCAACGTCAGCCAGGCGTTCAACCTGAGCGCGACCGAGTGGCGCCGCTTCACCTACACCCCGACGGTGGTGGCCCCGGCAGGGGCAGCGGAGGTGCGTGTCCAGCTGCGCCTACAGACGTCCACCGCCGGCGCCTATGCCCTGGAGGCAGACAACGCCCAGCTGCAGCAGGGCGAGGCTGCCACGCAGTGGATGCCCAGCATCAGCGAGACGGCCGCCACGGTCGCCGCGAACGCGGCAGCCACGAGCTTGCTGGACGGGCGGGTGACCCTCATGGGGGAAACCGTCACCGCCCAAGGCCAGGCGCTCACGTCGATCACCGCGCAGCTGCAGAACATCGGCGGCGACAACCTGCTGCCGAACAGCTCGTTGGAAGAGCGAACGTCCGATGGGGCGGTGCCCATGCGGTACGTCACCAGCTCCAGCGGAACGTTCACCGTCAGCTACGTGGATTCGCCGTTGCCTGGTTCGACCAAGGCGCTGCGCATGTTCCGCGCCGGTGCCGATGGTGGTGCCTACCTGGGGATCGAGCTGCAGGCGGCCGATCGGCCGAAGGTGATCCCGGGGAAAAAGTACGTCAGCACGGTGTACGCGCGCGGCACCGCCGGCCAGCGTATGGATGGGTACATCCAGTTCCTTACGTCCACCGGGGCGAGCAACGGCACGATCCAAGTACAGTTTGCCGTCACCGCAGACTTTCAGCGCTACGTGCTGGTCAGCCCCTACGCGGCGCCAGCCGGTTCGGTGGCGGCGCGTGCCATCTGGCGGGCTCACAATTCCGGGACGCCGGGTGACCTCGATCTGACGATCGACAACCTGCAGTTCCAGGAAGGCGAGGTGCCCACGGCATGGATGCCGAGTGGCAGCGAGCTGGCAGCTGCCGGCGCGGCGAATGCGTCGGCGACCAATGCGCTGACCAGCCGGGTAACCGCGGCAGAAGGGTCCCTGATCTCGCTGGGGCAGTCGGTGACGAGCGTAAGCGCCACGTTGAGTGGGCTTCGCACGGTGGGCGACAACATGCTGCCCAACAGCGACTTTGCCGACGGTGCCGTGTGGTGGCAGGTAGGCGGGGCACCGCTTCCGGTGTGGAGCGGGACGAACGGTGATGGCAAGGCGGGGTTCCTGCTCGACAAGACCAGCACGGCTACTAACCCGTCACTGGCGGCGAACACCGCTCAGTGGTTCCCCAGTCGCGGGATCCGGCGCTATCGGGCGGTCGTGCGCGCGCGCGGCGTATCCGGCGCTATGAACCTGATGATGCGGCTGGAGCGAAAGAACCGCGAAACGGGGGCCACCAACAACAACGACAAGACGCTTATCCTCACGACCAGTTTCGCCACCTACACGGTGGACTTCGACGCGGTCGACACCACGGTGGGCTCCGTCAGGCTGTCGGCATATTGCTGGCCCAACGTGGCGGCCATCCGCATCGATCGGGTGGAGCTATACGACGTGACCGACCAGGTCACCGGTGAAGCGAACGTTGCCGGCCTGTCGTCGTTGACGGCGACGGTTACCCAGCAGGGTGGGCTGATCACCGCGCAGGGAGCGCTGATCAACAGCGTGCAGGCGCAGGTCGACGGCAAGGCCAGCGCCCAGGCGCTGCTGCAGTTGGACGCCAAAGTGTCGGCAAACGCGGCAGCTGGCGGAAACCTGGTCGTCAACTCGATGTTCGACGGCCCGCTAGGCGTAGGCACCACTACGGGCTGGGAAGGCTTCTGGTCGCCTGAAGACGTGCAGGGGTTGAGGAAGTACGCCCAGCAGGGGCCTGGCTTTGCCAGTGGTGCGAGTGATCAGGGCATACCGGTTGGCATGCGCGCGCTGATCGTGGCTGGCCTTGCCGATCGCAGCGGGATCTCCTATGTCTGGCCGGGCGTGGATCTACCGGTGGAAGGTGACAAAACCTATGTTTTCTCAGTGTACGCCTCCGGTTATGCCGGCTACTTCGTTGTCGCCTGCCTCAATAGCGCTGGGAGCGAGATCGGCCGCGGAACCTGCCCGCTGACCAACCTGCTGGGTGGCGGGGGCACCATCGAGTCATACACGCGGTTGTGGTCTAAGTTCCATGCTCCTGCTGGCACGGCGACCATGCGAATTCACCTCGCCACCCAGCACGTCGCTGGACAGGATCGGTTTGTACGTTGGCTGCGGCCGATGTTGGAGCAGGTGGCACCCGAGAAGACCGGGCCGTCGCCCTGGTCGGCTGGCGGGAACGAGAGCTATGCGAGCGCTGCGCTCTATACCGACGTGAACGGCGTCATCGCCGGGTTGGAGGTGCGCAACAACGGTGTCAAGAGCGAGTTCAAGATCCGGGCCGACGTCCTGCGCGTGCTGGCCCCGGGTGGCGCCGATGGGATGGAGTGGCAGAACGGCTACATCCGCGTCTACCGCGGCAACTCGCAGCGGATCATCGGCAACGGGTTCGGCGTGCCCGGCGAAGGCCTGGTGGACTACTTCGGGCCCAATGTAGGCGCGGCGGCGGCCAGCAAGGCCAACGCCACGATGTGGATGGATGACGGCGGCAACGCCTACTGGGGCGGGTCACTGGCCGCTGGCGTGCTGCGCAACGCGGTGCAGACAACGACCACGATCACGGTGGGTGCGTCGGTCACCACCGGGCTCTTCAGTACCAACGGCCGGAACAAGGCTGTGACGATCGGCTTCTCGCGCCGGCACAGCCGGATCAAGACGGCCTTGGGCTCGCAGGGCTTCGTTGCGGGTGCTGGCGTCAACGGGGCAACCATCAACGTCTACCGGACCCTCAACGGTCAGGGGGAAGTGTTGTGGCAGCAGTTCGGGGTGGGCGGCAGCGTCGAAATTCTCAACGAGTTCGACGGCCCCGACCGGGCCACCTCGACCTGGGGCGGGTCGATCTCCATCAACGACCCCGCCGATGGGTCCACCCAGCGGTCGTATCGCGCCGAGGTGATGGGCTTCACCGAGCAGACCGTCACCCATCAGTCTGGTTCGTTCGACCAGCAGACGATCACACAGAGCCTTTCGCTTGTGTCGATCGAGCAGTAACCGCTGACGCGGCGGCCAGCGATCTTGCCGCCGCATACCAGGAGATACCACATGGAATTTCGCGCCAAACTCAACATGGAAATGAAGACCGCCGACCAGCCCGGCGTGGTTACGCTTAGCTTTGTGCCGGTCACCACCGGTGTGCCGCAAATCAGCATGACGGTGCCGCCGGCCGATGCCGCTGGCCTAGTGGTGGGCAAGGTCTACAAGTTCACTGCGGTGGAAGATGCTGAGCAGCCCCAGTAAGTAGCTCACGACGAGGGAGCTGCGTAGCCGCAGCCCCCCGTTTGAAGCCCTACGCCGCCTTCGAGGCCTTTTCGTTGCCGCCGCCCTCTGCGATCAAGGTCAGCTTATCGTCAGTGGCCTTTTCCTCGGCCAGCGTCTCCAGCAGCAACGGCAGCGCAGCCTTGTAGCCCAACTGCTTTGCCATGGCAGCAACAGTGCCGTAGGACGCGATCTCGTAATGCTCCACCTTCTGTGCGCCGCCGATCAGCGCAGCATCAAGCACAGGGCCTTTTTCGATGCTGTCGATGGCTTCTTTGCTCTCTTCCACCAGGCCTTCCATCGCAGCGCACTTGATGCGCTTGAGGCGGATGCCGAGCAGCTCGACCACCTGGTCGATACGCTCGATCTGCCCTTGAGTTTCTTCAAGGTGCAGCTCGAATGCAGCAGACAGCTTGGGGTTCGTCGCCGCGCGTGCGAGGCGGGGCAGCGCCTTGGCCATCTGCTTTTCAGCGCTGTAGAGATCAGAGAGTTCGTGGATGAACAGGTCTTCTGCGGTCTTGATCGTCATATCGGGTCTTCCTCGGTTGATCTGAAATACCAAGGTAGGCGCGTGATCGTTACTTCGGCGCCCATTTTTGTGAACGCCGTCTAGACACGAGGCGACCTTGGGCTTAAAAGTAGCCCGTGTCCTAACGAGTACAACAAGTTGCATAGCGGCCGAGAGAGCGCTAAGGGATAATTCCGCACTTTTTACCAACGACCTACTCGGTATCCCAATGCAGGCAGACATTCAGCAGCGGTCGGTACGCCGTCGAGACCGGGCAACGGCGTTAAAGGTTGCGGCATCGTGTGCCGCACTCATCGCGGTGATGGTTCCAGTTTCAGGTGACTCCGACTGGCCCACGGATGATGCCGTTTTTGAGGCGTGTAGTGGTGCTCTGCGATTGTCGTCGCGCGAGCCCATGCTTGCTGTCATCCCTGTAGCTCAATCTCATTCATGTGATATCGAGTTTCGCTGCGTTTCTTGGGGGTTCGGGCAAGGCCTGCAAACGGTCGATCAGTATGGAGATTTGGTGAATTCGACGGCCGTTTGCAGGGTTGGGCAATCGGGTGCGGTAAATTTGCTTTCGCTCAACGGACAGCACCTGCGGGTCACCTCAGGGGCGGACATTGAAACGTTGAGGAATCCGTCAGTTAGCACATTCCATCACCAGTCACGGCGCGGATATCAATCGAAACGTTAAGCTGTTTGGCTATTCGGTCCGTGCACTGTAACAGCGCTTGGTTGTAGATGACGCCTTCGGCCGAGGCGGAGTGCTCCCTCGAAGCCGCAAGGTCCGCGCTAATGCCGGCCCAAGCAGAGCGGATGATCTCGATATCGGGGCATCCTGCAATCAACAGGCGCACTGCGTGGTCCATCGCCATTACATGCCCGCGGAGGCCCTGGATCATGAGTTCTTGTGAGTTCAGTCGCTCGGCTGTTTCTTCAACACCGAAGTCTTTTTGCATTTCGCCAGCCTTGTTCTTTGGTTGGATAGCGAGGGCGGGAGCAAATCGCTCCCGCCCTCCGCAGTCTTACCAGCTGTAGCTCATGCCGAGCTGAGCGCTTGTGGAGCGGTACTCGGAAGCGTGCTGGATGGCCAGGCCGGCCCACGCACCAAAACCAGTGGAAAATTTGATACTGGCGCCGGCACCAACTTCCAGTCGGGAAGCGGGAATTCGATTGTCGACAAGCTCGTTGTCGAACAGCAACGCCTCATCCCGCTTGTTGTAAAGCCAGTCAGCCTTAAGGTAAGGCTGAACCTGTGCGGCCGTGCCCGACCAGCGGGAGACACCCGACAGCCGCAGCCCGGCGCGAGCGAACATCCCGCCGGCCTTCTGAGCCTCGACGATGGTTCCATTTTCCTCAATATGAGTATCGCTGTTCATATCGGTGTACCCCACCTGCAGCTGCGGCTCGAGATAGATTCCTCCCCGTGCAGCGTCACCCGTTACGCGGAACGCATAACCGGCTTCGACAGACCCTTGCCAAGCCTTGCTGTCGTAGCGCTCCGTGGTAAGGCCGTCACCTTCGACCTTGTTTCGGAACTGCTGGCGTTGGACCCAGCCATCGACATACAAGCCTGCGTACGGATCGTCGGTCCCGAGGGCGCGAATCGTGCCATAGACGCCCAAGGCCTCACCGCGGACTTTGCCACGGGCGCTGTAAGCGGTCAGGTTAGACTTGGTGGTGCTGGTGGCATTGCCCGATGCCAGCATCAAGCCGAAGCCGCTACCGGCCTCATTGCTCATGATGTCCATGCCGACGTGCAAGGCCTGGCTGTTCCCAGTGATATCCAATTGCCGGTTCAGCGCGTCGTAGGAGTTGCGGTTTCCGTCGACCCGCGCCCAGCCGCGCCCATGGTTCTGACCGGCGTGTCGGCTGTGGTAGTCCGTCCTGAACATCATTTCCGCCGAACGGAGGTTGGCGAGGTAGGCGCCCGGCTCGGGACGCAGCACAGGAACTACAGGTCCGCACTGCGGCAGCGATGGGTCGATCTCACAGGGATCGGGAATCACGATCTGGCAGCCAGGCAGAGAGGGGTCAGCAAGGCAGGGATCCGGCGGCGTCTGCAGTTGTGACCGGAGATACCAGTCACCATCGTTGGGATCGGTTTTGCCACCCTTGAATAGGAAGTAATCGTATAGCCCGCCCACGGCACGCCCTGACAGCGCAAATGTGCCATTGGAGGCTCCGTCCACCTGGACCACTTGAATGCCGTTGGCCGTCTGCGCGCCAGCGCCTCCGACATTGATTACCCGGACATTCGTGTTACCCGAAGTGTCACCCTGTACCACCAGACGATCCCCAGGAGAAGCGTCGCCGCCAAGCACCGAATGGATGACCAAATTGCCGTTGTTCGAGGTGTAGTTCCCTTGCACCGTCAGGGTATTGAACGCGCTGCCGTCACCCAGCGCGACGGTGGCACCACTGCCCACGGCTAACTGTCCCACATCGGAATCTTCGGTGAGCTGCCAACTAGCATTTGACAAGGACATCGAGGCTACATTGGTCGTGTAGCCAGTCAGCGCTGCATTATTCTGCAGCACGACGTCGGCGCGGCTGGTATCCAGAACGACCAACCCCCCGCTCAATCGGCTGTCATCGATCGTAAGCACAGCGCTCGAATTCTTGCTCACCTCGAGCAACCGGCCATTGCCGGAGATGAGGTTGGCGTTCTTCTCGATCAGGATATCCGCGGCAGTCGTATAGCGCTCTGCAAGGCCGCCGACCAGAATTGCGGCCCCCTTAGTCCCCGTGAGCGTCGAATCACTCACGGTCAATGAGAGGCGATCTGTCGGGGCCGACGGACTATCATTGTAGATCCATGCGCCCGTCGCGTCGCCGGTGGCATTGCTACCGGCCGTCAATGCGATCGATCCCCCAAAGACACCCAAAGCTGCATTCGACCAGGCGCCACTGGTAGCCGAGTCGGTGATGCTGGTGTTCTCGATAATCAGCGAAGAAATATTGGTTGTCGCAACCACCGCGCCGAAGCCAACGTCACTATTACCCGTAACATTGCTGGCGGTGAGCGTTGCCGTGGCTCCGACCGCACCGCCCTCCAATTGCAATGCGCGTGAGCCAGAATTGATTGTGGCGCGTGTAAACGTGCCGGTGCTACCGGCTCGCAATCCTATGCCTTCAGAGGCAGTGTCGACCACGCCATCGGTGATGAATACTCTAGACCCAGTTGCTACAACGTTGCCCGTGATCCCGCCAGCTACAACATTCAACGTTGCATTGTTGGTGAGGGTCCAGGTCTCCTTCGGATCGCCGGCTCCAACCGTCGCAGAGCCACCGTTCAGGTTACGGGCGGAGACCGCCGGCGCGGCAGCCAGCAGGCAGGAAACAATAGCGGTAACCAACGCGGTCCGCTTTGCGTTCAGAAGATGGGTTCGCAAAATTCAGCTCCAGATGTTGTTAAAAACTGGAGCTGATGGTCTTCCATAAGCTCCTGCGAAGCTATACAAGAAGTTGTAAAAGTGTGAAGCGCGGTGACGGAATGTCAGGGTTGCAAGTCACGCGGGAGTAGGCTATGGGAGGCGTGAGTTCTCCGTGAAGGCCCGGGGCATGCTTCGGGCAACAGGTGGACAGCGCCGTACCGCCGGTCGCTGTATGAGCTGTTTGGCTCGATGGTTCAGCCTGTCGCCGAGCCTGCTTGGGTGTAGCGAAATTCGAAAGCTTCAGGTTGTAGGCCGGCGCTTGTCGCAGCCTTTGCGACGCTCACCGTATCCTTCCGGCCATGCCTCCTTCGCACGGCTACCAAGGCTTCCGCACCACCCCGATCCCCTCTGGCTGGGTCCAGATGGGGAGGGCTGGGTGCTTTGGTACAACGGCCGGGAGACGGCCAGCGTCACGCCCGATGGCGGCCCCGGGGTGCGCTTGTGGATGGAAGGCCAGAAGATGTGGCACGTGAAGGAAGTACGCGCGACCAACGTCCGGCAGGCAAAGCGCTACGCCGAACGCTGGTGCGCCGCTAGGCTCTAACCCGACCTGCCTCTGCGTGAGGCCGTCGCCTGGCTGACGGACAATACCCCGATTCAGCCGCCGCCACCGATGCCTGGGCTGCCGCCAACCCGCGAGCAGCAGCAACAGGCCCGCCGCTTGGCCGAGGCGGGGACGAGGGAACTGGAGCGGGTCAAGGAAGCGCTCGAGCCGCGCAAGCCGCCGGCGGTGACCAGGCCACGGGCGCGCAGTTTCTCGCAAGCCCGCACCGCGAAGGTGGCCAGCGCCTGGGCCACGGCTTCATGGTCATCCACCCGGTCTGTGAATGACCGGCTGACCATGATCTGCTGCCGATTCGGCTCCACTTCTTCCAGCTCCATGCAAGGATGACCCTGCAGCTCGCGCTGGGTCCGCGCCAGCGTTACCCCGAACGAGATACCAAGTCAGGAACTCGAAAAAACTACTCCATTTTATTTGCACTGTGCCAGCCAAGAACTCGTCTCGCTTAGCCAGGCTAAAATCTAAAACCTCGCCGCTGTTTTTGTCGTACAGGTAGCATCCTTCGCCCTGAACATTAGTAAGGCAAATGAAATTTTCTGGAAGCTCCCACACCTCCTGAATGAAATCTGTGCCGACCTCTATTTCATTACTTGGGTCGGCGATGTCACATAGTTCCTCATCTGAAGAGCTGCTTTTGAAAAAGGTTATGGTGTAGTTTAAAAAAAACTCGGCCAGTTCACTGCTGGGCTCGATTCCTAGCACTGCCAGTTCTTTCAAGACGGAATTTTTATCTATCCGATGAATGTCCCCAGGTTGTTTCTCAATGAGTTTTACTAATTCACTAGGGATCATTTCGAAGCCTCGGCCGCTCGGTCTTCCAAGTATTGTGGAACTTCTTTCTTGAAAAGTTCCCGGTCTATAGGTTGCTCTGGGTGTGGGCTATGTCTCGGCATAAAAATACTGACCCTGAAACCGCAGCGGGTTGTCGATTTCGCTGACGTCCAACGCGGCAAGGTTGCCGTAGGCGCGATATTTCGCGGACCACATGATCTCGCCACCGTAGATGAATTCCTGCGGTGTGCCCAGATGGTCGAGTTGATAGTAGACCGGCGTCGCCTTACGCGGGCCTTCGCCGTCGAGCATGGCTAACGTGCGTGCGTGCGGGGGGGGCGAGGGGCTGCATAGTGGGCGCTCGAGGCATGGCGGATCTTTCGCCGTGATTAGGCCGGATTAGTACAATTACTAACAGATGGCGTGATTGAACTGACCCCGGCTGACCCCGAACTGACCCCAGCCCCTAGGTAAGTCATTGATTCCCATAGAGCGCAAGTGATCGCGGGTGATCAGCTTAGTCGTTGTTTTTGTTGATCTTCCCCGACCTTGACATGGTAGGGGTCAACGCCAGCCTCGCGCAGGCCAAGAAACACTCGAACTGCATTTGCCGCAGCTGTACTGCGCAATCCGATTCAGCGGTGCCGCCAAGGCGTTTAGGCGGATTGCCTTTCCATCCGAATCGAAACAGGTGGGGCAATAGGCGCTCGCATCGTTTTCTTTGCGGTAGACCTGACCATCGAAGGTCATCTCATCTACAACTGCTGCAGCCTTCTCAAGGCCAGAGAGCTTGGTGCGGAGTTCTGAATTTTCGATCAGCAGATCGGCAATACGTGCCTTCGCCTCGGATAGCTCAAGTTGCAGATCAGCTAGGAGGGCGCTGAATTCCGAGTCACCGATCTTCTTGTTGATTTCGCGCAGGCGGGTGACCACGGCGAAGGCCTCTCCAATCGCAGCCAAAGCTGTTCCAGACATGGCAGTCTTCCTGACGTTATGGGCGGCCCTGAGTATAGACAGCGGTGTCGCCGCAGTGCGCCGCGCAATCCGTGCAAATTCCGTGCAACTCAAAAAGAAAAAAGGGCTCTCATTGCTGAGAACCCTTAAATCATGGTGGCCGAGGACGGAATCGAACCGCCGACACGGGGATTTTCAATCCCCTGCTCTACCAACTGAGCTACTCGGCCACTTCATCGCTGCGTTGCCGCTGGCGAGGACGCGAATAATACGGAGGTATGCAGGGTTCGGCAAGCGTTTCGCGAAAAAAATTTCACATTTGTTGCCAGGCCTCGCGCGAAGGCCTGCAAGTGCTTGATCCGGCGTGCCCGTGCGCGGTGCCGTGCGCATGAACATCGGTTCAGTCCGCACCTCGCGCGCTGCGCTCAGTGCGTGTCGTCGGGCATGCACCACAGCAGCACGATGCCGATGGCCATGATCACCGCGGCCAGCAGCAACGATGCCTGGTAGGAGCCACTGTCGCGGGCGAGGGTGCCGGCCAGTGCCGGGGCCAGGATCTGCGCCACGCCGTAACTCAACGTCAGGTTGGCCATCGCCTTGGCGGGGTTGCGTGGGTAATGGCGGCCGACCACGGTGAGGGTGAGGCTGACGATGCCGGCGAAGGTGAGGCCGAACAGCACGGCGCTGCCCAGCCCGGCCAGCAGCCCGTCATCCAGCAGCGGCAACACGAAGGAGACCGCCTGCAGCGCGAAAGCCAGCATCAGCGCACGGATCAGGCCCAGCCGCGCCGCCAGCCGGTCCCAGCCGAAGGTGGAGGGCACGGCGGCCAGCCCGACCAGCACCCAAACCGCGCTGCCATGGCCGTCAAACACGGCGGTCTGTTCCAGGATGGCCACGATGAAGGTGGCGCTGACCACGAAGCCGAAGCCGGCGCAGAAGTAGGCGGCGACCAGCAGGTAGCGCCAGCGCCGGCCGGGCGGGGTGGGCGCGGTGCCCGTGGCCTGGGCAGATGCCGCCGCCGGCGCAGGCATCCACGCCCAGGCCGGCACCAGGAACAGCACCCCCAGGGCGGCCAGCCAGATCCATTGGCCGCTGGAGCTGGCATGCCCGGCCAGCGCAGCGGTGGCCATACCGGACACCGCGATGCCCAGCCCCAGCCCGGCAAAATGCAGGCCCAACCGCGGGCGCAGGCCCTGTGCCAGCAGCCAGTTCAGCACCAGTCCCGAGGCCAGCAGCAGCCCGGCCGTGCTGGACAGGCCCGCCACGAAGCGCAGCAGGCTCCATAGCCAGGGCGTAGTGGTGAGCCCCATCAGCCCGGTGGCCAGCACGGCCAGCACCAGGCCCACCCGGTAGAAGTGGAACTTCTGCCGCATGTCGCCCACCCGCGCCACCAGCAGCGTGCCCAGCAGGTAGCCCAGGTAGTTGAAGGTGGCCAGCCAGCCGCCTTGGGCAGCGCTGAGCCCGGCGTCCACCCGCATCAGCGGCAGCAACGGGGTGTAGGCGAAGCGGGCCAGACCTACGGTAAGCACCAGCGCGCAGATGCCGGCGCCGATGACCTGCCAGGGGCGGCGTGCGGGCGCAGCAGAGGGGAGGACGGGCATGGCGGCAGGCAGCAGGGGGTTGGCCCATCCTCAGCGCACGGGGCCTGACTGTCTTTCGATAGAATGACCCATCATGTCGACCAAGCGACAATCCCGGCCGTCCACGCAGGTGCCGCCCTGGCGCGAAGTCCCGGTACCGGCGCTGCGGCAGCTGCCGTGGCCGGTGGTGGCGCGCAGCCAGCAGCTGGCCGCCGGCGAGCGTTTTCCACCACACGCGCATCCCTGGAACCAGCTGGTGTTCGCCACCGACGGTGTGCTGCAGGTTAGTGCCGCGCACGCGCGCCATGTGATCACCCCGCAGCAGGCGCTGTGGGTGCCCACCGGCATGCTGCACCACACCGGCGCCCTGGGCGCGGCGGCCTTCCGCAACCTCTATGTGGCCGACGACGCGGCGCTGGGCATGCCCGACCATTGCGTGGTGCTGGAGGTGTCGGCATTGCTGCGCGAACTGATCGTGGAACTGGACCGCACCACCGCCGACCACGATCCTGACTACTACCTCACGCTGTGCCGCCTGATCTCCACCCAGCTGCGCCGCCAGCCGCGCCACACGCTGCACCTGCCGTGGCCGCAGGATGCGCGCCTGCAGCGCTGGTGCCAGTCCCTGCACGACCACCCCGGCGACGAGCGCGACATGGCGTACTGGGCCAACCGGCTGGGTGCATCGACGCGCACGCTGGCGCGGCACTTCGAGCGTGAGACCGGCATGACCCTGCGCGCGTGGCGTACGCGGCTGCGCCTGCTGCGTGCGATCGAATGGCTGGCGCAGGGGCGTTCACCCACCGTGATCGCGCACGAGCTGGGCTATGCATCGGCGTCCGCGTTCAACTACATGTTCCGGGTGGAAATGGGGATCAGCCCGTTGCAGTGGCGGCGAACACGCTGACCGTCGCACACTGTCGGGCTACCCCTGCACACGCTGGAGCACGGCAATGCCCGATTGGAACGCACTGGACGATGCCTACGGCAGCGCCGACACCGTGGGCGCGATGCTGGAGGACCTGGATGCGGGCACGGGCGAGGTGGACTGGGATGTGCTGTGGTCACACCTGTGCCACCAGTCCACGGTGTACTCGGCCAGCCTGCAGGCGCTTCCGTATCTGCTGCGTGCCGCGCTGAACGCGGTGCCGGCGCAGCGGATCGAGCCGTTGGTGCTGGCGGGCGCCATCGTCAGCCATGCCGACAGCGCGCCGGTGCAGGTGCCGGGCCATCCGCAGCTACTGCCGCTGCTGCAGGACTGCACCGCGCAGACCCTGCGCGAGGTTGCCCAGGACGACCTGCCCGACGCGTCGTTCCTGCACCTGCTGCAGGCCCACCTGGCGTTCGGTGGGGAACGGGTCTGGTCGCGCGCGTTGGCCGGCGTGCTGGAAGGCGAACTGTCGGGCGTGTGCCCGGCCTGCCAGGCCGATCTGTACATCGTCATCGACCCGCCGCAGGCCTTCGTCACGCACGAGGAGTGGATCGGGGGCGGGGCGGTGCGCACGGCGGTGATCGAAGCGGGGGCCGGTGATCCGGCCGCCGAGTCGGAGCGCTGGCTGCTGGAGATGGCACGCGCGCACCGCGACGGATTCGTCGACACGCTACGGTTGCTGTTCGGCAGCTCACGCTGTACACAATGCGAGGCACCGTTCGAGCTGCGTGAGGCGGTAGGGTTGAACGGCTGAGCCCGGTTTCGGGCACGCGCGTCGGCTACTTCGCCAGCGGGCAGGCCAGGCTGACCAGCCGATCACCCTCGAAGCGCGCTTCGATGATGCCGTCGCCTTCCTTGAACGCCTGCCAGTGCGCCAGTGCCGGTGCGCCGGGCAGCGGGTTGCCCAGGTGGAAGTACACCTTGCCGCGGGAGTCGCCGGGCCGGACGTGTGCGCAACCGATCACCGGCGTGGCCATCTCCCCGCAGTCACCCTGCAGCAGGCACAGCCGCGTATGGCACAGGCCACTGCCCGACCAATGGCCCTGCGCGGCCAGGCAGCCCGGCTCGGTGGCCAGCACCACCCACAGCCCCAGACCAAGCGCGGTGGTGGCCGACATCAACAGCAGCAGATAGCGCGCGGCGTTGGCGCGAACGTGGTGGGCGAGGGCGATCATCGCGCCATGATGCGCCACGCGGCGTCCCGGTGGCCACGGCAGGCTGGCACGGGGCGGCCAGTGGAATGCTGTTGTCGCATCGGTACTGCCGATGCAGGTGGGGCAGGGGCTGGCGGTGCCGCGCGGCCAGCGCACGGATGGAACGCTGTTTTACCCCCACCCCAGGCACCTCGCCAGCGACTACCGTGAGCACACACTGTCATGGAGTTGCCCATCGATGAACGACCTTACCAACACCCGCGTGGTCCTGGCCTCGCGGCCGCAGGGCGAACCGGTTGCCGCCAACTTCCGCCTGGAGCAGGTCGCCGTGCCGACGCCGGGTCCGGGCCAGGTGCTGCTGCGCAACCGCTGGCTGTCGCTGGATCCGTACATGCGCGGTCGCATGGAAGAGGGCCCCTCGTATGCCGCGCCGGTGGCTGTAGATGCGGTGATGGAGGGGCGCACGGTGTCCGAGGTGATTGCCTCCAACCATCCCGGCATTGCCGTCGGCGAGCGGGTCGTGGCCACGGGCAACTGGCAGACCCACGCGGTGGTGGACGGTGACAGCATCACCCGCACACTGGGCGACACCGGCTTGCCGGTCAGTACCGCACTGGGTGTGTATGGCATGCCCGGCTTTACCGCGTATGCCGGCCTGCAGGAGATCGGCAGGCTGCAGCCCGGCGAGACGCTGGTGGTGGCCGCCGCCAGCGGCCCGGTCGGCGCCACGGTGGGGCAGATCGCCAAGCTGCAGGGCGCGCGCACGGTGGGCATTGCCGGTGGCGAGCAGAAGCGCCGCTATCTGGAAACGCTGGGGTTCGACGTGGCCCTGGACCATCGTGCCGACGACTTTGCTGCCCGCCTGCAAGCAGCGGTTCCCAACGGCATCGACGTGTACTTCGAGAATGTCGGCGGCCACGTCTTCGAGGCCGTGGTGCCGCTGCTCAACGACTTCGCGCGCATTCCGGTGTGCGGCACCATTGCCACCTACAACGCACGCGGCGCGGTGCTGCCCGGGCCGGACCGGCTGCCGGGCTTCATGAGCCAGGTGCTGCGCCAGCGGCTCACCGTGCGCGGCTTCATCCAGTCCGATTTCAACGCGCTGTTCCCGGCGTTCCTGGCGGACATGGCGCGGTGGCTGCAGGAGGGCAAGGTGCAGTACCGCGAAGACATCGTCGAGGGTCTGGCGCAGGCACCGGAGGCATTCTTCGGCCTGCTCAAGGGGCGCAACTTCGGCAAGCTGGTGGTCAAGCTGGACTGAGCGGTGCGGTGTGGGGGCAGGTGCGTTCGAGCGCAGCGGCGTTGCCATGGCCCACACGGGTCCGTGACCGGCGCATCACCCCGCGCTGGCTAGCCTGGCAGCTATCCCCGTGACACGGCCACAGCGAGTACCCAGCATGACCAGCAACGACAAGCAGCAGGGCCAGCAGGAAGGCACCAAGGAAGCCCAGCAGGACCGCAAGCAGGACGAAGTGGCCAAACAGCGCCCGGGCCAGACCGACCAGGCCATCCATGACGCGGAAACCCGGCGCCCGGAGCGCAAGGACCAGGGCGACGATTGACGGGTTTGCGGACGGGCTGCAACGCCCAGTGACCCGCGGCTGCGAAGGTCACTGGGCGGGAACCGGGACAATCCGCGCGCCAAATATCTCCGAAGTGACGTAGTGCAGCAGCTCGACCTGGCCGTCGGTGACGCCTGTGATATGGAATGGACGAGAGAGTGTGTCGTCGACCTGGATGGGGGTCATGGTGTTGGTGGAGATGGTGTACAGGTAAATCAGTGTGTCCCGGGGAGGAAGCGACTCCACCTCGGCTGCCGTCAGGCCTTCGGTGTCCAGCGAAGGGAGGTCGGCCTGCCCGATGAGGTGGTTGTTGTCTAGAATCTTCCACTCGAAGTCTGTGGCGTCTTCGGGGGCCTCCGGATGCGTTGGCGGCCTAGCCATATCAACCAGCGACCCTGCAGACACAACCGAGTATCCAGAGTTGCCCACCCCCACAAGGAACCAGCCTTCGTCAGGGCTGATCTGCAAGCTCTGGATGCTTGCTCTTGGCGCGGATGACCTGACTACCTCACCATCTACGTTGACGATTCGTGCTTGTGCAGATCCGGTCGCGAGGAGTCTGAATAGTTTCGACTTCTGGACGGGCCGCGAGGTCTCACGGAGCTTCTCAGGCTGCAGTGTGTAGGGGACAGCAAGCTGCTTCGAGCGCGCTTCGGAAGGCGGTGCCATGTCGATCGACCTTTCTACAGTTGCTGCTACGGCAAACGACTGCAGGGTGCAGGCTATAAGAACTGCAGGGATCAGGCTGAGGCACCGCAGTGCGTGACTGGGTGGGGACGGCACTTTCATTGGTTACACCTCAGATCTTCAAGTAGTGCAACTGCGATGGCGTCGCATATGTCTTGCCGGACCTGCTCGTAGCCACTGTTGATGCTAAGGAGTTCATCTACGGCTTGGTGGTCGATGAACTCTACTTCCAGCAGTACAGCGCGAAGCGGATGATAAGTAACGGTGTTTCCAAGCTCAGGGTCACTCAGAACCGCAAGCTGCCTCTCTGACTTTACTCCGCGATTTCTTGCACCCGCGTCATGGGTGAGGATGGCTCCGTAGGTCGCATCGTTGATTCTTTCGGCTAGTGCGGTGTCTTCGGCAAAATTGACGTTGTCGTTCCGGGGGCGGATCAGCGTTTCTGTCCCTCTTGCGATCCCATTTGCTCCGTTGAAGTGGATGCTGAGTAGTATGTCGGCGCCGGTTTCTCGGCCTACATTGGCGCGGGCTATCCCGGCTTTGCTTTCGTCGTCAGACCTCGTTAAATGAATTCGAACATTCCGGTTTTCATTAGTACGTAGCGCACGCAGTGCGCTCTTTGTGCGTAGTCCAAAATCCAGGGTCAGCTGCTTCTCAAGGACACCGCTGGTATGCGATGTTGCGTTGTTGGCCGAAGAGCCAGGTTTGTTCTGTGTACCCCCATGCCCCGGGTCAATCACAATAATCCCCGGAACTTCCAGATCAATCACATCCACCGCAGCCGCCGACCCTTCAAGTTGCACACTGATGCGAGCGGCATTGAATGCGACCGGTGCCAGGTTGATGCGGATTGCCGTATGCCCGGTCTCATCCACCGTAGTCGTGGCGTATTCCTGACTGAGCCGGGTGAATCCCACCGCGCTCAGTTCATCCGGCGCAGTAAAGCGGTCACGCTGTTCGGCAACGGCATGCGCCCAACTCCCTCGGAACACCGGATCAAGGGCGGGTTGACCTTCCTCGCCCGGCGGCACGAATAGCGGCGCCATGGACCATGTCACTGTCTTGCCCTGATGGTGGTTGTCCGGGCGGCCCTCGCTCCAGACACGGATCTTCAGCTCGCGATGGGCAATGCGGTTGGTATGCGGGGCCACCTTGACCATCGGGTGTTTGTACGGGATGGCATGGGGCTCGGTCGAGCCCTCTACGGGGCGCTCATCTTCATCCAGGATCTGCGGGGCCAGCGCAACAGGATCCAGATGGAGGACGTCGCGCGGCCTGTCGATCCGCACCTCCTTGCGCACCTTGTTGGAGACCGGTGACGTCGAAGAACTGGCGATAGTGCGATACAGGATGCGTGCGGCAGTGATGACCATGACGTCAGCTCTCCTGCAATTGCAGCGATAGCGCTTGGGCGGCGGCGGAGTTCACGACATGCGTGAGGCCGAGCCTATCGGTAACGCCAGACAGAACGTTTCCATCTTCAAGCAGGATGCGATAGGCAATATTGGGTAACGGCTCGCCGGTTGTCTTGTCCTTCAGAACGAAGGCTTCATCGAACAGAGCTGCCCGGTTGTCCGGCAGCGATGCAAGCTGCGCGGGCAGCCGTTCGCCGGCCAGAAACGGATGCTGGCTGGCCTTGATGATGAAGTTTCCCGGCATGACGTAGTTCCTTTACTTGCGATGCGCTGTGCGTGGAGTCTTGTCTGCCATGACGCTGATTATTGCGGCCGATGTGCAAGACCATCTGATCCTTGCCGGGGATCATTGCGCCGTGCTGTCACGGGGGTCAAATGCGACAGAACACGTGATTATTCGCAATTATCAGAAAATCTATTCCTGGAAGTACGGGGCTATTGCGGGCTCCGGCGACGTCGTGCTGATGGTGGTTTTCCTGCGCCTGTTTCTGCTCCATGAGCGCCAGAATGCGCGTGTGGATGTGCTGCAGATCGCCAGCGAGGCAAAGGCCGCGCGTATTCACGCAGGTAGTCCGCCTGGTGAGTGTGTAGGGAACATCTTCTTTACATTGCCCGCATCTGATGGGTTCCAGATGCATGGCGTGTACATCGGCGAGCACAGGATCCGGTTGGAAACCGTCGACCCGATCAGTACGTGCTTCTCGATGCAGGAACAGCGATCACCGGACCGGACCGCATGCAACGCGTTCAACGGCCGCTTGAAACCGGCGCTGTTCTTCAGCGACACCCGCGCGTTCGATACGCACCATCTTGACCTTCTGCGCCGCTTCTTCGAGTGCCAAAGCGCGATGGATGATCGCGTGACCTGCTCCTTCGACGTTATGTTTCTCGACAAGCGCACCGGCATCGGCAGGTTCTGGACGGCACCAGACGGGATGGGGCTGCGGGTCTCACTCGGGGGTGAACTGGAGTCTGCCGGTGAGGGGCCGGCGCCCAACGAAAAAGGCCGAAATCCCTGCTGTTCAGGTATTCCGGCCTTTCGAATGCCCTGTCGGGCTGAATAAGTGGTGGAGCCAAGGAGGATCGAACTCCTGACCTCGTCGATGCGAACGACGCGCTCTCCCAGCTGAGCTATGGCCCCACGGATGGTGCAGACCGCGTGGGCGTTGCCTCGCGATGCACCTAGTCTAGCGCCGTGAATGGGCCGCTGCCAAGGGGCGGCGGCGCTGGCAGGTGCACAGCGCAACGCGGGCGGAGGGCGGAGGCGAGGCGGTCTTGGCCTACGGCGCCTTCAGTCCGCGCGCGGCGCTCCGTTCTCGGCCGCCACTCCCGTTTCTGAACGCAGCTCGGGGTTTGTGAAGACTTGTCACGATCCAATACAAGTAAAAACAATGACTTGGCGTTTTGCCCTAGTACGAAAGGACTAGCCCGGAAAAGGTAAAGAGGACCAAAAAGGGTGCCGATAAGAAGTGTGACGAACATCCCACACTTTTTCCCTTCCGAGTACCAACGATGACGACCCGTGCCGCCACCGTTTTCTCCTCCTCCATCGGCGCGCGCCTAGCGCTGCTGATGGGCCTGATCACTGCCGTTGCCTTCGTCCTGCTGGCGGCGCTGATCTACCGCCAGGTTGCCCACAGCTACGAACAGCGCGTGCAGGCCGGCCTGCAGTCGTCCACTGCATTGATGCGTGATTCGGTCGAGCTGTACGACCGCAGCCTCAGTGACAGCACCGAACGCATGGCCGGCACCTTCCGCGCGCTGTTGCCTGATGGCGAGGCCAGCCTGGATGCCGCCGCGCCGGTCACCGTGGGCGAGCGCCAGGTGCCGACGCTGCGCCTGGGCACGCAGACGATCAACCTGCAGGAATCGGCGGTGGACCGCTTCGCCGCCGCCACCGGAGGCGTGGCCACCGTGTTCGTGCGCGAAGGCGACGACTTCGTGCGCGTGTCCACGTCGCTGCGCAATGCCGAGGGCGCCCGCGCGCTGGGCACCGCGCTGGACCACGCCAACCCAGCCTACGCCTCGCTGTTGAAAGGCGGGCGTTACACCGGCCCTGCGCGGTTGTTCGGGGTGGACTACATGACCCACTACACGCCGATCACCAACGCGGCCGGCGAGGTGGTGGGGATCGCGTTCGTGGGGCAGAACTACTCCGACGGCCTGGCCGCATTGAAGGCGCGCCTGCGCACCGCGCAGCTGGGCAAGCAGGGCCATTTCCTGGCCGTGGATACCCGGCCCGGCGAGCGCTTCGGCAGCCTGATCGCCGCACCGTCGGCCGAGGGCGAGCTGTTGGCCACGCAGGTGGACGCGGCGGACCTGCCCGCGCTGGAGGCGCTGCTGGCGGGCCAGGCCGAGCAGGCCACGCTGCACCTGCGCACCGCGGCCGATGGCCCGGCGCAGGCCTATTTCGTGTCGGTCCAGGCATATGGCCCCTGGAAGTGGGCGGTACTGGGGCTGGAGCCGGTGTCGGTGCTGCAGAGCGTGCTGCACAGGCTGATGCTGCACATCGCGCTGGTCGCCGGGTTCGGGCTGTTGGCGGTGATCGTGGCGCTGCTGGTGGTGGTGCGGCGCATGCTGAGCGTGCCGCTGGCGCAGGCCGGGCAGGTGGCGCGCGATGTGGCCGCCGGTCGCCTGGACCGGACCATCGTGGTCCAGCGCCAGGACGAGGTGGGCCAGCTGATGGGCGCGCTGGCGCAGATGCAGGGCAAGCTGCGCGAGATCATCGATGCGCAGAACGACATGAGCCAGCGCCATGCCGACGGCGCGATCAGCCACCGCATCGATGCCGGCCGCTTCGAGGGCGAGTTCGGCACGATGGTGAGCGGCACCAATGCCCTGGTCGATGCCCACATCAGCACCAAGATGCGCATGGTCGCGCTGGTTCGGGCCTACGCCGACGGCGACCTGTCCGAGGCGATGGAAGCGCTGCCCGGCGAGAAGGCGCGCATCACCGAGGCGGTCAACGGGGTGCGCGGTCGCCTGCAGGCGATCAACGGCGAGATCAAGCGGCTGGTCGCGGCGGCGGCGGACGGCGATTTCAGCGTGCGCGGCGACGCCGATGCCTACCAGCACGACTTCCGCGTGATGGTCGAGGGCCTCAATACCCTGATGGTCACCGCCGACCACAACCTGGCGGCGCTGTCCGGACTGCTGCGCGCGCTGGCCGACGGTGACCTGCGCGGGCGCATCGAGGGCGAGTTCCAGGGCGTGTTCGCCACCATGCGCGATGACGCCAATGCGACCGTGGCGCAGCTGACCGCCATCGTCGGTGACATCCAGCAGGCCGCGGTGTCGGTGTCCACGGCCTCGGCGGAGATCGCCGCCGGCAACGAAGACCTGTCGCGGCGCACCGAACAGCAGGCGGCCAGCCTGGAGGAATCGGCCGCGTCGCTGGAGGAGCTGACCGCGGCAGTGAAGCAGAACGCCGACCATGCCCGCCGAGCCGACCGGCTGGCCGCCGAGGCCGCCGAGGTGGCGGCGCAGGGCGGTGCCGCCGTGGCGCAGGTGGTGCAGACCATGGCCGGCATCGAGGGGGCGTCGGTGCGTATCGCCGACATCACCACGGTTATCGACGGAATCGCGTTCCAGACCAACATCCTGGCGTTGAACGCGGCGGTGGAAGCGGCGAGGGCCGGCGAAGAAGGGCGCGGGTTTGCCGTGGTCGCCTCCGAAGTGCGCGCGCTGGCGCAGCGTTCGGCCCAGGCCGCACGCGAGATCAAGGGGCTGATCGAGGCCTCCAGCACCCAGGTGGCCGAGGGCAGCCAGCTGGCCCACCAGGCCGGGCAGACGCTGCAGCGGGTGGTGGCGTCGGTGGGTGAACTGGGCGGGCTGATCGAGGAAATCGCCAGCGCCAGCCAGGAACAGGCCGCCGGCATCGAGCAGGTCAACCAGGGCATCGTGCAGATGGACGGGGTCACCCAGCAGAACGCGGCGCTGGTGGAAGAAGCGTCGGCAGCGGCCCGGGCGTTGAACGCGCAATCGGCCGACCTGCAGCACACGGTGGGCCGTTTCCGACTGGCCGCCCCGGCGGCCGCCGTGCGCCGTCCGGCCGCGGCCTGAGCCTGCCTGGCGGCGCGCGCAGCCCCGGCCGCGCGCGCCGCTGACCAGATCCGGCACAGCGTCAAGCCTACCGGCCACTGCGCCGAGCGGGCATAATCCGCGCCAGAATTCCCGGCGGCTCAGCCAGCAGACCAGGGTAGGGGATGGACGGCCGTCCCCCGCATCGCCCTGCAACCAGCCTGCAACATCCACGCAATACCGTGCCCCATCGCTGTGAAGACAGCGGTGCCGATGTTGTTCATCCGCGTGTACCCCACGCCACCCGATCTGTACTCCCCGAGACCCCTGCATGCCTGCCTTCCGCACCACCTCCGCGCCGCTGTCGTCCCGTCATTCCACCGCGCTGCCGCGCCGCCATGCACTGGCGCTGGCCTGCGCCACCGCCTCGCTGTTCGGCCTGGCCGGCACCGCGATGGCACAGGACGCGTCGCCGACCTCGCTGGACACCATCACCGTCAACGCCGACCACCGCGAGCGCAACCTGCAGGAAGTGCCGGTGTCGGTGGGCGTGGTGCAGGGCGAGCAGATCCGCGACTACACCGCCGGCGGTGATGACACCCTGCTGGCGCTGTCGGGCAAGGTGCCCAGCTTCTACGCTGAAACCACCACCGGGCGCATCTTCCCGCGCTTCTACATCCGTGGCCTGGGCAACATCGACTTCTACCTGGGTGCCTCGCAGCCGGTCTCGATCATCCAGGACGACGTGGTGCTGGAGCACGTGGTGCTGAAGTCCAACCCGGTCTATGACGTGGACCAGATCGAAGTGCTGCGCGGCCCGCAGGGCACGCTGTTCGGCCGCAACACCACCGCCGGCATCGTCAAGTTCGACACCATCAAGCCCAGCCAGGAGTCCAGCGGTCGCGTGCAGGCCAGCTACGGCAGCTTCGGCAGCGTGGCCATCGACGGCGGCGTGGGCGGTGCGATCAACGACATGGCCTCGTTCCGCGTCTCGGCGCTGTACCAGCACCGCGATGACTACGTCGACAACACCTACACCGGCCCCAGCGCCGATGGCACCGTGGCCCCGCGCAAGAATGCGATGGGCGGCTTCGACGACCGCAACGTGCGCGCCCAGCTGCTGCTGCAGCCGACCGACAACTTCTCGCTGCTGGCCTCGGCCCACGCGCGCGACTACGACGGCACCTCGACCCTGTTCCTGCGTGGCGCGATCACCAAGGGCTCCAACAAGACCGACGTGGCGCGTGACCGCGTGGCCTACGACGAAGCCGACAACAACCCGCAGTCCTACAAGACCTACGGCGGTTCGGTGAAGGCCGTCTACGATTTCGGCGACCTGTCGCTGACCTCGATCACCGCCTACGAAACCACCTCCGGCTACAGCCGCGGCGACACCGACGGTGGCGCGGCGGTGAACTACCCGGTCAACGGCCTGCCGAACGGCTATGGCCAGTCGATGGGCCAGATCCGCGACCTGGACCAGTGGACCCAGGAAGTGCGCCTGGCCAATGGCGATGACAACCGCCTGAAGTGGCAGGTGGGCGCGTTCTACTTCGACGGCCGCGACACCACCGATTTCTACCAGCGCGCCTGGTTCCTGCAGGGCAACGCGCGCAACCCGAACAACTGGGTGCGCCTGCGCAACGTCAACACCTCCTGGGCCGGCTTCGGCCAGGTCAGCTATGACGTGACCGACAAGTTCACCCTGACCGCCGGCCTGCGCCAGACCCGCGACGAGAAGCACACCCGCCTGCTCAAGACCGCCGACACCGCCGCCGGCGTGGTGACCTACAAGGGTCGCACCGACGTGGAAATGGCCGACACCACCCCGAGCTGGGACGTGAGCGCGATGTACGCGTTCAACCCGCAGTTCAGCGTGTATGCGCGCGTGGCCCGTGGCTTCCGTGGCCCGACCATCCAGGGCCGTTCGGCGGTGTTCAACGCCGACTTCACCACCGCCGATTCGGAAACCATCCTGTCCTGGGAAGCGGGCATCAAGAGCAGCCTGTGGGACAACCGCCTGCGCGTGAACGCGGCCGCGTTCACCTACGTGGTCAACGACATCCAGCTCAACGGCAACGACTCGGACGGCAACGGCGTGCTGTTCAACGCCGACACGGCCAAGGCCTACGGCCTGGAAGCGGACATGCAGCTGCGCCCGATTCCGAACCTGAGCCTGAGCGCCGGCGTGAGCCTGCTGCACAGCGAGATTCAGGACGACCGCGTGTATGCCCAGGTCTGCGCCCTGAACGGCGCGGTGGTGTGCACCGTGAACGACCCGACCATCAAGGTCGGTGCGAACACGTTTGCCCAGATCAACGGCAACCCGCTGCCGAACGCGCCGAAGTACAACATCAACCTGGCCGCGCGTTACGACGTGCCGGTCAACGACAGCGATGTGTTCTTCGTGTCCACCGACTGGAACAAGCAGGGCTACACCAGCTTCGTGCTGTACGACTCGGCCGAGTTCAACTCCAAGGGCAGCTTCGAAGGCGGCCTGAAGCTGGGCTATTCGGGCAACTACGGCGCGTGGGAAGTGGCCCTGTTCGCGCGCAACATGACCAATGAGAAGAACCTCAAGGGTGTGATCGAGAACTACATGGCGGCGGTGTACAACGAACCGCGCACCGTGGGCGTTTCGCTCAACATGAACTGGTAAGGTCGGCTGCATCGGCGGCGCGTTCGCGCGCTGCCGACGCTGCCGCTGAGGTAATCCCACAACGCCCTGCCCATGCAGGGCGTTGTGCGTTGCGTGCTATGGTCCCCGGCCCGCATCGGACGCGCGGTTGCCCCGATGCCCCACGTTGAAAGGATCTTGACGATGCTCCGGCAGCTTTACACGACCTACGCCGATCCTGCCGCGGCCAGGACGCTGGTGGCCACCTGCAAGGCCGCAGTGGTGCAGTGGCGCTGGGCGACCGAGTCGATGGCCTTCGCCACGCCGTTCCTGCAGGAGAAGCAGGGCGGGCCCAAGGCGCGGTGGGTCATCGATGACAAGGCGGACCCCGCCAGGCACGTATGCCATGGCTTCGATGCGCAGGGGCGGGTAGTGATTGAATGCGGAACGCGCGGCACGATCACGGCGTGGCTGCATGCACCCGGCGTGCGCCATAGTCTGTCGTTTGACGACGGTGACATCGCATCAGGCTGGGAATGGCGCGAGCACGACGGCAAGCTGCAGGGGCTGGACCTGATCACCGACGATCGCGGTTTCAACGAGACCTACCATTGGGAGGGCGACCAGCTGCAGCGCGTGGTGATCGAGAACTGGTCCAAGCGCGAGGGTACCTGGTGGTGCCAGAACGTCTACACCTACAACGACGCCGGCCAGCTCGACAGGATCGTGCTGGAGTATCTGGATGCCAAGGGGCGCCGCAACGGCAAAAGCCGGTTGGAGTACCAGCGCCCGCGTCCGGGCGAAACCCTGGCCACGGTGACCGCCGAGGTGGAGCGGTTGCTGATCGAGGCGATCAGCGCGCAGCTGCCACGCATTCCCGCCGGCGAACCGCTGTACTGCCTGCTGCTGTGTTTCACCGCCGAGGACACCACCGCGGCCTGGCCGCCGTTCCTGGTGTGGGGCCGGCAGCCGTATCGGCAGGCGGTGCTGGACCGTGGCGATGACGAAGCGCGGTACTACCTGTGGGCGCCCGACGAGATCCGTGAGGTGCAGGGCGATAGCGAGCAGCATTGGTTTACCGAGCCGGCACTGACCGAGGCCTGCCAACGCCACAGCCAGTACATGGAGCTGCGCCAAAGCACTGCGTCGGCCACGCGCGTGCTCAAGAACGTGGCGGCGTGGCTGGATGCCCACGAGCGCCGCGCCCTGCTCACCACCACCGACGACTTCGTGGTGGCGGTGGCCGACAACAGCGGCAACATCGATCCGTTGCCGGGCCTGCGCAAGGCGATCGGCCCGGAACGCTGGGCCGTGCTGAAAGCGCGCGGCTGCGTCTGATTCCTCGCGTCCAAGTAGAGCCGACCGTTGGTCGGCTTCCCCGGTTCAGACCGGCTGGATGTCGTGCCGGTCTGGCACGGCATGCTGGCCGAAGGTGAGCTGCCAGCTGCGCAGGTCCACCTTCTCGCGGTCGCGGGCCTGTTGGCGCGTGGCCCGGCTGGCGCCAAACAGCTTGCCCTGGCCGTCGATCAACGGGCGCATGCGCAGCACGTCGGCGTTGTCCGGCTCGGCTTCCGCGGCGCGCTCAAGCCATACCTTGGCCAGGAAGGCGTTGGCAGGCACGCCGTTGCCGAAGTGGAAGACATCGGCCAGGAAGCCGGCCGCCCACGCCTGGGTCGCGCTGTCGCCGCGCCACCACAGCGGCCCGAGCAGATCGAACACCGCTTCCTGCTTGTCGGCGTCATCCTCGCCCTGGTACAGCAGCACCGCCAGATTCTTGTGGGCCGGCCGCCATACCCGGTCGTGGGGCGCGGCTTCATCCACGCAGCGGCGGTAGAGCGCGCGCGACTGCTGCTGGAGGGCCGGCTCGGGATTCTGCTCGAAGGCCTGGCCCAGCTGCCACGCGCGGTTGTAGATCACCACCAGGTCGCCGGCGGCGATCGCACGCTCGGTCCACGCACTTTCCTGCGCCGTATCGATGAAGGCGGGGAAGTCCTGGCCGCCCACACGCCCCCGGTACAGGTCCACCAGCGTCGCCATCGACCGGGGATCCCCGGCCGCGCCCAGGTCCAGCAGCATCTGCAGGCCCGCCGGGGCGGACACCGCGCAGAACAGGTTGGCCGCTACCGTGGACAGGTCGACGTCTTCTTCGCGGGCCATCGCCAGCGCCCCGCGCAGATGCCGGGTGGCCAGCGCGGCGTCGACACTGAAGCCGAACAGGCCGGATTGGCGGCCCGCGGCGAGCCACGCCAGCGCATGCGCGCTGTCGGTCCAGTCTTCGACGCTGGCCAGCACCTGTGCGAACAGCGTGTCGGCGCCATCGACGTGCGCAAACAGCGCGCAGGCTTCCAGCACGGTCAAGCCTTCTTCGATCACGCAGGCCGGGTCCAGCGCGAAGGCTTCGGCCAGGCAGTCATGCGCATGCGCCATCCGCACCGGGTCCCAGTGCACGTGATTTTCCTGCGGTTCGTCGCGGCCCAGGTGGTAGTCCAGCATCGCCCACCAGCACAGCACCAGGGCCCGCGTCGATGCATCCAGGTGCAGGTCGAGCAGGGCGGCGTAGGCCTGGTCGTACTGGGCCACGTCGTCGGCATTGTCGGCGTCCGGCTGGAACCCGAGCCAGTCGCGTTCCTTCAACACGCGCAGGCGGTTGCGCTGCGGCAGCATCAACCGGGCGGCGTCGGCGCCGTCGATGAAGTGCTGCATCAGCGCATGACTGCCGCCCCAGCGCGGGTACAGGTAGTACAGGTAGGTTTCCAGCGCGTCGGTGTCGTTGGCACGGATCGCCAGGGCCTGCTGCAGCCAGTAATCGGCGGCGTACTCGAACGCTTCTTCGCTGCGCCCGGCCAGCAGCGGCGGCAGGGCGGGCAGGGCTTCCAACGGGCAGCCATACGGCGCCAACAACGCCACGGCGGCCGCAAATCCATCCGGATCCTGGTACTGCTGCGCGTTGTACAGATCGGCACGGCCACCGCGCTGCAGCTGCTGCAGCCAGCGCGGTTCGCCCAGGTAGCACGACATGCGCAGCATCCGGCCCAGCACGAAGGCCGGGCGCGGGTGCCGTGCAATGGTGTGCAGCCACGCAGCCAGTGCGTGGTCGCGGGCCAGGCCCGCCGCATCCCATTGCACCTGGCGGATGGTTTCGATGGTTTCGCTGGAACGGATGCGCCCGCAGGCGCGATCCCACAGTGCACCCAGCACGGCCCAGGGGTGTGGGCTGTGCGGCTGTTGCGCACACCACTGCCGCGCCTGCTCAAGCCGCGTGGGCAGGTCCTGCGCAGGATCAAGCAGGGTAGCCAGCAGCCAACCGTATCCGAAGCGCGAGGTGCTGCCGTCGAGCCACTGCTGTTCCATCTCGCCCAGCAGCCGGTCGACGTCATCGAAGCGGTGCTGGTGCAGGGCATCGCGCGCGTTGCGGCGAAGGGCCAGCGCGTCGTGGGGGGAATGCGCCATGGGGAACAGCGTCCTTGCAGAGAATCGGACGCGCATTCTAGGCAATCTTCTGCCTGCCGTGACTGTCTGCAGTGACTGCCTTCCGTGATACGGGCAACGACGCCCTGTGCATACAGGGCGTCGTGCGTGGACTACTTCGCGGACGGGGTGGCGGCAGGCGCCAGTTCGGCGAACAGGCCGCCAAGCAGGACCATGCTGGCCTTGTCGGCGCCCATGTCCTCGGCGGCGTTGGCAATGGCGATCACGCCGTTGTTCTGCCCGGGGAACAGCACCACCCAGGCCAGCCAGTTGCCATCCGAACCGCCATGCACCAGCACCGGTCCCTGGCGGCCGGCGATGGATGGCTGTACGCCCCAATCCAGCCCGGACGGACTGCCCGGCTGCGCGGTCTGCATCAGCGCATACGACGCCGGGGTCAGCAGCTTGCCCTGGCCGCGGCTACCGGCCAGCTGGTCGATGGCAAACAGCGCCAGGTCCTGCAGGCGCATGTGCAGGTTGCCTGCCGCGGTATAAATCGGCGGTACGCCATCGTCGGCTTTGGCCGGTGCACGGGTTACCGGCGCGCCGGCGCGGTGGCCCAGCAGCTGCCCGGTCGGCGGTGTGCCGAAGCCGGCCCCGGTCATGCCCAGGGGTTGGAACACTTCGCGCTGGATCAGCGTTTCCACCGGCGCGCCGGCCGCCCGTTCGGCGATCACCGCCGCGACCAGGAAGCCGCTGTTGCTGTAGGCGAATTCGGTGCCCGGCGGATGCACCGGTGCTTCGGACAGGGCGGCCTTAATGTAGGCCTCGCGTTGCACCGGCAGGGCGCGGGTGTCGGTGAAGAACGCATCCAGCGCGGCGCCGTCGGTGAGGTTCTCCGGCAGACCGGCGCGGTGCGACAGCAATTGCACCAGCGTGACATCGCGGTAGGCCGGCTGCATCTGCGTGGCCAGGTCGGGCAGCATCGCCGACAACGGTGCATCCCACTTCAGCACGCCCTGTTCGACAAGCCGCGCGATCATCGCCACGGTGATCGGCTTGCCGGTGGAGCCGATCATCCAGGCATCGTTGCTGGTTGCGGCGGTCTTGGCGTCGTTGCGACGCACGCCGCTGACCGCCTGTTCGGTGACCTTGCCGTCGCGGATCACCAGCACGCCCATGGCAGGGGTGGCGGTGCCCTGCATCGCCTGCGCGATGCGTGTCTGCAGGTCGTCGACGGCGCTGGCGCTGGCGGCAACGCACAGCAATGACAGGCCCAGCCACCGGCGCAGGCCGCGCACGGTACGGTGGGAGGAAGCTGCGGTCCGTCGGGCGGTGATCGTATGCATGGAAGTCCTTTGCGCAGCAGCGTGGGCAGAACCTGCGCCACTGGCGCGGCCCGCGGGATGCGACGTCCACCGGCACCCTGCACAGGCGTGGCAGGCGGCGTGCAATTCACTCTTGCATGCTGTTCAGGCCGCTGTATGTGCCTGCGGTCATGGCGGCAGGCACCGCTTCGCGATCGTGTTGGCGTACGTACAGGATCGCGACAGGTCTATCGCGGGGGGGGCGTGCAGCGCGTTGCGCAGCCTTGGCGCGAGGTGCCACGCGATGCAGCCTGCTGCATCGCGTCTTCCATCGCCGCGCATTGCGCGCGGCGTGCGGGTTCAGACCGTCGGCAACAGCGGTGCCAGCACCGGCTCCAGCTGCTGGCGCCGCCAGCCGGCCAGTGCGTTCGGCCACTGCCGGCTTTCCAGGTAGCTTTCCAGATGCTTGCGCGAGGCCAGCACGCCGTCGGGCAAGCCCAGTTCGGCGGTGCGTGCGCTGACCGCATCCTGCAGCCGCTTCAGGGCCTGCTTGTTGCTGTCGGTGCCGGGCAAGGCGAGCGGTGCGTCGGCTTCGTCGTCGAGCGGGGTGGTCAACGCCTCCCAGACCGGGGTGAGCAGCTTGCGCGGGGCTTTCGGGAAGCCTTCCATCAGCTTGTCCAGCGCGGCTACGTCGGCCGGCGGGGTGCGCGCGAGCAGGGCGGCCAGTTCGTTGTCCAGGATCCAGCTGCGCGGCTTGTCGCTGATGCGCGCCTGCACATCGCGCCAGCGCAGCAGGCGCAGCAGGCGCATCTGTGCCGCGGCGTCCATGAACTGCGCCGAGCGCATCGCCACGTGCGGCCAGCGTTCTTCGTCGTGCTCGACGCTGGCCAGCAGGCGTTCGGCATCGTCCTGCAGCCACTGCCGGCGGTCCAGCTCGCCGAGTTTGGCGTCGATCGCATCGTGGATCGCGAACAGGTACTCCACGTCATCGGCGGCGTACTCCAGCTGCGCCTCCGACAGCGGTCGGCGCATCCAGTCCGAGCGCGTCTCGCCCTTGGCCAGGGTCACCCCGGTGATCGCATTGACCAGCTTCTGGTAGCCCATGCCGCCGCCGATCCCGGCCAGCGCCGCGCCGATCTGGGTATCGAACAACGGTCGCGGCAGCACACCGCAGGCAACCTTGAAGGTCACCAGGTCTTCGCTGGCGCTGTGCATGATCTTCAGGATGCTGGTATCGCCCAGCCACGTAGCCAGGGCCTCGTTCATGCCGGGAATCAGCGGGTCGATCAGCAGGATCTCCTCGCCAACGGCCATCTGCACCAGGGCCAGCTGCGGCCAGTAGGTGCGTTCGCGGATGAATTCGGTGTCCAGCCCGATGCGGGTGGGGCGCTGGCGGTAGCGCTCGTCCAGTTCCGCCGGGGTTTTGATCCAATAAGCCACGTGGGTTCCGTCTACTGCAGGGGTGCACAGGGGGAGCAGGATAACGCGCCGTGGTCGGCCTGCGCGCCGGTATCATGAACCTGTCACCGCGTGGCGGCAGGCGTGGCTTGCCTCACCCGGTCGGATTCAGCAATGCTCGTGCCTGGCTGCAAGGAACCTGATTGTGCGCACTTCTGTCCTTCCCGCGTCGCTGTTGGCCGGTGTGCTGGTCGCCCTGGCCGCATGCTCGGCCGATGCACCGTCGCCGCCCGCGGCGGTGGCCAAGCCGGCTGCGCGTGCCCAGCCGGCCGCTGCGGTGCCGGCTGCGCGGGTGACGATCGGGGGCGAGGACGCGGCCGAGACCGTGCAGCGCTGGCAGCCGCCCGTGGTGGAGATTGCCGACGACGGCGTTGCGGCGGCGCGGCGCCAGGCCGCGCAGGCCTTCGAGCAGGGCCGGCTGTACGAGAATGCGCAGGCGGCGGTTCCGCTCTGGCTGGCGCTGCTGCAGCGTGATCCCAAGGACCGCCAGGCCGTGGCCGGGCTGAAACGCGCACGCCAGCAGCTGCTGGAGGATGCCGACGCGTTGCTGGTCCGGCCGCTCAAGCAGCGCGAGGCCGTGGCGCAGGCCAGCGACATGGCCCTGGTGCTGCTGACCATCGCCCCCGACGACCCGCGCGTTCGCCAACTGCAGTCACGGGTGGAAATGGCGCAGCGGGTGATCGCCTACAACCGTGCCGGCGAAGAGGATCTGCGTGCCGGCCGGATCGGGGAAGACGGCGACGGCGCCATCCCCAATTTCCGTGAGGCGCTGGCGCTCAATCCCGACGACGCCCGCGCCCGCCAGGGGCTGGCCGCCGCCGAGAGCGGTTTGATCGGCCGTGCGGAAACCGCCGCGCGTGCCAGCGATTTCGCCACGGCGGGAACCTGGTTGGCCGAGGCGGCCAAGGTGCGCGATTCGTCGATCACCATCGCCGATGCGTTCGAGCGCATCGAGCGCATCCGTGCCGATACCCTGACCCGCCTGCGTGACGAAGGCCTGCGCGACCTGGCCACGCCACAGGGGCTGAAGGCGGCGCGCGAGAAGCTTGAAGACGCGCTGCGCATGGCCTTGCCCGGCGACCCCGTGGTGGGGCAGCTGCGCGAACGCATCGAGCTGGTCACCCACTACGGTAGTTTCCGGCCGCGCCAGGTGTTCAGCGACGCGTTGCGCGATGGAGGCCGTGGCCCGCAGATGATCGTGGTGCCGCATGGCGGTTTCCAGATGGGCGCCGGGGACACCGAGCTGGGGGCCAGCGACGCGGAGAAACCCTCGCATTACGTGCGTTTCGAGCGCGGGTTCGCGCTGTCGATCACCGAGGTCACCGTCGCCGATTTCCGCCGCTACGTGCAGGCCAGCAACGCCCGTCCGCGCGCGACGCGGCGTGGCCACTCGATCGTGTACGACGAACGCAGCGGCAACTTCGTGCGGCACAGTGGCGTGGACTGGCAATCGGATTACAACGGCGCCCCGGCGCTGGCCAATTCGCCGGTGATGCACGTCAGCGTGCGCGACGCCGAGCACTACGCGATCTGGCTGTCCGAACAGACCGGGCGCTCGTACCGGCTGCCCAGCGAGGCCGAGTTCGAATACGTGCTGCGCGCCGGCAGCAGTGGCCGCTACCCGTGGGGCGATGCGGGTACGCCGCCCGCGCGTTCGGGCAACTTCACCGGTGCCGAGGACGTCTCGCCGTCGGGTCGGCGCTGGTACAACGCGTTCGTCGGCTATGGCGACGGCTGGTGGGGCCCGGCGCCGGTGGCCAGCTTCGAGCCCAATGCCTGGGGCGTGCACGATGTGGCCGGCAATCTCAGCGAGTGGGTGGCCGATTGCTGGCATGCCAGCTACCGGCGCGCACCGGCCGATGGCGCGGCGTGGTTCAACCCGGGCTGCCGGCAGCGGGTGATCCGCGGCGGCAACTGGGCCAACGCCCCCGAGCAGACCCGCGCGGCCTGGCGGCAGTCGCAGGACTCGGACACCACCAGCGCTCGGATCGGGTTCCGCCTGGTGCGCGGTATCTGACCGGCGACGGCATCGACCCGGCACTCACGTCAAATCCCGCCGCAGCCACTAAGATGTCGCCGTGCCGGCCAGGGTGGCGTCGGTCCAGCGAGGAACCTGCACCATGCGCAACGATCCATTCGGCGGCCAGCAACAGGGCCGCGCCCGGCGTCCCGGCCTGTTCGGCAACATCCGCTGGTGGGTGCTGCTGGCCTTCGCCGGTTATGCCGCCTTCTACTGGTTTTCCAACCGGGCGGTGGACCCTTACACCGGTGAGAGCGTGCTCATCGACAGCGCGCTGGACGCCAACCAGGAAAAAGCCCTCGGGCTGCAGGCCTACCAGGAGATCCTGGCGCAGGAACGGCCGGTGGATCCCAACGCACAGGTATCGCGCGACGTGCGCGCCATCGCCCAGCGCCTGATTGCCAAGGTGGACGTGGTGGAAACCGCGTTGGCTGAAGAGCACGGGCTGAAGCCGGCGCATTTCTCGCGCGACTTCGAGTGGGAAGTCAACGTGATCCAGTCCGAGCAGGCCAATGCGTTCTGCCTGCCCGGCGGCAAGATGGCGGTGTACACCGGGCTGATTCCGGTGGCACGCACGGTGGATGCGATGGCCGTGGTGATGGGCCACGAAATCGCCCACGCCCTGCTGCGCCATGGTGCCCAGCGCATGGCCCAGCAGAAGCTGACCCAGATCGGGCAGATGGCCGGCGCCGCCAGCGGCATGGACCCGCAGCAGCAACAGATGATGATGTCGGCGATGGGCTACGGCTACCTGCTGCCGTATGCGCGCAGCCACGAAACCCAGGCCGATGAAGTGGGCCTGATGCTCGCCGCCGCCGCCTGCTTCGATCCGCGTGAGGCGGTGCCGCTGTGGGAACGCATGGGCCAGGCCAGTGGCGGCCAGGCGCCGCCGGAGTTTTCCTCGACGCACCCCAATCCGGGCACCCGCATCCAGAACCTGCAGGCGTTGATGCCCAAGGCGATGGAATACCGGCAGAAGTTCTGCGAAAGCGCGGGCGGGTGAGGGCGCGGTAACCGGCGGACCGGATGATCAAGCGACCGGTAACGTAGCGCCGGGCTCTGCCCGGCGTCTTTCAGCTCGTCGTTGTCGTGCAGCCGGGCAGAGCCCGGCTCTACGGGCGTGCGGTCGGCGATCTGCAGCCGGGCAGAGCCCGGCTCTACGGGGCGTCGGTTATTTCACTACGACTGCGATGGCGCCGTCCTGCACGCGTGCCGTCAGGGTGTCGCCGGGGCGCACCTGCAGCGGCGAGCGCACCAGGCTGCCGTCTTCGTCGCGGGTGAGGATGCTGTAGCCGCGTGCCACCGTGGCCAGCGGGCTCACTGCTTCCATCGAACGTGCCAGGCCGCGCAGGTGCAGCTGGTCGCGCTGCAGCTGGCGCCCGATGGCGGCGTCGGCGCGTGGCATCAACCGGTGCAGCCGCTCGCGCAGCGCATCCAGGCGACGCTGCGGGTGGCCGTTGCGCAGCACCACGGCGGCATGCCGCAGCTGCGCCTGCCGGCGTTCTTGCTGCTGCCGCCATACCGCGTCCAGGCGCCGGCCCAGATCCTGCTGGCGCCGCTGCAGCAATTGCAGGCGGGCCTGCGGACCTTGGGCATTCAAGCGCAGCAGGGCGCGGTCGGCGCGCTGCATGGCTTGGCCCAGGCCGTGGCGCTGCAGCTGCACCATGCGCGCGGCCAGCCGGCGCACCTGCAACTGCAGGTCGCGCTGGTCGGGCACCAGCAGTTCGGCGGCCACCGATGGCGTGGGCGCGCGCAGGTCGGCGGCGAAGTCGGCCAGGCTGAAGTCGGTTTCGTGGCCCACCGCAGACACCACCGGGGTGCTGCTGGCCGCAATCGCGCGGGCCAGGTGCTCGTCGTTGAAGGCCCACAGGTCTTCCAGCGAGCCACCGCCGCGGGTCAGCAGGATCACGTCGTAGCGGCCGCTGGCATCGGCCGCGCGCAGCAGCGCGGTGATCTGCGCGGCGGCGCTGTCGCCCTGCACCAGGCTGGGCAGCAGGTCCACTTCCAGTAGCGGGTAGCGGCGTTCAAGCACGCTGAGCACGTCGCGTACCGCCGCGCCGGTGGGCGAGGTGATCACCGCCAGCCGGCGGACATGCGCCGGCATCGGCCGCTTGCGCTCGGCGGCGAACAGGCCCTCGGCCTCCAGCCGCGCCTTGAGCTGCTCATAGGCGCGGCGCAGTGCGCCTTCACCGGCTTCTTCCATGTGGTCCAGCACCAGCTGGTACTCGCCACGGGCTTCGTACAGCGTCAACCGGCCACGGGCGAGCACGCGCATGCCATCGCGCGGCACGAATTTCAGCCACTGGCTCTTGGGCTTGAACAACGCCGCGCGGATCTGTGCACGTGCGTCCTTCAGGGTGAAGTACATGTGCCCCGATGCCGGGCGGGTCACGCTGCCCAGCTCGGCTTCCACCCATATCAGCGGGAAGGCGCCTTCCAGCAGGTCGCGGGCCAGGATGTTGAGCTGGCTGGGCGTGAGGATCTGCGCGCTGCGGTCCATGGACAGGTCAAACGGTACGAACGGGCGCCCATGGTCGCACAAGCGTCATGCGCCCGGGTTCCGCGCGGCGTGCTGCTGCAGGGCCCAGGCCACGTGTTCGCGCACGATCGGCGAGGCATGCGCGCGGCGCGCGTCCAGCGCCGCCAGCGTCTGCGCACTGGTGGGCGCATTGCCCAGCGCCACGGCGATGTTGCGCAACCAGCGCTCGTGGCCGCTGCGCCGGATCGGGCTGCCTTCGGTGCGGCGCAGGAATTCGTCTTCCTCCCAGGCGAACAGCTGCGCCAGCGAGGCGGTATCCAGGTCGTTGCGGGCGCGGAAGTCCGGCTCGTCGGTGCGCCGCGCGAATTTGTTCCAGGGGCACACCAGCTGGCAGTCGTCACAGCCGTAGATGCGGTTGCCCATCAATGGCCGCATGTCTTCGGGAATGGCGCCGTCGTGTTCGATGGTCAGGTAGGAAATGCACCGCCGCGCATCCAGCCGCTGCGGGCCGATGATGGCCTGGGTGGGGCACACATCGATGCAGCGCGTGCAGGTGCCGCAGTGCGCGGTGGCCGGCGTGTCCACCGGCAGGGGCAGGTCGATGTAGATCTCGCCCAGGAAGAACCAGGAGCCGCCTTGCTTGTCGATCAGGCAGGTGTGCTTGCCGATCCAGCCCAGCCCGGCATTGCGCGCCAGGGCGCGCTCCAGCACCGGCGCCGAATCGACGAACACCCGGTAGCCGAACGCGCCGATCTCGGCGGCGATCGCATCGGCGAACTTCTGCAGGCGGTTGCGCATGAGCTTGTGGTAATCGCGGCCCAGCGCGTACCGGGCCACGTAGGCGCGGTCGCCGTCGTGCAGGGTGTCCCACGCCTGCGCGTCGTCCTTGTGGCCGTAGTCCATGCCCACCGAGATCACCCGCACGGTGCCGGGCAGCAGCTCGGCCGGGCGCGCGCGCATCGTGCCGTGCCGGGCCATCCAGTCCATGGTGCCGTACAGGCCCTTGCCCAGCCAGTCGGCCAGGTGCGCTTCGTCCTCGCCCAGCTCGATGCCGGACACGCCGCAGCGCTGGAAGCCATGCGCGCGCGCGATCTCGCGCACGCGCTCGGTGGCGCGGGCCAGGTTGACGGGGGCGGGGAGGGGCACAGCAGACATGGGGGGAAGTATAGAATCCCGGCATGCCCAAGCTTGCTGAACTGTTCGATATACCTGCTGCGCGCCAGATCGATGCGCGTGCCAGCGCCCTGCTCGGCGATGGCGGTGCCGCGCTGATGGACCAGGCCGGGCAGGCCGCCTGGCAGTGCCTGCTGGAGCAATGGCCGCAGGCGCAGCGCCTGTGCGTGGTGGCGGGGCCCGGCAACAACGGCGGCGACGGCTATGTGCTGGCCCGGTTGGCCCGGCAGGCCGGGCGCGCGGTGCACGTGCTGCGCCTGGCCACCGATGCGGCGGCCATCGCCCTGGCCCGGGCGGCGCTGCAGGCCTGGCAGGACGAAGGCGGGGAGGTGGCCGTGTTTGCCGGTGCACTGCCCCCGGCCGATGTGGTGGTGGATGCGCTTTACGGGCTGGGCCTGAACCGCGCGCCCACCGGTGAGGCGGCGGCGCTGATCGAAGCCATCAACCAGGCGGGCGTGCCGGTCCTGGCGCTGGACGTACCCAGCGGCGTGGACGCCAACACCGGCGCCGTGCCGGGCAACGCGGTCCGCGCCAGCGTGACCCTGCAGTTCATTGTCTGCCACCAGGGCCTGTATACCGGCGCCGCGTTGGAATACGTGGGCGCGCGGCGGTTGGCACCGCTGCAGCTGCCGGACGGCGCGGATGCGCAGGTGTCGCCCAGTGCGGTGCCATGGCAGGCGCCCCGGCTGGCCGGGCTGCTGCCGGCGCGGCGCGCCAATACCCATAAGGGCGAATCCGGCCACGTGCTGTGCGTGGGCGGCAACTGCGGCAGCGGGGGCGCGGTGATGCTGGCCAGCGAGGCCGCGTTGCGTGCCGGCGCCGGGCTGGTCAGCGTGGCCACCCAGGCGCTGCACGTGGCCCCGCTGCTGGCCCGCCTGCCCGAGGCCATGGTGCACGCAGTGGAAGACGCGCAGGACCTGCAGGCCCTGCTGGCGCGGGCCGGCGTGATCGCGATCGGGCCGGGCCTGGGCCAGGACGACTGGGCGCGCGAGCTGTGGCGGCAGGTGTTGGGCAGCGGCACGCCGCTGGTGGTCGATGCCGACGCGCTGAACCTGCTGGCCGCCGCGCCGCAGCCGCTGAACCACGCCATCCTGACCCCGCATCCGGGCGAGGCGGCGCGCCTGCTCGGGGTGGACACGGCCACGATCCAGGCTGACCGTTTCGCCGCCGCAAAGGCCCTGGCCGAGCGCTTCGGCGCGGTGGTGGTGCTCAAAGGCGCCGGCAGCATCATCGCCGCCCCCGGTGAGCTGCCGCGGGTGATCGCGGCGGGCAACCCGGGCATGGCCGTGGGCGGCATGGGCGATCTGTTGACCGGCATCATCGCTGCGTTGCGCGCACAGGGGCTGGATGCCTTCGATGCGGCCAGCAGTGGTGCACTGCTGCATGGGCTGGCCGGCGATGCCGCCGCCAGCGACGGCCAGCGTGGCCTGCTCCCCACCGACCTGCTGGTGCCGCTGCGCCGGCTGGTGAATCCGGAACCTCGACCCGCATGATCACGTTTTTCCTGGCCCAGACCGACGACACCGACCTGCTTGGGCAGTGGCTGGCCGCGACCCGTCCGCCGCAGGCGGTGATGCAGCTGCAGGGCGACCTCGGCGCGGGCAAGTCGACGCTGGCGCGTGCGCTGCTGCGCGCGCTGGGCGTGCAGGGCGCCATCCGCAGCCCCACCTACACGCTGGTGGAGCGCTATCCGCTGGCCGACGGGCACGAAGCCTGGCACCTGGACCTGTACCGCATCGGCCAGGCCGATGAGCTGGATTTCCTGGGGCTGGACGAGGGCAGTGCCTCGCTGTGGCTGATCGAATGGCCCGAGCGCGGCGCGGGCGCGCTGCCGCCCACCGACCTGATCGTGGCGCTGGAAATCGAGGGGCAGGGACGCCGCGTGCGTCTCAATGCGACGAGCGACGCGGGTCGTGAATGGCTTGCCCGGTTGCCACAAGGGGGCGACTTGCAGGCCCTTTCTGTCGGCTGACACTAGGAAACACCGGCAGGTTACGGATTATTAAGGGAAAAGGAGTTGCATTTCATTCAGGGCGGTGATTGAATCTTGACCCATGCCAATGGGGAAACCACTCACCGCCATCTGTGCCGCCGTCGGACTCTGTCTGGCGAGCGCCCTGGCGTGGGCCGGTGAAGTGCGCCAGGTGGGTCTGGAGACCGGTGCCACCGGCACCCGCGCGGAGATCGCGCTGTCCGGCAGCGGTGGCTACAAGACCCTGACCCTGGCCGGCCCGAACCGTCTGGTGGTGGATTTCCCGGACTCCAGCGCGGTCCGCAACCTCAAGCTGCCTGCGCCCAAGGGCGTGGTCACGGCCGTGCGCACCGGTCAGCCGGTGCCCGGCACGTTCCGGGTGGTGTTCGATCTGGCCGAATCGGTCGCGCCGTTCCGGCCGCAGATGGTCAAGCAGGGCGACGAGTCGCGGCTGGTCATCGAATGGCCGGGCGATGCGCCGACCAGTGTTGCCAGCACGCCTGCCCCCGCACCCGCACAACCCCCGACGCCCGCACCTGCCCCCGCAGGTACGGTTGCGGGCGCCGCACCGCCGGCTCAGACCGCCGCCAACGCAGCGCAGGCGCGCAGCGATGCGGCGCGTGCCACGGCACTTCTGACCGCCTCGGTGCGCCAGCAGGCCAGCGCCACGGCCGCCACGCCGGTGCCGACCCCCACGCCACCAGCCGCCGCTGCTGTGAACGTAGCGGCCGCCGGCAACGCCAATGCGGCCAGCAACTCGGCCACCCCGGCGGCGATCCTGGCCGGCCAGGCCACTGCCGCGGTGGTGCCCGCACCGACGCCGGTGGTGGTGCCTGCCGAGCCGCCGCGCCCGGTGATGCCCAGCGAAATCTCGCGGATCAAGATGCGCCCGGGCATGCGCCCGCTGGTCGTCGCGATCGATCCCGGCCATGGTGGCCAGGATCCCGGTGCGGTAGGCCCAACCGGCAAGCGGGAAAAAGACATCACCCTGGCAGTGGCGCGTGAACTGGCACGCCAGGTCAATGCCACGCCCGGCCTGAAAGCCTTCCTGACCCGCGACACCGACGTGTTCATTCCGCTGCCGATGCGCGCGCAGAAGGCGCGTTCGGCGAAGGCCGACATCTTCATTTCGATCCACGCCGACGCGGCTGAAAACCGCGCCGCCACCGGTTCGTCGGTCTACGTGCTGTCGACCAAGGGTGCCTCGTCGCAGCGTGCGCGCTGGCTGGCCGACAAGGAAAACGCCGCCGATCTGGTCGGTGGTGTACGCCTCCAGCAGACCGAAGGCACCTTGGCCAACGTGCTGCTGGACCTGGCGCAGAGTGGGTACATGAAGGCGTCTGAAGATGCGGCCGGCCACGTGCTGGGCGGGCTCAAGCGCATCGGCAAGAACCACAAGCCCAACATCGAACGCGCCAACTTCGCGGTGCTGCGCACCTCGGACATGCCGGCGATGCTGGTCGAAACCGCCTTCATCTCCAATCCCGATGAAGAGCGCCGCCTGATCGACCCGGCCTACCAGCGCCAGATCGCCGGTGCGGTGCTCGACGGCGTGCACACCTTCTTCAGCCGCCAACCGCCGCCGGGCACGCTCTACGCCGCCCGCGCCGAAGCCGAGATCCAGGCCGCCAGCACGGTAGCCGGCGGCAGCAAATAATCCCCAACGCGGATCATTTGCGTAGAGCCGACCGTTGGTCGGCTGGGCTGGGCCCCACACGTAACCCGTCCGGATGAACCGCGTAGAGCCGACCGTTGGTCGGCTGGGCCCCACACGTAACCCATCCGGATGAACCGGGTAGAGCCGACCGTTGGTCGGCTATCGCGCGAAGCGCGCCCGCGTCGGGTTCCGCGCCGGGGTTGCCGCGTCGCAGAGCAGCCGACCAACGGTCGGCTCTACCGGCTCCTAGAGCCGACCGTGGGTCGGCTGGCGGCCTACGCTATCATCTGTCGATGACGTACAGCCCCCGATTCCCCCTCGCTTCCGCCGTCGCCTGTCCCTTCTGCGGGAGCGACGCATGAGCATCCGCCAGCTGCCCGAGATCCTGATCAACCAGATCGCCGCCGGCGAGGTGGTGGAGCGCCCGGCGTCGGTGGTCAAGGAACTGGTCGAAAACGCACTGGATGCCGGTGCCACCCGCGTGGACATCGACCTGGAAGAAGGCGGCGTCCGCCTGATCCGGATCCGTGACGATGGCGGCGGCATCGCGCCGGAAGAACTGCCGCTGGCGGTATCCCGCCACGCCACCAGCAAGATCGCCAGCCTGGACGACCTCGAAGCGGTGGCCACGCTCGGCTTCCGTGGCGAAGCGCTGCCCTCGATCGCCTCGGTCAGCCGCTTTACCCTGGCCTCGCGCCGTCCCGGCGATGCGCACGGTTCGGCCCTGCAGATCGAAGGCGGCAAGCTCGGCGAGGTCACCCCGCGCGCGCATGCGCCGGGCACCACGGTGGAAGTGCGCGAGCTGTTCTACAACGTGCCGGCGCGGCGCAAGTTCCTGCGCGCCGAACGCACCGAGCTGGGCCATATCGAAGAGTGGCTGCGGTCGCTGGCGCTGGCCCGCCCGGACGTGGAACTGCGGGTGTCGCACAACGGCAAGCCGTCGCGCCGCTACAAGCCTGGCGATCTGTATTCCGATACGCGCCTGGGCGAAACCCTGGGCGAGGATTTTGCCGCGCAGGCGCTGCGCGTGGACCACAGCGGGGCCGGTCTGCGGCTGCATGGCTGGATCGCGCAGCCGCACTATTCGCGCGCCAGCACCGACCAGCAATACCTCTACGTCAATGGCCGTTCGGTGCGTGACCGCAGCGTGGCCCACGCAGTGAAGATGGCCTATGGCGATGTGCTGTTCCACGGCCGCCAGCCGGCCTACGTGCTGTTCCTGGAACTGGACCCGACCCGGGTCGACGTCAACGTGCACCCGGCCAAGCACGAGGTGCGCTTCCGCGACTCACGCCTGATCCATGATTTTGTCTACCGCACGTTGAAGGAAGCGCTGGCCGAAACCCGCGCCGGCATGACCGCCACCGCAGGTGCCGCCGATGCGCACGCATTGCCCGGCACCGCACCGGGCAGTGCGGCCGGTTATGGCACGTCCGGCGGCGGCTACGCGCTGGGCGGCGGCGGGGGTGGCAGCATGGCCGGCCAGTGGCGCCCGCAGCAGTCACCGTTGGGCCTGCAGGTGGCCGATGCACCGTCGGCCTACGCCGCGCTGTACGCCACGCCTGCCGGTGGCGTGTCCGCTGCGCTGCCGCCGATGCCCAGCTACAACGGCCTGCCCGCTACCGCGGCCGACAGCGGCGTGCCGCCGCTGGGCTACGCCGTGGCGCAGTTGCACGGCATCTACATCCTGGCCGAGAACGCCGAAGGCCTGATCGTGGTCGACATGCACGCCGCGCACGAGCGCATCGGCTACGAGCGGCTGAAGACCGCGCACGATGGCATGGGCCTGCACGCGCAGCCATTGCTGGTGCCGATCACCCTGGCAGTGGGCGAGCGTGATGCCGACACCGCCGAGCGCGAAGCCGACACGCTGGTGGCGCTGGGCTTTGAGATCACCCGTTCCGGTCCAGGGTCGCTGCACGTGCGCAGCATTCCCGCGCTGCTGGCCAACGCCGAACCGGAAGGCCTGCTGCGTGACGTGCTCACCGACCTGCGCGAGCACGGCCAAAGCCGGCGCATCGCCAGCGCCCGCGACGAGCTGCTGTCCACGATGGCCTGCCACGGCGCAGTGCGCGCCAACCGGCGCCTGACCGTGCCGGAAATGAACGCGCTGCTGCGCGACATGGAAATCACCGAACGCTCGGGTCAGTGCAATCACGGTCGACCGACCTGGGCGCGTTTTTCACTGGCGGAAATCGACCGCTGGTTCCTGCGCGGACGTTGAAGGGGACAATCATGCGAACTTGGGGAAGGGCGCTGGGCGCGATCATGCTGGCGGTGGGGCTGGCCGCGTGCGGCGACAAAGAAGCGGCACCCACGGTGGCCGCTGCGGTGGATCCGGCGTTCGCCGCCGAACAGCAGCAGTGGCGCCAGAAGCGCTATGAAGAACTGCATGCCGCCGACGGCTGGACCAGCCTGGTGGGCCTGCATTGGCTGGAGTACAAGGCGCATTACATCGGCAGCGGGCCGGGCAGTGGCATCCGCCTGGCGGTCGGACCGGCCAAGCTGGGCATGGTGGCGCGCGACGGCGACACGGTATGGTTCACGCCCGAGCGTGGCGCGGCCCTGCAGGTGGGCGACAAACCACTCACCGGCCGCATCCGGTTCGCCAGTGATCGCGACCCCGCCCCGACGTTGATTTCCTTCGACGACGGCAAGGGCCAGTTGAGCCTGATCCATCGCGGCGAGCGCTATGCACTGCGGGTAAAGCATGCCGACGCGGCCAGCCGGGCCAATTTCACCGGGCTGCAGTACTGGCCGGGCGGCCCGTCGTGGCGGGTGAACGCGCGCTTCGTGCCGCACGCGCCGGGGAAAACCCTGCCCATCGTGGACATCACCGGGCTGACCACGCAGATGCCCAATGCCGGCGCACTGGAGTTCGAACGCGACGGCCGCACCTGGCGGCTGGAAGCGCTGGGCGAACCCGGGCGCGAGCTGTTCGTGATCTTCGCCGACCGCACCAGCGGGCACGGCAGCTACCCGGCCGGGCGCTACCTGGACGTGGCCGCACCGGATGCGAACGGGCAGGTGCAGGTGGATTTCAACCACGCCTACAATCCCCCGTGCGCGTTCACGCCGTTTGCAACGTGCCCGTTGGCGCCGCCGGAAAACCGCCTGGACCTGCGCATTGACGCGGGCGAGCAGGCCTACCATGCCCCTGAAGGAGAGGCCTGAACCATGTCGATGTTGTCCCGAATGTTGTCCCCGGTGTTGATGGTCGGCCTGCTGTTGGGCAGTGGCGTGGTGCAGGCGCGCGGCGACGCCCCGGCGGCCAAGGCCACGCCCCCGGTGCCGCTGTTGTGGAAGGTGACCGGCCCGGGCGACAGCCGGGTGTATCTGTTGGGTTCGTTCCACCTGCTGCGTGCGCAGGATTATCCGCTTGCGGCCGATGTGGACCAGGCGTTCGCAGCGTCCAAGCGGGTGGTGTTCGAGCTGTCGCCGCAGGACATGCAGTCGCCGCAGCTGACCCAGAAGATGCTGCAGGCGGCGGTGCGCACCGACGGCACCGAGCTCAAGCGTGACCTGGACCCGGCGACGTGGACCAAGCTGCAGGCCTACGCCACCGCGAACAATCTGCCCCTGGCGCAGCTGCAGGGCATGAAGCCGTGGTTCGTGGGGCTGACCATCACGCTGGGGCAGTTCACCAAGATGGGCCTGGACCCGAACCTGGGCCTGGATCGGCACTTCATGCAGCGCGCCGCGACGGCCGGCAAGCCGACCTCCGGGCTGGAGGACATCGACACCCAGGTCGGCGTGCTGTCGGGGATGTCGGCGGCCGAGCAGCAGCAGATGGTGGCCGAGGCGCTGGACCAGGCCGACAAGGCCGACGCGGAAGGCCGCAAGCTGCACGACGCGTGGCGCCGCGGTGACGACAAGCTGCTGTGGACCTCGATGGCCGCGCAGATGCGCGGTCAGTACCCGCAGCTGTACAAGCGCATCAATACCGATCGCAATGATGCCTGGGTGCCCAAGCTGCAGCAGTACCTGCAGGCCGGGCAGGGCGGCACGCTGGTGGTGGTCGGCACGCTGCACCTGCTGGGCGACGACGGCGTGGTGGACAAGCTCAAGGCCAAGGGCTTCACGGTCGAGCGCGTGTGCACCGGGTGCGCCAAGCCGAAGCGCTGATCGCGCACGCCGCGGATACGAAAAAGGCGCGGCCGTGGGGCTGCGCCTTTTTCATTGCCCCGTGCCGGGCGTTGCCTCAGCGGCGGGTCTTGCCTGCGCCGGGGGCCGGGGTTTCCGGCTTGCCGGTACCGGTGCCGGTGGAGGTGCCACCGGGGCGCGGGCCGAAGCCGGGGCCCATGTTGCGCTGGAAGTCCTGCCAGAGCTCGAGGTTGCGCTCGGTCAGCTGGTTCATCATCGCCCACGGGGTCTGGCCGAGCAGGTTGCCCATCTGCTGGCGGAACTGCTGCTGCTGGTCCAGGAAGACCTGCATGCTGCGCTCCAGGTAGTTGCCCATGAAGCCCTGCAGGGAGTCGCCGTAGAAGCGGATCAGCTGGCTGAGCAGCTGGGTGGACAGCATCGGCTCGCCGTCCTGTTCCTGGTCGGCGATGATCTGCAGCAACACCGAGCGGGTCAGGTCGTCGCCGCTCTTGGCATCGCGCACTTCGAAGTCTTCGCCGTCGAGGATGAGCTGGCGCACATCTTCGATGGTGATGTAACTGGAAATCTCGGTGTCGTAGAGCCGGCGGTTCGGGTATTTCTTGATAATGCGGTTCGCAGCCATGAAACGGTCACTCATCACAGTAGGCGCGCAGCATGGCGCAGTGCAGCAGCACATGCAACCGCCGGAAGGCCCATGCGGCGGGGTACAGGACCGGTTTTATGTTGCGCAGCATGGATTTGCGCAGGGTGCAGCATTTGCAAACGGGTGAATATGTGCAGCTGTAAAAAGTCCTGCAAACGTTTTCTTGAAAATCCCCGGTAGAGCCGACCGTTGGTCGGCTGCCTTTGATCGGGTACCTTTCTGGATGGATTGCGTGCAGCCGACCAACGGTCGGCTCTACCGGGATTGCGTGCAGCCGACCAACGGTCGGCTCTACCAGCCCATGTGGTGGCCGCCGTTGATGTCCAGGTTCGACCCGGTGATCCACGAGGCTTCTTCGTTCACCAGGAAGGCGACCGCGTAGGCGATTTCCTCGGGCTTGCCGAGGCGGCCGGTGGGGATGTCGGCGATGATCTTGGCGCGCACTTCGTCGGGCACGGCCATCACCATGTCGGTGGCCACATAGCCGGGGGAAATGGTGTTGACGGTGATGCCGAAGCCGGCATTCTCGCGGGCCAGGGAGATGGTGAAGCCGTGCATGCCGGCCTTGGCCGCGGCGTAGTTGGCCTGGCCGTACTGGCCCTTCAGGCCGTTGATCGAGCTGATCTGGATGACCCGGCCCCAGCCGCGGCGGCGCATGCCTTCGATGACCGGGCGGGTGACGTTGAACACCGAGTTGAGGTTGGTGTTGATGACGTCGTGCCACTGGTCGGCGCGCATGCGGTGGAAGGTGGTGTCGCGGGTGATGCCGGCGTTGTTGACCAGGATCTCGATCGGGCCGAGTGCTGCTTCCACCGCGTGGACCATGGCCTCGGCGGTGTCCGGGTCGGCGACGTCGCCGGGGAAGATCGCCACGTCGCAGCCGCGCGCCAGCATCATCTCGCGCCAGGCCAGGGCTTTGGCCTGGTCACGGTAGTTGGTGGCGACCCGATGGCCCTGGTCGGCCAGGCGTTGGCAGATGGCAGTACCGATACCGCCGGTTCCGCCGGTGACCAGTGCGACGCGAGATGTCATGGGCTGCTACTCCGAAAGGCTGTGCCAACAAGGGGGAAGGGGATTCTGCAACATCGCCGCGGCAAATGGGGCGTCAGCCGGGCGTGGCGGGTGGGGCGATGTCATGGGCGGGCAGGCGGGCCGGATCGAAGCCGGCACGGGCGTTGTCCAGCAACGGCGTCACGCCGGCAGCGTCGCGCACCACGGCCGGGTCCTGGCCCAAGGCCGCCCAGGCCTGGCGCAGGGCGGGCAGCGGTTCGGCCGGGTCGAGCGGGCGGGCAGCGTCGGACTTGGACAGCTTGCGGCCGTGCGCGTCCAGCAGCAGGGGCAGGTGCAGGTAGGCCGGGGTCGGCAGGCCAAGCGCGCGCTGGAGCAGGATCTGGCGCGGGGTGGAGTCGAGCAGGTCCGCGCCGCGCACCACGTCGGTGATGCCCTGCTGCCCATCGTCCACGACCACGGCCAGCTGGTAGGCCCAGTAGCCATCGGCGCGCCGCAGCACGAAATCGCCGACGTCGGCGTGGACGTCCTGTTCCACCGGGCCGCGCAGGCCGTCGTGGAAGGCAATCCGGGTCCCGGGCGGTACCCGCAGGCGGATGGCCGGTTGCGCGCGCAGGCCGCGTGCCACGCAGTGATGGTGGATGCCGTGCTGGTCGGCCAGTTCGCTGCGGCTGCAGTGGCAGGCAAACGCGGTGCCTTCGTCGAGCAGGCGCTCCAGGGCGCGCTGGTAGAGGGCGTCGCGCTGGCTCTGGCGCACGATCGGGCCGTCGCTGGCCAGGCCAAGCGCGGTCAGGCAGGCCAGTTGCTGGTCGATGGCACCGGGTACGGTGCGCGGGGGGTCGACGTCTTCCACGCGCACCCACCACTGCCCGCCGGCGTGGCGGGCGAGCAGCCAGCTGCCCAGTGCGGCGAGCAGCGAGCCGGGGTGCAGGGGGCCGGTGGGCGAGGGCGCGAAGCGGCCGAGGTAGGGGGTCATTGGCATGAACTATGAATCGTCGGTCAGTTTGCGACTTGAATTCAACCTGAAGTCCCCGCAGATTTGCAGTCATCCACCTCCCATGAGCGTCATTTCCCCATGTTCAGTCGCATTGCTCTCTTCCTTCTGACCAACCTTGCCGTGCTGGTCCTGGCGGGCATCGTGATGTCGGTGTTGGGCGTGAACCCCAACCAGATGAGCGGCCTGCTGGTGATGGCGGCCATCTTTGGCTTCGGTGGTTCCTTCATTTCACTGTTGCTGTCCAAGTGGATGGCCAAGCGTTCCACGGGCGCGGTGGTGATCACCGAGCCGCGCAATCCGACCGAGCGCTGGCTGCTGGCCACCGTCGAGCGGCAGGCCCGCGAGGCCGGCATCGGCATGCCGGAAGTGGCGGTGTACGACGGCCCGGAAATCAACGCGTTCGCAACCGGTGCCAACCGCAACAAGGCGCTGGTGGCGGTGTCCACGGGACTGTTGCACAACATGAGCGAGGACGAGGCCGAGGCGGTGCTGGGCCACGAGATCGCGCACGTGGCCAACGGTGACATGATCACGATGGCGCTGCTGCAGGGCGTGTTGAATACGTTCGTGATCGTGCTGGCCCGCATCGTGGGTGGTTTCATCGACAGCGCGCTGTCGGGCAACCGCGAAGGCGGCGGTCGCGGCTTTGCGTACTACATCATCGTGTTCGTGCTGGAGATGGTGTTCGGTGTGTTCGCGACGATGATTTCGATGTGGTTCTCGCGCCACCGCGAGTTCCGCGCCGATGCCGGTGGTGCGCACCTGGCAGGCCGCCAGAAGATGATCGCGGCGCTGGAGCGGCTGAAGCTCAACCACGGCCAGAGCACGCTGCCGACGCAGATCGCGGCCTTCGGCATCGCCGGTTCGACGGCCCGCAAGCTGTTCATGAGCCACCCGCCGCTGGAAGAGCGCATCGCCGCCCTGAAGGCCAGCACCGCAGCCTGATCCGCGGTGCGCTGAAACCTCAGAACGCCCGGCTTCGGCCGGGCGTTTTTGTGTCTGCGTTGTTCCCTGGTAGAGCCGGGCTCTGCCCGGCTGCCCTTGAGGCAAATGCAACGTCAAAGGCCTCATTTGCCCTGCATTCTCGGGCTGGGCAGGACGGTGTGGGTTCGCGGGACACGCTGCAAGTACGTCCCTGTAAGCTCCGTCGCGCCATCCATGGCGCTCAGGGTCCCGCGAACCCACACCGTCCCGCCCTCGACAGTGGGTCGGTGGCCATGCGAAGCAACGGCAAGGAAGCCCGCAGCGGTGCCTTTGAGTTCACGCCGGTGAAGTCCGGCTTTGCGCCCTGCCTTTTGCCCAGGGCACCGACCCTCTGTCAGGGGCTGGCGCGGGTGGGGGTGCGGGACCCTGAGCCGCATGGATGCGGCGACGGAGCTTACATGGGTGAGGGCGCATTGCTTGCGAGGCACTGCCTCGCAAGCGTCCGAACGCACAGCCGTCGGCGGCTGGGCCGGGCCGCGGAGCGGGACTTGCAGCGTGTCCCGCGCCCCCACCCGCGCCAGCCAGCCAGCAGCAGGCGATGCGCATGGCGCTTTTTGCCGTTGCCTCCGCAGTCACTCAGTTCCCATAAACAACAGCGGCGCCCAAGGGCGCCGTTGTCGGAATAATCGGAATAATACGGGACGGTGGCTCATAGGCCGACGTCAAATACGGCGGTGCGCCGGCTCAGGGGGTGATGTCGCGGTAGCCGGTCTTGTCCAGCACCGCCACCTGCGTGCCGCTGTCTTCATCGATGAAGCGCAAGGGGCGGGCGGGGGCGTCGGTGCTGCCGGTCAGGACATACGCCACGCAGGACGCCATCAGCACGCGGTGGGAGAACGGGGTGTACGCCCAGGTCGGGCTCGTGGTGACATCGCCGCCGTCCTTGCCGGCCTTCTTCAGGCTCAGCGCGGCCGAGGCCTGCAGGCTCGCGACCAGGTCGGCGCAGGTCGCCGCGACCTCCTCGGGCAGGACCACCGGCCCTTCCGTGGACGACGGGTCCATCACCACCGACGCGGTCGCGTCATATCCCCCCAGCAGCAAGGCCAGGGAAAGAATCGCGCGCTTGTACATGGGTCTTCCTTGAAGGGTGCGCCGCGGCGCAATCAAAAAGTGTAGCGCGCGTGGCGTTGCGTTGCGGCCGCCCGTCTACCCCGGCCACGCTGGAAAGCCGGACGCACCGGCACAAAAAAACGGCGCCCAAGGGCGCCGTTCTTCGGTTTCAGCGCGGTGGCCGATCAGAACTTGGCGTCGAACTCGGCTGCGTAGCCGGTGTTGACCAGCACCTTCTGCAGCACATCGGTGTTCTTCACGTTGCCCGCCACGATCTGCTGGGTCTCCGGGCCGCGGCTGTCCATGCGGGCCGGGGTGGCGCCCTTGTAGTCACAGACCCGGCCACCGGCCTCGCGCACCAGCAGCACGCCGGCGGCGATATCCCAGGCCTTCAGCCCGGCTTCGAAGTAGGCATCGGCGCGGCCGCAGGCCACGTAGGCCAGATCCAGCGCGGCCGACCCGGTACGGCGCACGTCTTCGGCGTGCACCAGCAGCGCATCCACGGCCTTCAGCTGCGAACTGGCGCGCTGGCGCTCACGCGGGGCGAAACCGGTATGGATCATCGCGCCGCCCATGTCCTTGCGGTCGGCCACGCGGATGCGACGGTCGTTCAGCACCGCACCAGCGCCGCGGCTGGCAGTGAACAGCTCATTGCGGAGCGGATCGAAGATCACCGCATCGATCGGCTCGCCGTTCTCGACCAGCGCGATGGACACACAGTAGTGCGGGAAGCCGCGCAGGTAGTTGCTGGTGCCGTCCAGCGGGTCGATCACCCACATGTACCGGTTCACACCCTGCACACCACCTTCTTCGCCCATGATCCCGTACTCGGGATAGGCGCGCTTGAGTTCCTTGACGATGACCTTTTCCGCATCTGCATCGACTTCACTGGCATAGTCCATGCGCCCCTTCTGCACGACGTTCAACGCCTCCAGCTTGTTGATGTTGCGCAACAGGACGTTGCCGGCGAGGCGGGCGGCCTTGACCATGACGGTGACGGCGGGTTTCTGCATGGCGAAAAGCTCCCGGAAAGGCAGAGTGGGGGGGTACTGGCGGGGGAAAAGAGCGGTCCCGGCGCAGAGGCCGGTCGCACAGTTTACCATCTGTGGCTGTCCTGCTCGCGTTTGGCCTGTTCATGTCCGTTGAAACCGCTCCTACCCGTATCCGATTCGTCCTGGTCGGCACCCAGCACCCCGGCAACATGGGCGCTGCGGCGCGCGCCATGAAGACCATGGGCCTGTCCCGGCTGGTCCTGGTGGCACCGGAAAAGCCGCTGGACGATGAAGCGTTCCGGCGCTCGGCCGGCGCCGAGGACGTGCTGGGCGATGCACCGGTCGTGGCCACCCTGGCCGAGGCCGTGGCCGACTGCACCCTGGTCCTGGGCTGCACCGCACGTGCCCGCCGGGTCCAGCTGGAGGAACTGCTGCCGGCCGTCGCTGCCCAGCGCGCCCTGGCCAAGGCCGCCGAACCGGCCGAAGTGGCCTTCGTGTTCGGCCGCGAGCGCACCGGCCTGACCAACGAGGAACTGCAGCTGTGCCACCTGGCCGTGCATATCCCGTCCAACCCCGACTTCAGTTCGTTGAACCTGGCCGCCGCCGTGCAGGTGCTGGCCTATGAAACGCGCATGGCCGTGCTCGGCGGCATCGACGGCGCCGCCCCGGCCGACCCCGAGTTCCGCGAGCAGCCGGCCAGCCATGCGCAGGTGGAAGGCATGTTCACCCAGCTCGGCCAGGCCCTGGACGACATCGACTTCCACAAGGGCCGCGCCCCGGAATCGGCCATGCGCAAACTGCGCCGCCTGTTCCTGCGCACCGGACTGAGCGAACAGGAAGTGCGCCTGTTGCGCGGCATCCTGTCCGACGCCCAGCGGATGGCACGGTTGGCCAACGCCAAGCCCGAATGAGCTGACGCAGTTCTCACTTTTTCGGGTAGGCTGTTCGGATTCCTTGGGGGGAGTGATGGGAGTGCCGGGTCTGCGATGGCTGCTGCAGGGAGGTCTGCTGTGTCTGGCTATCGTGCTGATGGCCGGACCTGCGTCAGCGGCACCGGACAACGTGCTGGTGCTGGGCCGGATCAGCGACAACCCCAAGTCACACTATGCGCAACTGCAACCCCTGCTCGATTACGTGGTTCCGCGCATGCGCGACGTCGGCATCACCGAAGGCCGCATCCTGATGGCACCCGACGCCCAGCAGATGGCCAGCTACCTGCGCCGTGGCCGGGTGGACTGGGTCACTGAAACCTCCGGCACCGCGGTGGCGCTGGGCCTGCGCAGTGGCGCCCAGCCCCTGCTGCTGACCGAGCGCAGCGGCGTGCGTGACTACCACACCGTGTTCTTCGTGCGCCGGGACAGCACCATTGCGACGCTGGCCGACCTCAAGGGGCACACCCTGGCGTTGCAGAACGTGGCCTCCACCAGTGCCTACCTGGTGCCGGTGATGACCCTGTTGCAGCAGGGCCTGACCCCGGAGATCCTGCTGTCGGCGCGCGATGCGGCCGCCCCCGATACGGTGGGCTATGTGTTTGCACGCTCGGAGGGCAATATCGCCACCCTGGTGCACAAGGGTGTGGTGGACGCCGGGGCGGTCAGCAGCGTGGACTGGACCGACGGACATCGCATTCCGGCCACTTTCCTGCGTGATTTCCGTGTCATCCATCGTACCGAGCCGTACCCGCGCGCGGTGGAAATGGTGCGCGCCGGGCTGGATGAACGGGTGCGCGACCGGTTGCAGGAGGTGCTGCTGGAGGCGGCATCGGATCCCAAGGCGCAGGATGCGCTGCAGACATTTTTTGGTACGTCCGGGTTCCATCGGGTGGATGCGCAGATGCAGCACCGGTTGGATGAATTGAAACAAGGCTTGGCTCGCGTGCGGATGGAAGTGGAATGAGGCTGTTGGGTTCCGGAATGCAGGCACGGTTCGTGCTCGCGATGAGCGGTGCGATGCTGGTGGTGATCGCCATCGTCGCGGTGGTGCTTGGGCGCCAGGCGACGATGCAGGATGAGGTCCAGCACCTCAGTGGCAACGTCATCCATGACCTGTTCGACCGCAGCGTGCGCAGCCGCGGTGAAGCGCTGGCGCGCGAGCTGTCCGACGCGTTGGCCAACCCGCTGTACTACAACGACCTGGAGCAGGTGGGCGCGCTGGTGCGCAACACCTCGCGGCAGCAGGTGGTGCGCTACGTGCTGGTGTTCGACGAGGACGGCAAGCTGATCCACGACGGCTCGGCCGAAGTGATCGACTTCGGCCGGCCGATGAGCGACCCGCTGGCCTCCGGTGCCGTCGCCGCGCGGGCGCTGGTGGTGCAGCAGTCGCCCAAGGTGCTCGACAACGCGATGCCGATCATGATCGGCAACCAGCGCATCGGCGGGGTCCGGGTGGGCATGGCGCTGGATGACGTGCAGGCGATGGAGCAGCGCGCCAACCAGACCCTGGGCGAGCGCCTGCAGCAGGTGGGCAAGCGCCACCTCGGCTGGCTGCTGCTGATGCTGGGGCTGCTGGTCGGCATCGGCGCGGGCATGATCATCTACGTGCAGCGCACCCTGGTGGCCCCGATCCGCTGGCTGGCCGGGGCCGCGCGCCAGATCGAGGCGGGCGACTACCAGCTGACGCTGCACGAAAGCCCGCGCAAGGACGAGGTGGGCGAACTGGTGCGTGCGTTCGGCCGGATGAGCGAATCGATCGCCCGCCACGACCGCGAAGTGCGGCACATGGCCTACACCGATGCGCTGACCGGGCTGACCAACCGCCTGGCCTTCCGTGAGGCGCTGGACCACCGGCTGATGGCCGCGCGTGCGTCCAACCATCGGCTGGCCCTGTTGTTTGCCGACATGGATGACTTCAAGCGCGTCAACGACACGCTGGGCCATGAAGCCGGCGATGAAGCGCTGCTGCAGTTCGCCCAGCGCATCAGCACCGCCGTGGCGCAGGCCGGGGGCGACGAGGCCCTGCTGGCCCGCTTTGGCGGCGATGAATTCGTGATCCTGCTCGGCGACGGCGATGTGGCCGCCCATGCCCGCCAACTGGCCGAGATCCTGGTCCGCGAGCTGGGCAAGCCGTTGTTCGTGCAGGGCCGGGAACTGTTCCTGGGCACGTCCATCGGCGTGACCCTGTTCCCCGACGATGCGGCCGATGCGACCACGCTGTTGAAGAACGGCGACATTGCGATGTACCAGGCCAAGGTGGCCGGCAAGAACTGCTACCGCTATTACAGCCGGGCCATGGACCACGCGGTGGAGCGCCGCGTGCATATGGAGCAGGAGCTGCGCGGCGCCTGGGAGCGCGGCGAACTGCGCCTGGTCTACCAGCCGATCTTCCGCACCCGCGACCGGCGCATGGTCGGGGTGGAAGTGCTGCTGCGCTGGCAACACCCCACGCTGGGCACGATCCCGCCGTCGGTGTTCATCGAAGTGGCCGAGCAGAGTGGCCTGATCGAGGTGATCGGCCCGAAGGTGCTGCGCGCGGCCTGCATGGAAGCGGTGCAGTGGCCGCACGGCGTGGACGGGGACGGCCTGTTCGTCTCGGTCAACGTATCGCCGCGCCAGCTGCGTGGCGGCGAGCTGCCCAACCTGGTGGCCGACTGCCTGCGCGACACCGGCCTGCCGGCCTCGCGCCTGCACCTGGAGCTGACCGAAACGGCGGTGATCGGCGATGAAATGCTGGCCGCGGCGCTGCTGGACAAGCTGCACCGGACCGGGGTGAAGGTGTGGCTGGATGACTTCGGCACCGGCTTCTCCGGCCTGAGCCACCTGCGCCAGGTGCCGGTGGACGGGGTCAAGATCGACAAGAGCTTCGTGGCCGACATGCAGCGCGACCCGGACGATCTGGCCCTGACTACGGCGATCATCGCCATGGCCCATGCCTTGGGGATCACCGTGGTGGCCGAAGGTATCGAGCAGGAAGTGCAGTTCGACCTGCTCTGCCAGCGCGGCTGCGACCTGGGCCAGGGCTATTGGCTGAGCCACCCGGTCAGCGCCACCGACGTGGTGGAATTGATCGAATCCGGGGTGTAGGGCGCAAGCCCCGTAGCGCCGGGCTCTGCCCGGCTGGATTTACATTGGCGGATCAGCCGGGCAGAGCCCGGCGCTACGCGCTGTCGCCGACGCCGGTAGGCGGCCACCGTTGGTGGTCGCAGCGCATCCCCGCCGGTAGGCGACCACCGTTGGTGGTCACTGGCCTCACACCGGGCGCTTGCTGCCATCGCCGGAAATCTCGCGGACCAGCTTGGGTACCAGGTAGCCCGACAGCCGCGTCGTCAGCTGCGCGTGCAGTGCCTTGGCCGTCTCGTCACTGACCTCGAAGTGGGCCACGCCCTCCACCCGGTCCACCTGGTACAGGTAATAAGGCAGCACGCCGGCGGCGAAGCTGCGCTCGCTCAGGTCCTGCAGGGCCTGCAGCGAGTCGTTGACCCCGCGCAGCAGCACCGCCTGGTTGAGCAGGGTGGCGCCGGCACCGCGCAGGCGGGCCATCGCCGCGTCCACGGAGGCATCGAATTCGTTGGCGTGGTTGGCATGGATCACGAACGCCAACGGCCAGGGCAGGCTGGCCATCCATTGCACCAGGTCCTCGTCCACGCGCTCGGGCAGCACCACGGGCAGGCGGCTGTGGATGCGCAGGCGGCGCAGATGCGGGATCTGGCGGAGTGCATCGGTCAGCTCGACCAGCTTGTGGGTGGCCAGGGACAGCGGGTCGCCGCCGGACAGGATCACCTCGTCGATGTCCGGGTCCTGGGCGATGGCGTCCACCGCCTCGCGCCAGCCTTCCTTGGCCGCGTTCTCGGTGCCGTAGTCGAAGTGGCGGCGGAAGCAGTAGCGGCAGTTGATCGCGCAGCTGCCGGTGGTGACCAGCAGGGCGCGGCCGCGGTACTTCTGGATGACCCCGGTGGCTTTCTTGGCCAGGCCATCGCCGACCGCATCCAGGCTGAATCCGGGCACCACCTGCATTTCATCAGTGATCGGCAGCACCTGGCGCAGCAACGGGTCGTGGCGGTCGCCGTGGCGCATGCGGGCGATGAAGCCCTGCGGCACGCGCACCGCGAACTGGCGGGCGGCGTCGGCCGATACGGGCAGGGCATCCGGGTCCAGGCCCAGCTGCTGCAGCAGCGCCCTCGGGTCGCGTACCGCCTGGCGCCACAGCTGTTGCCAGCGCACGGGGGTGGGCAGGGGCGTGGCGGAAAGCTGCATGGAATGGGGGCCTGCGGTTATCATGTCGGTCAGAAAAACGAGTCACCCCACCGGTGCCGGTGGGTTTTCCATTCTATCCGGCTCGCCGCGCCTGCGCGGCGTTTGCCCATTCAGGAGTTTCAGCATGGCCACTGTGGGCATGAACGATGTCAAGAACGGGATGAAGATCCTGGTCAACAATGAACCGGCGGTCATCACCGAGACCGAATACGTCAAGCCGGGCAAGGGCCAGGCCTTCACCCGCATGAAGTACCGCTTCATCAAGTCCGGTCGCGTGGTCGAAATGACCATGAAGGCCACCGATGACGTGGAAAAGGCCGACGTCGTCGACACCAACATGGACTTCATGTACAGCGACGGCGAGTACTGGCACTTCATGGACCCGGAATCCTTCGAGCAGGTCCAGGCCGTCAAGTCCGGCATGGGCGGCGCCGAGAAGTGGCTGAAGGGCGAAGAGTCCTGCATCGTCACCCTGTGGAACGGCGAGCCGATCTTCGTCCAGCCGCCGAACTTCGTCGAGCTGAAGATCACCGAAACCGACCCGGGCGTCCGTGGCGACACCTCCGGCGGCGGCGGCAAGCCGGCCACCCTGGAAACCGGCGCCGTGGTCCGCGTGCCGCTGTTCGTCAACCAGGATGAAATCATCAAGGTCGACACCCGCTCGGGCGAATACTCCGCACGCGCAGGCAAGTAATCCGGCGAAGCCGGATTACGGTAGAGCCGACCGTTGGTCGGCTGCTGTTGTCGGCCAAGGCCGGATGACGGTAGAGCCGACCGTTGGTCGGCTGCCGATGCCACACGCAGCCGACCAACGGTCGGCTCTACGTCAAAAGCGTCCCGTTCCAGAGCGTCCCGGTCGCCCACACCCTCGGGTCGTCCGCCCAGACAAGTGAGCCCGCATGACCGACACCGCACGCATTCCCGAAACCTGTGACCTGCTGATCGAAGCCGGCTACGTGGTCCCGATCGAACCGCATGCGGTGGTGCTGGAAGACCATGCCGTGGCCGTACGCGGCAGCGAGATCATCGCGATCCTGCCGCGCGCCGAAGCGCGAGAGCGCTTTGCGCCCAAGCAGACCGTATCCCGCCCCGACGCGGCCCTGATGCCGGGCCTGGTCAACGCGCACACCCATAACCCGATGACCCTGCTGCGGGGCGTCGCCGACGACCTGCCGCTGATGGTCTGGCTGCAGCAGCACATCTGGCCGGTGGAAGCGGCGGTGATCGGCCCGGAATTCGTGGCCGACGGCACCACCCTGGCAATCGCCGAGATGCTGCGCGGCGGTACCACCTGCGCCAACGAAAACTACTTCTTCTCCGACGTCCAGGCCGCCGTCTACAAGCAGCACGGCTTCCGTGCCCTGGTTGGCGCGGTGATCATCGATTTCCCGACCGCCTGGGCCAAGACCGACGACGAATACTTCGCCAAGGCGGGCGAGCTGCACGACCAGTGGCGCAACGACCCGCTGATCGGCACCTCGTTCGCGCCGCACGCGCCGTACACCGTCAACGACGCCAATTTCGAACGCGTGCGCATGCTGTCCGACCAGCTGGACATGCAGGTGCACCTGCACACGCATGAAACCGCGCAGGAAATCACCGATTCGATCAAGCTGCACGGCCAGCGCCCGCTGGCGCGGCTGGACCGCCTGGGCCTGGTCAACGACCGCCTGATCGCGGTGCACATGACCCAGCTGACCGAAGCGGAAATCCACCTGTGCGCCGAGCGCGGCGTGAGCGTGGTGCATTGCCCCGAATCCAACCTCAAGCTGGCCTCCGGTTTCTGCCCGGCGTGCGCGCTGCAGCGTGCCGGCGTGAACCTGGCCATCGGTACCGACGGCTGCGCCAGCAACAACGACCTGGACATGTTCAGCGAGAACCGCACCGCGGCGATCCTGGCCAAGGCCGTGGCCAACGATGCCACCGCGCTGGACGCGGCCACCACGCTGCGCGCGGCCACCCTGGGCGGCGCGCGCGCGCTGGGCTTTGGCGACCGCATCGGCTCGATCGAAGTGGGCAAGCAGGCCGACCTGGTCTGCGTGGACCTGTCCGCGCTTGAAACCCAGCCGCTGCACCATGTGCTCTCTCAGCTTGTCTACGCCGCCGGCCGCCACCAGGTCAGCGATGTCTGGATCGCCGGCCAGCCCAAGCTGGTACAGCGCGAACTGGTCGGCATGGACACCGCGGCGATCGTCGCCAACGCGCGCCAGTGGCGCGAGCGCATCCGACACATCCGTGCTTGATGCACCAAGGATCCCCATGAACACCCCTCACGCTTCCACCAATTTCGACCAGGCCGAACTGGACAAGTTCGCCGCCCTCGCCAACCGCTGGTGGGACGTCGACGGCCCGCAGAAGCCGCTGCATGCGCTGAACCCGGTCCGCCTGCAGTACGTCGCCCAGCGCGTGCCGCTGCGCGGCGCCCGCGTGCTGGATATCGGCTGCGGTGGTGGCCTGCTCAGCGAAGCACTGGCCAAGGAGGGCGCTGACGTCACCGCGATCGACCTGGCCCCGGAACTGGTCAAGGTGGCGCGCCTGCACAGCCTGGAGTCGGGCGTGACGGTGGACTACCGCGTGCAGGCCGCCGAGGACCTGGCCGCCGAACAGCCGGGCAGCTTCGACGTGGTCACCTGCATGGAAATGCTGGAGCACGTGCCGGACCCGGGCGCGATCATTGCCGCCTGCCACCGCCTGCTCAAGCCGGGCGGCCAGCTGTTCCTGTCCACGGTCAACCGTACCCCGGCCGCCTTCGCGGTGGCCATCGTCGGTGCCGAGTACGTGGCGCGGCTACTGCCCAAGGGCACGCACCACTACCAGGACTTCATCAAGCCGGCCGAGCTGGGCAAGTGGCTGCGCGAGGCCGACCTGAGCCTGCGCGACGTCAGCGGCATGGCCTACGAGCCGTGGCGCAACCGCGCGCGGCTGAGCACCCGCACCGACATCAACTATCTGGCCCATGCGGTCAAGCCGGACGATGCCGCCGGTGTCTGAGTCCGGTTTTCCGCACGCGGTTCTGTTCGACCTGGACGGCACGCTGCTGGACAGCGCGCCGGACATGCTGGCCACCGCCAACGCGATGCTGGCCGCGCGCGACCGCGCCCCGATCCGCCTGGACGCCTTGCGTCCGGTGGTGTCCAAGGGGTCGCGCGCGATGGTGTCGGTGGCGTTTCCCGAGCTTGGCCAGGTCGAGCGCGACGCGCTGGTGCCCGAGTTCCTGCAGCGTTATGAAGCGCTGATCGGCCAGCACGCGGTGCTGTTCGACGGCGTGGCCGGCATGCTCGATGCACTGGATGCAGCGGGCTGCGCCTGGGGCATCGTGACCAACAAACCCGAGTACCTGGCGCGGCTGATCGTGCCGCAGCTGGGCTGGGACGCGCGTTGCAAGGTGCTGATCGGTGGCGACACCCTGGCCCAGCGCAAGCCGCACCCGCTGCCGCTGCTGGTCGCGGCCGAGCGCATGAACATCGCGCCGGGTACCTGCATCTACGTGGGCGACGACGAGCGCGACATCGTGGCCGCCAACGCGGCGGGCATGGCCTCGGTCGCTGCCCTCTGGGGCTACCGGCTGGACGCCGACGACCCGCTGGCCTGGGGTGCCGAACGCATGATCGAGCACCCCGCGCAGCTGCAGCGCGCCGACGCCTGGCCGCCCGCACGCGGCTGACCCGTAGCGATCCGGTAGGTACCCACCGTTGGTGGGTACACACGCGATCTGGTAGGTATCCACCGTTGGTGGGTACACACCACAACCCAGGCACGCACCGGCGTTGAGCCGCTGCGCACCCCCGGTAGGTATCCACCGTTGGTGGGCACCGCCCCTTTGCAAGGATTTCCCCCGTGACAACTTCCAGCGCCCTCGACAGTTTCCTGGACAAGTGGCGCACCCGCTGGCCGGAATGGTCGGTGGCCGAACCGTTCGTCCCCGAGGCGCAGCGCACCCTGGTGGTGGCGTGGTTCACGCTGCTGCAGGAGTTCGACGACATTCTCAATACCAGTGGTGACCCGATGCCGGCCGATGCCAAGCTGGCGTGGTGGGGCGAGGAGCTGCGCAGCTGGGCCGGGCAGCGCTCGCGCCACCCGCTGGGCCGCCTGCTGGAGCCGGTGCGTGCGCCGTGGACCGCATTGGCCGATGCGCTGCCGGAGCTGATCGAAGCCCGCGCGGCCGCACTGGAGCCGGCGCAGGCATTCAAGGCGCTGCAGCCGTATGCGGCCGCGGTGGCCGCGGTGGAAGCGGTGATGTTCGATACGCCCGCGCGCTGTGATGTGGCCACCCCGGTGCTGGTGCAGACGTTGGCCCAGCGGCTGAATGCCGCCGGTGTGGCGGCCGTGCCGCGTTCGCTGCTGGCCGCCGGCGAAGGCGATGCCGCGCAGCGCTGGGCACAGCAGCTGCTGGCACGGTGGCCGTCCCGCGTGCCGGGCCCGCGCGCACGGCGCATGTACGCCTCGCTGGCGCGCACGCGGCTGCAGGCCAGTGCGCAGGGTCGCGAGCTGAAGGTCACGCCGATGCGCACGCTGCTGCGCACGTGGTGGGCCGGCCGGGGCTGATCGGGCGCAACGCCGCTCCAACAGCCGTAGCGCCGGGCTCTGCCCGGCTGCTCTTCGCGCGATGGATGGATGGTGGGGGAGCCGGCCAGCGGCCGGCACTACCGGTTGTCGCGCGTGCATCGACCAACGGTCGATGCCTACCGGTTGGTCGGCGCCGGATCGCAACACCCGTAGCGCCGGGCTCTGCCCGGCTGCTCTACGCGCAATGCATGGATGGCGGGGAGCCGGCCAGCGGCCGGCACTACCGGTTGTCGCGCGTGCATCGACCAACGGTCGATGCCTACCGGTTGGTCGGCGGCGGATTGCATCACCCGTAGCGCCGGGCTCTGCCCGGCTGCTCTTCGCCCGATGTATGGATGGTGGGGAGCCGGCCAGCGGCCGGCACTACCGGTTGTCGCGCGTGCATCGACCAACGGTCGATGCTTACCGGTTGTCGCGCACGCATCGACCAATGGTGGATGCCTACCGGTTGGTCGGCGCCGGATCGCAACAGCCGTAGCGCCGGGCTCTGCCCGGCTGCTCTTCGCGCGATGGATGGATGGCGGGGAGCCGGCCAGCGGCCGGCACTACCGTGCATCGACCAACGGTCGATGCCTACCGGCTATTTGCTGCGGTCGAGCACCAGCAGTGGGTCGATGCGGGTGTCGAACCAGTTCATGCCCCAGTGCAGGTGCGGGCCGGTGGCACGGCCGGTGGCCCCAACCGCGGCAATCACCTGGCCCTGCTCGACGCGATCGCCCACCTTCACGTCGATGCGCGACAGGTGCAGGAAGTTCGAGCTGATGCCGAAGCCGTGGTCCAGCAGCAAGGTGCCGCCGGTGAGGTACAGGTCCGGGCCGGCGAAGGTCACCACGCCGGCCGCGGGGGCCTTGACCGGCGTGCCGGTGGGCACGGCGATGTCCATGCCCGAATGGCCTGCGCCGGGCTGGCCGTTGTACACCCGGGCATTGCCGAAGCGTCCGCTGATGCGCCCCTGCACCGGCCAGATGAAGGGCTTGGCGAAGTCGGCACGGTCGTCGTCGCGCGCACGCGCCGCCGTCACCTGGGCCTGCTCGCGCTTGATCCGTTCGGCAATCGCCGGGGGCGGGTTGACTGTCTTGGGCGGCACGCCGTTGACGCGTTCGGTCGGCCAGTCGCGCGGGGTCACCGCGATGCTCACCGTGTCACTGCCGCCGTCGGGGCGCTGCACCTGGAGCTGCAGCGGTCCCTTCTCATCGCGGCCGATGCCGAACACCACGCTGCCATAGCCGCTCACCCGCAACGTGCGGCCGGCGTACTGCACCACGCTGCCCGCCGGCACCTTGCCGATCACCATGGCGCCCTGCGACGCGCTGGCCGGAAACACCACGCGCGTGTCGGCCTGTGCCTGGGCCGGCGCCGGCAGCAGGGCAGTCACGCCCGCGCCACCCGCCGCCAGCAGGGCCAGGCCCAGCATCGATGCCCGCATCAGCGGTCGAAGCTCATGCGCTGGCCGTTCGGCGCGCCCACCAGCTTCCCGCCGTCCCACGCCTGCTCGCCGTTGACCCAGGTCGAGGCGATGCGCGAACGGAAGGTCATGCCCTCGAACGGCGACCAGCCGCACTTGGACAGCACGTCCTCACGCTTCACGGTGAACGGCACGTCCTCCACCAGCACCAGGTCGGCGAAATAGCCTTCGCGCAGGTAGCCGCGCTGGCTCACGTCGAACAGCTGCGCCGGCGCATGGGCGAACTTCTGCACCACCTGGGTGATCTCCAGCTTGCCTTCGTGCACCAGCTCCAGCGCGGCCACCAGCGCGTACTGCACCAGTGGCAGGCCCGACGGCGCCTGCGGGTAGGGCTTCTGCTTTTCTTCCCAGGTGTGCGGGGCGTGGTCGGTGGCCAGCACGTCGATCACGTCCTCGGCCACGGCGCGGGTCAGCGCTTCGCGGTCGCTGGCTTCCTTGATCGCCGGGTTGCACTTGATCAGGTTACCCAGCCGCGCGTAATCGCTGCGGTCAAAGCGCAGGAAATGGATGCAGGTTTCGGCGGTGATCTGCTTGCGGCTGCCATCGGCGCGGATCAGCGGGCCGCGTTCGAACAGCTTGAGCTCGTCGGCGGTGGAGATGTGCAGCACGTGCAGGCGGGTGCCATGCTTTTTGGCCAGCGACACGGCCAGCTCGGAGGACTTCAGGCAGGCCTCGCGCGAGCGGATGTCCGGGTGCTGCTCGGCGCTGAGCGCATCGCCGTACTTCTCGGCGTACTCCTTGGCCTTGGCATCGATCATCGGGGTGTCTTCGCAATGCGTGATGATCGGCGTCGGCGCGTCGCGGAAGATGGCGTCGAGGGTTTCCGGGTTGTCCACCAGCATGTTGCCGGTGGAGGCGCCCATGAACACCTTGATGCCCGGCGCGGTCTTGGGGTCCAGCGACTGGATGTGGGCCAGGTTGTCGTTGCTGGCGCCCATGTAGAAGCCGTAGTTGGCGCGCGCGCGACCGGCGGCGGCGTCGTATTTGGCCTGCAGGATCTCGGCGTTGAGCGTGGGCGGGTTGGTGTTGGGCATGTCCATGAAGCTGGTCAGCCCGCCGGCCACGGCCGCGGCCGACTCGGTGGCGATGTCGCCCTTGTGGGTCAGGCCCGGTTCGCGGAAGTGCACCTGGTCGTCGATCATGCCCGGCAGCAGCCAGCGGCCGGCGGCATCGACCACGGTTTCACCCGGGCGGGCCTCCAGGCCGGTACCGATCTGCGCGATGCGGCCGTTTTCGATGCGCAGGTCGCCCTGACGGATGGTGCCTTCGTTGACCAGGCGGGCGTTGACGATGAGCGTGGAGGACATTTCAGTGTTTTCCTGTGCAGCGGCAGGCAGCGTCGTGCGCGGCGCGCGGGGGCACCTCGTCGATGCCACCGGGATGGAAGGGATGGCAGCGGCCCAGGCGGCGCGCGGCGAGCCAGCTGCCGCGCGCGGGCCCATGCGTGGCGATGGCTTGCATGGCGTATTCAGAACAGCTGGGCATGAAGCGGCAGCGCGGCCCCAGCAGCGGGCTGATGAAGCGCTTGTAGAAGCGCAGCAGGGCAATGAGCAGGCGTGAGATCACCTGCCAATCTTAAGGCAGTTGGCATGAAGGGCGCATTTGTCGCAGGATGGGACGTTGGTCCCCTCCGCGCCCACGCGCGTGGCGGGCCGCCCCGGCCGTTGGCCGGGTCAGGTACCGAACTGCGCAAGCCGGCCCCGCTGGACGGGCGGACCGGCTCCACGCCTTGCGACTCCGGGGCTGAACGGAGTAGGCGGTGTGGTTGCTGCTGCTGGTCGGGTAGGCTATAAAGGCCCGCTTTCCCGGGCCCCGGGGAAACCAAGGAAGAGCGTTTCGTGGCTGCTAAAAAAACTGCAAAGAAGGCCGTCAAGGCCGCCAAGAAAACCGCCAAGCCTGTTGTTAAGAAGTTGGCGGCCAAGTCCGTTGCCAAGAAACCGGCTGCCAAGCCGGCTGGCAAGCCTGCATCCAAACAACCGGCGACCAGGACGGCACCCGTAAAGAAACCTGTCGCCAAGACCCCGGCCAAGGCGGTGAAGAAAGCCGTCGCCAAGAAGCCGGTGGTGAGCAAGGCACCGGTGAAGAAGGCCGCGCCTGCCAAGAAGGTCGTGGCCAAGAAGGCCGCGGTGGCCAAGCCGGTCGCCAAGGCGCCGGTGAAAAAGGCCGCACCGGCCAAGACCGTCGCGAAAAAATCCGTGAAGCCGGCAGCTGTCAAGCCGGCCTCCACGCCAGCACCGGTGAAGAAGGCGGCGGTCAAACAGCCGCCAGCCAAGCCGGTGAAGGCAAGTAAAACCGCCAGCAAGCCCGTGGCAACCAAGCCGGCCGCCAAGCCGGTTGCAGCACCCGTAGTGAAGTCCGCACCGAAGCCGGCATCGCCGGCGACGGCCAAGTCTGTCCCGGCCAAGAGCGCGGCCAAACCTGCTACCCCTCCGGCGTCCGCGCCGGCGCCGGCAGCAGCCGCCCCCGCCTCCAAGGCCCCGCAAAACAAGAATCCCGTGCCCGTTTCGAAATCGCCTGCAAAAACCCCCGCCAAGTCCGAGTCCGCCCCCAAGCCCGTGTCGCGTCCGGTCGGCAAGGTCGCCGTTGCCGTGGCAGCGCGCTCGTCCGCCCCGGCACCGCGCACCAAGGTCAAGGTGGTGGAATACAAGACTGACGAAGCCACCGGTCGTCCGATCCTGCCCGACGGCTACAAGCCGAGTGCGGAAGAGGAATACATGAGCCCGCTGCAGCTGGAGTATTTCCGCCAGCGTCTGCAGCACTGGCGCAATGATCTGGTGGAGGAATCCAAGCAGACCATCGCCAACCTGCAGGAAGAAGTGCGTGACATCGGCGATGAAGCCGAACGCGCCACCCGCGAGACCGAGAACTCGCTGGAACTGCGTACCCGCGATCGTTACCGCAAGCTGATCGGCAAGATCAACAGCACGCTGAAGCGTCTGGAAGACGGTGACTACGGCTACTGCGTGGACACCGGCGAAGAGATCGGCCTGGATCGTCTGGAAGCGCGTCTCACCGCTGAGCGCACGATCGACGCCCAGGAACGTTGGGAGCACCTGCAGAAGCAGCAGGGCGACTGATTTTCTGGTGGTTGATGGATAGTGAAAAGCCCGGCTTCGGCCGGGCTTTTTTGTGGTTCGGTGGCGAGGCGCGCGGCGCCTGATTGCCATCTCGCGGGCGCTGGCGGGTCACCCTCGGCAGGACCGTTGGCGCCATGGATGGCGCCAGACGAGCACCATGGAGGGGATCTGGCGTGTCCTGCCGAGGGTGACCCGCCAGCGCCTTGACGGTGCGTCGCATGTGCGGGTCGGAACCCATCACGGGTCGCACCGGGGTAGAGCCGACCGTTGGTCGGCTGCCGTCGCCACGGGGGTGCGACAACGCCGTACCGACCAACGGTCGGTACCTACTGCAGATCCCGCAGGTTCAACCGGCGCAGCGTCGGGTTCTTCCAGGCGGTGATGCCGGCCACGCTGAGCACGGCGAAACCGCCCAGGACCACGGCCGGGGCCAGACCCAACAGCTTGGCCATGGTGCCCGCATAGAACGCGCCCAGTTCGTTGGACGAACTGATGAAGATGCCGTTGATGGACGACACGCGGCCGCGCATCTCCTCCGGCGTGGCCAGCTGCAGGATGGTCGAGCGGACCACCACCGACACGCCGTCGAATGCCCCGTAGAACAACAGGATCAGCGCCGACAGCCAGAAGCTGTGCGACAGCCCGAAGCCGATCACGCACAGGCCGAAGCCGGCCACCGCGAACAGCAGCACGCGGCCGGCATTGCGCTGCAGCGGCCGGCGGGCCAGCCACAGGCCCACGCAGACCGACCCGAGCGCAGGGGCCGCGCGCAGGATGCCCAGGCCTTCCGGGCCGTGGTGCAGGATTTCATGCAGGAACGCCGGCAGCATCGCCACCACACCGCCGAGCAGCACCGAAAACATGTCCAGTGCCATCGCCCCGACCATGATCCGGTTGCCGAGCACGAAGCGACCGCCCTCGGCGATGCTCTTGAAGATCGGCGCGGCCGGGCCGGTGTGCACCGGTTCGGAGACGCGCAGCACGGCCAGGCAGCCGACCGCGATCAACGCCACCGCCACCGCCACGCCATAGGCCACCCCCTTGCCGCCCCAGGCCACCAGCAGGCCGCCCAGCGCCGGGCCGGCCACCATGCCGGCCTGGAACACCACCGCGCCCAGGCCCGCACCACGCGCGTACTGCTGGCGCTCGAGCACGCGGGCGAACAGGGCGTTGTAGATCGGCGACAGGAACGCGCGGACCATGCCGGTCATGGCGATGGCCGCATAGATCGGCCACACCCCGTGGAACGGCAGCCAGCCCTGGGCAACGGCGGTGAGCACCACGGCGGTCAGCACCAGGCCGCTGGCGGCAACCATGCCCAGCCGGCGGCGGGGCAGGTGGTCGACCAGATAGCCGGCGAATGGGGCCACGCAGAAGAACGGCAGCACCTCGGCCAGCCCCACCAGGCCCAGCGAGAACGGATTGCGGGTTACTTCGTAGATGTGCCAGCCCACCGTGACCGCCACGATCTGGTAGGACAGCATCGCGCAGATGCGGTAGGCCAGCAGCAGCGAGAAGCCGGGACGGGCCAGCAGGGTCAGCGCGCTTTCGGCGGGCTCGGCAGGGGCGTCGGTACTCACGACTGGGCGTGCTGCGACTGCGCGGTCTCGCGGATGAAGGCCAGCATCGCCGCAACGCCGTTGCTGCGGGTGGGCGACAGATGGCGGGACAGGCCGATGTCCTGGATGTAGGTCGGTTCGGTGGCCAGGATCTCGGCGGCCGAACGGCCCGAATACACCCGCAGGGCGAGGTAGATCAGTCCGGAGACGATCGCCGAGTCGCTGATGGCGTGGAAGCGCAGCTGCTGCGCGTTGCCCTCGGGCACGATCCACACCATCGACTGGCAGCCCAGCAGGCGGTGCTCTTCGGTCTTCCACGCGTCGGGGAAGGTGGGCAGCTTGCGGCCAAGATCGATCAGGTACTGGTAGCGCTCGGACCAGTCGCTGAAGAAGGCGAATTCATCGGCGATGGCCGCCTGTGCCTCGGCAGCGGTGGGTTCAAGCGGGAACGGGGAAGCAAGGGTCATGGGGGACTCCGGGCCGGTAGCTGCCTTCCGTGGTCAGGCCGTGGTGGTTCGGGGGGAACACCCGGCCATCCGTGGCCGGATCTGTGTCGCGGTAGCGCCCGGCGGTCGGCCGGGCGGGGCATCAACGCTTGCGTACCCAGCGCACACCCTGGGCGGTGTCTTCCAGCGCGATGCCTTCGGCGGCCAGCTGGTCGCGGATGGCGTCGGCGCGGGCGAAGTCGCGGCCCTGCTTGGCGGTGGTGCGGGCATCGATCAAGCCCTGGATGCGCGCATCGTCATCGGTGTCGCCCGGTGCGTTGCCAAACCAGGCGGCCGGATCCTGCTGCAGCAGGCCCAGCGCCAGGCCGGCCCCGAGCAGCGCGGTCTTCCAGCGGGCCTGGTCGGCCGGCGCGGCCTTGCGGGCTTCGCCAGCGATGCGGGCCAGTTCGGCCAAGGCCTGCGGCGTGTTGAGGTCGTCGTCCAGGGCCGCGTCCATCTCCGCGGGGATGACCGCAGTGGCCTCGACGGCGGCCAGGTCGCGCAGGGTGCCGTACAGCCGGTCCAGCGTGCGCGCGGACTGTTCGATCAGCGCGTCGGACCAGTCCAGCGGCTGCCGGTAGTGCGCCGACAGCAGCGCATAGCGCAGCGCCTCGGGCGCATGCTTGCGCACCAGGTCGTGCACGCGCTCGATGTTGCCGATCGACTTGCTCATCTTGGCACCGCCAAAGTTGAGCATGCCGTTGTGCAGCCAGAACCGGGCGAAGGTCTGGCCGCCGTGGGCGCATTCGCTCTGCGCGATCTCGTTCTCGTGGTGCGGGAACTGCAGGTCCACGCCACCGGCGTGGATGTCGATGGTCGGGCCCAGGTGCGCGGCCGCCATCGCCGAGCATTCGATGTGCCAGCCCGGACGACCCCGGCCCCACGGCGATTCCCAGCCGGGCAGGTCGTCGCTGGAGGGCTTCCACAGGACGAAATCGCCCGGGTCGCGCTTGTACGGGGCCACGTCCACGCGTGCGCCGGCCAGCATTTCGTCCGGGTCGCGGCGCGACAACTTGCCATACCCGGCATAGGAACCGACCGAAAACAGCACGTGGCCTTCGGCGGCGTAGGCGTGGCCGGCCGTGATCAGCTGCTCGATCATGGTGACGATCTGCGGAATGTGCGCAGTGGCTTCCGGCTCGATGTCCGGCGGCACCACGCCCAGCGCGGCCATGTCCTCCCGGTAGGCCGCGGCGAACCGGTCGGTGATCGTCGAGATCGGCACGCCCTGTTCACGCGCGGCGGTGTTGATCTTGTCGTCCACGTCGGTGATGTTGCGGGCGTAGCGGAGGCCGCCGAAGCGGCGCCGCAGCAGGTCGGCCAGCACCCCGAAGACCACCGGGCCGCGGGCGTTGCCGATGTGGACATAGTTGTAGACCGTGGGGCCGCACACATACAGGGTCGGACAGGTCGGATCGAGCGGGGTGAACGGTTCGAGCTGGCGTGTCAGGTTGTTGTGCAGGCGCAGGGTCATGGGGGCGGTGGTGGGGGCAAAAGGGGGCAAGCCCGCGATTTTAGATCACATCGGCGCCCAGCGCCGGGGCCGCGCGGCAACCGGCCCGGGGCAGGGGGGCTATGGGCAGAATCATCGCGGAAGGGTAATGTTCAGCCCCTTGTGCCTGGCACTGCCTAAACTATCCACCTTGTCCACTTCCCTGTTGCCAATGAAATCCGCTTCGTTGTTGACCCTGACCTGCCTGCTTGGCGGCGCTGCCTCCGTGGCCTGCGCCCAGGACGGCGAGGTCCGGAACCGGGTGGTGATCGTGGAGAACGTGAAGTTCGACTACGCCCAGGTGCTCAACGTCGAACCGGTGTTCCAGACGCTGCGCGCGACCCGCACCGAAGAACACTGCGAGCCGGTGTCCACGCGTACGCTGGCCCCGGTCAACGTCACCGGGGAAGAGCCGCAGGAAGACAAGGGCCGGTTCGGCCGTTTCATGGACTCGGTGCGCTCGATCTTCCGCCGCGAAGACGGCACCGAGGAAGAGATGCCGGTGGCCGAAGCGCCCGCACCGGCGGCCAACAACGGCCCGCTGTTGACCCGTGAATGCCGGATCATCCCGGTCGGCCGCGAGTTCCGCCGGCCGATCGCCTACGACGTGGATTACGTCTACAAGGGCACCAAGTACCGCTCGCGCCTGCCCGAAGATCCGGGCAACCGGCTCAAGATCCGCGTCTCGATCACCCCGTGGATCGGCGCCGAGCAGGGCAGCGCGGCCAATCCCTGAGGCCGTTCACCGGCCCTGTGAAGGGTGTCCCACCCCGTGAGGGGCGTACCCGGCCACGGCCGGTGCCCACAATTGACATTCAGGCCTTGCACCCACCCGGGGTGCATGCAAAGATGGGCGGCCATGAAACTCACCGACTTCCAGCACGACACCAGCGCCGCCCGTATGGCTACGGGCATGACGTCGCGTGCCCGCCGACCGGAACCCCACATTTTCGCTGGGTAACCGGAGCTTCGTGCTGTCTGTTCGGAAAGCCCAGCCCCCGCGCTGGGTTTTTTCGTTTCTACGATCCGAAAAGTTTCATCTGTATACGTTTTGTTGAGCCCTGAACGCGCCCCGGCGCCCCCAACCTCCGCCGGCAACGGTGGAAAACCAGCCGCAAAGGATCGATCGATGTCCCTGAAGCACTTCCTGAACACCCAGGATTGGAGCCGCACCGACCTGGATGCCCTGCTGACCCAGGCCGCGCTGTTCAAGCGCAACAAGCTGGGCGACGAGCTCAAGGGCAAGTCGATTGCCCTGGTGTTCTTCAATCCCTCCATGCGCACCCGCACCAGCTTCGAGCTGGGTGCCTTCCAGCTGGGCGGGCACGCCATCGTGCTGCAGCCGGGCAAGGACGCATGGCCGATCGAGTTCAACCTGGGCACGGTGATGGACGGGGACACCGAGGAGCACATCGCCGAAGTGGCCAAGGTGCTGGGCCGCTACTGCGACCTGATCGCGGTGCGTGCCTTCCCGAAGTTCATCGACTGGGCCAAGGACCGCGAAGACATCGTGCTCAAGAGCTTCGCCAAGTACTCGCCGGTGCCGGTGATCAACATGGAAACCATCACCCACCCGTGCCAGGAACTGGCCCACGTGATGGCGCTGCAGGAGCATTTCGGTACCCAGGACCTGCGCGGCAAGAAGTACGTGCTGACCTGGACCTACCACCCCAAGCCGCTGAACACCGCGGTGGCCAACTCGGCGCTGACCATCGCCACCCGCATGGGCATGGACGTGACCCTGCTGTGTCCGACCCCGGATTACATTCTGGACGAGCGCTACATGGGCTGGGCCGAGCAGAACGTGGCCGAGAGCGGTGGGTCGCTGCAGGTCAGCCACGACATCGCCAGCGCCTACGCCGGCGCCGACGTGGTGTACGCCAAGAGCTGGGGCGCGCTGCCGTTCTTCGGCAACTGGGAACCGGAAAAGCCGATCCGCGACCAGTACCAGCACTTCATCGTGGACGAAGCCAAGATGGCGCTGACCAACAACGGCGTGTTCAGCCACTGCCTGCCGCTGCGCCGCAACGTGAAGGCCACCGACGGCGTGATGGACTCGGCGCAGTGCATCGCGATCAACGAGGCTGAAAACCGCCTGCATGTGCAGAAGGCGATCATGTCGGCGTTGATCGGCCGCTAGTGCCGACGGGGTAGAGCCGACCGTTGGTCGGCTGCGCCTCAACCGTCACACCGAAGATTTCAGCCGACCGGCGCAGGATTTCAGCCGACCGGCGTACCGCACGATTCAGCCGACCAACGGTCGGCTCTACCGAATCCTAATTCCCCAATTGGACCTGACCCCCATGAGCAACAAAGACATCGTCCTGGCTTTCTCCGGTGGACTCGACACCAGCTTCTGCGTGCCGTACCTGCAGGAGCGCGGCTACAACGTGCATACCGTGTTCGCCGACACCGGCGGCGTGGATGACGAAGAGCGCGATTTCATCGAGAAGCGTGCCGCCGAACTGGGCGTCACCAGCCACGTCACCGTCGACGGTGGCCCGGCGATCTGGAGCGGCTTCGTCAAGCCGTTCGTGTGGGCCGGCGAGGGCTATCAGGGCCAGTACCCGCTGCTGGTGTCCGACCGTTACCTGATCGTGGATGCCGCGCTCAAGCGCGCCGCCGAGCTGGGCACCAACATCATCGCCCACGGCTGCACCGGCATGGGCAATGACCAGGTCCGCTTCGACCTGGCCGTGAAGGCGCTGGGCGACTACCAGATCGTCGCGCCGATCCGCGAAATCCAGAAGGAACACACCCAGACCCGCGCCTACGAGCAGAAGTACCTGGAAGAGCGCGGCTTCGGCGTGCGCGCCAAGCAGCAGGCCTACACCATCAACGAGAACCTGCTGGGCCTGACCATGTCCGGCGGCGAGATCGACCGTTGGGAAGCCCCGGGCGAAGGTGCCCGCGGCTGGTGCGCACCGCGCAGCGAATGGCCGGAACAGGCACTGACGGTCACCCTGAAGTTCGTCGAAGGCGAAGCCGTCGAGCTGGACGGCAAGGCGCTGCCGGGTGAGCAGATCCTGGCCAAGCTCAACAAGCTGTTCGCCCCGTACGGCGTGGGCCGTGGCGTCTACACCGGTGACACCGTGATCGGCCTGAAGGGCCGCATCGTGTTCGAAGCGCCGGGCCTGGTCTCGCTGCTGGCCGCGCACCGCGCGCTGGAAGATGCCGTGCTGACCAAGCAGCAGAACCGCTTCAAGCCGGACGTGGCGCGCAAGTGGGTGGAGCTGGTGTACGAAGGCTTCTACCACGACCCGCTGAAGACCGACATCGAAGCCTTCCTGAAGTCCTCGCAGGCCAAGGTCAACGGTGAAGTGGTGCTGGAAACCCGCGGTGGCCGTGTGGATGCCGTGGCGGTGAAGTCGCCGCACCTGCTCAACACCAAGGGCGCTACGTATGCACAGTCGGCCGACTGGGGCGTGGAAGAGGCCGAAGGCTTCATCAAGCTGTTTGGTATGAGCTCCACGCTGTACGCGCAGGTCAACCGCTAAGGCGATTCACCGGGGTGCCGGCCGCTGGCCGGCGCCTCGCAAAGCCGATGGAGGGGTAGTGCCGGCCGCTGGCCGGCTCCTGGAACGGCCGGATCATTGCAGAGCCGGCCAGCGGCCGGCACTACCGATTTTGAACCCTACGGATATCCAGACACATGTTGGAACAGACACTCGATCACCTGCAGCAGCTCGTGTCCTTCGACACGCGCAATCCGCCGCGGGCGATCACCACCGGCGGCATCTTCGATTACCTGCGTGCGAACCTGCCCGGGTTCAACGTGGAGGTGATCGACCATGGCGACGGTGCGGTCAGCCTGTATGCGGTGCGTGGCACCCCGAAGTACCTGTTCAACGTGCACCTGGATACCGTGCCGGACTCGCCGCATTGGACGGCCGACCCGCACGTGATGCGGCGCGCCGAGGATCGCGTGATCGGGCTGGGCGTGTGTGACATCAAGGGCGCTGCGGCGGCCTTGGTGGCCGCAGCGAATGCCAGCGATGGCGATGCCGCGTTCCTGTTCTCCAGCGACGAGGAAGCCAACGATCCGCGTTGCATCGCTGCCTTCCTGGCCCGTGGCATTCCGTATGAAGCGGTGCTGGTGGCCGAGCCGACCATGAGCGAAGCGGTGCTTGCGCACCGTGGCATCAGTTCGGTGCTGATGCAGTTCACCGGCCGCGCCGGGCATGCCTCGGGCAAGCAGGATGCGGCGGCCAGCGCGCTGCACCAGGCCATGCGCTGGGGCAACCGCGCGCTGGACCACGTGGAATCGCTGGCGCATGCACGCTTCGGCGGGCTCACCGGCCTGCGCTTCAACATCGGCCGGGTGGAAGGCGGTATCAAGGCCAACATGATTGCGCCTGCTGCCGAAGTGCGGTTCGGCTTCCGCCCGTTGCCGTCGATGGACATCGACGCGTTGCTGGCCACCTTCGCCGGGTTTGCCGAACCGGCCGCGGCGCAGTTCACCGAAACCTTCCGTGGCCCCAGTTTCCCGGCCGGCGACATCGCCGAAGCGGAAAACCGCCGCCTGGCCGCGCGCGATGTGGCCGATGCCCTGGATATTCCGATCGGCAACGCGGTGGACTTCTGGACCGAGGCCTCGCTGTTCTCGGCCGGCGGCTACACCACACTGGTGTACGGTCCGGGCGACATCGCCCAGGCCCACACCGCCGATGAGTTCGTGACGCTGGAGCAGCTGCAGCGTTACACCGCATCCGTGCACCGCATCATCGCGCACGGTGCCTGATCGAATGACGCCGTCGTGGTCCCCCACTGACGGAACTCCCATCGCGGCTTCGGCCGCCTGTGACGATACCGAAATGCCTTCTTCCCAGCCCCACCGCCAGACCCGCCAGACCATCGTGCGCCTGCTTTCGAGCATGGCCAGCGCGAAGGAGATCAGCCAGTACCTCAAGCGTTTCTCGCAGCTGGACGCCAAGCGCTTCGCCGTGGTCAAGGTCGGCGGCGCGGTGCTGCGCGATGACCTGGATGCGCTGACCTCCTCGCTGTCGTTCCTGCAGGAAGTCGGGCTGACCCCGATCGTGCTGCACGGCGCCGGCCCGCAGCTGGACGCCGAACTGTCGGCGGCCGGCATCGTCAAGGAAACCGTCAACGGCCTGCGCGTGACCTCGCCGGAAGGCCTGGCGATCGTGCGCCGGGTGTTCCAGGCGTCCAACCTGCAGCTGGTGGAGGCGCTGCAGCAGAACGGCGCCCGCGCCACCTCGATCACCGGCGGCGTGTTCGAAGCCGAGTACATGGACCAGGCCACCTATGGCCTGGTGGGTGAGGTGAAGAAGGTCAACCTGGCCCCGATCGAAGCCAGCCTGCGCGCCGGCTCGATCCCGGTGATCACCAGCCTGGGCGAAACCCGCTGCGGGCAGATCCTCAACGTCAACGCCGATTTTGCCGCCAATGAGCTGGTGCAGGAACTGCAGCCGTACAAGATCATCTTCCTGACCGGCACCGGCGGCCTGCTCGACGAAGAGGGCAAGGTGATCGACTCGATCAACCTGTCCACCGAGTACGACCAGCTGATGCAGCAGCCGTGGATCCACGGCGGCATGCGGGTGAAGATCGAACAGATCAAGGACCTGCTGGATCGGCTGCCGCTGGAGTCGTCGGTGTCGATCACCCGGCCGGCAGACCTGGCCAAGGAGCTGTTCACTCACAAGGGCTCGGGCACGCTGGTGCGCAAGGGTGAAAAAGTCCTGCGCGCCACCGCCTGGGACGAACTGGACCTGCCGCGCCTGAAGGGCCTGATCGAATCCAGCTTCGGCCGCACCCTGGTGCCGGACTACTTCGAGAAGACCAAGCTGCTGCGCGCCTACGTCAGCGAGAACTACCGCGCCGCGGTGATCCTCACCGACGAGGCCGAAGGCGTGTACCTGGACAAGTTCGCGGTGCTCGACGACGCGCAGGGTGAAGGCCTGGGCCGCGCGGTGTGGAACGTGATGCTGGAGGAAACCCCGCAGCTGTTCTGGCGCTCGCGCAACGGCAACCCGATCAACCACTTCTACTACGCCGAGTCCGACGGCTGCTACAAGCAGGGCACCTGGAAGGTGTTCTGGTTTGGCGCCGACGGCTTCGAGCGGATCCGCACCTACGTTGAACACTGCGCCCTGCGCACCCCGAGCCTGGAGGGCTGAACCCGATGAATCACGCCGATTGGACCAAAGTGCCCACGCTGGCCGGCACCCATGCCCGGCTGGAGCCGCTGCAGATGGCGCACATCGACGGTCTGCGCGGCGCGCTGGGCGACGGCACGCTGTCCAGCCTCTGGTACACCCAGGTGCCCAGCGCCAAGACCATGACCGGCTACGTGCAGGCCGCACTGCAGGCCCAGGCCGACGGCAAAGTGTTGCCCTTCGTGGTGCTCAACGCGGCCGATGAAGTCGTGGGCACCACCCGCTACTACGCGATGGAAGAAGAGGTGCCGCGCCTGAGCATCGGCTACACCTGGTACGGGCAGGACGCGCAGCGTACCGGCATCAACACCGAAACCAAGCTGATGCTGCTCACCCATGCGTTCGAGCGGCTGGAGTGCCTGAGCGTGGTGTTCGAAACCAGCTGGTTCAACTTCGCCTCGCGTACCGCGATCGCGCGGTTGGGTGCCAAGCAGGACGGCGTGCTGCGCAACCACAAGCGCCACCCCGACGGCACCCCGCGCGACACCGTCATCTTCTCCATCATCGACGCGGAATGGCAGGGCGTGAAGCGCCACCTGCAGCACCGCCTGGACGCACACGCATGAGCAGCTCCCCGCAGTACACCGTCGGCATCGTCGGCGCCCGTGGCCACACCGGCGCCGAGCTGATCAAGCTGATTGCCGCGCACCCCAACCTGCAGCTGGGCTTTGTGTCCTCGCGCGAACTGGCCGGGCAGCGTGTGGCCGACCATCACCCCGACGTGGAGCAGGGCTCTGCCCTGCTGTTCGAAAACCTCGACGCCGACGCGGTCGCTGCCAAGGGCATGGACGCGGTGATCCTGGCGCTGCCCAACGGGCTGGCCGCGCCGTTCGTCACCGCGCTGGACGCGGCCCGGCCGGACACGGTGATCGTGGACCTGTCGGCCGACCACCGCTTCGAGCCGAGCTGGTACTACGGCTTGCCCGAACTGACCCGGGGCGACTACCTGGGCCAGAAGCACATCAGCAACCCGGGCTGCTATGCCACCGCGATGCAGCTGGCGATCAGCCCGTTGCTGACCCAGCTGGCCGGCCCGCCGCAGTGCTTCGGCGTGTCCGGGTATTCCGGCGCCGGTACCACTCCGTCGGACAAGAACAACCCGGAGCTGCTGCGCGACAACCTGATGCCGTACGCGCTCACCAACCACATGCACGAGCGCGAAGTCACCGCGCACCTGCGCGTGCCGGTGGAGTTCATGCCGCACGTGGCACCGCATTTCCGCGGCATCACCATGACCGTGAACCTCTGGTTGAACACCGTGGTCAAGCGCGAGGACGTGATGGCGCTGTACCAGAAGTACTACGCCAATGAAGCGCTGGTGGAAGTGATCGACGAGGCCCCGTGGGTCAGCCAGATCGCCGGCCGCCATGGCGTGCAGATCGGTGGCTTCGACGTGGCCCCGGGTGGCAAGCGGGTGGTGGTGGTGGCGACCCTGGACAACCTGCTCAAGGGCGCGGCCACCCAGGCCATCCAGAGCCTCAACCTGGCGCTGGGCCTGGACGAACTGGCCGCGATCCCGCACTGAACCCTACCGGCGCGCACCGGCAACGGTGCGCGCACAACCCGGCGGAGCGATTCCGCCAACGGAGCAAGACATGGCAGACCTTCTGTGGCAGAAGCCGGGCGTCGCCGTCGACGCCAAGATCCAGACCTTCCTGGCCGGCGATGACGTGATCCTGGATCGCGAGTTCTTCCTGTATGACGTTGCCGCCAGCAAGGCGCACGCGCAGGGCCTGCAGCACATCGGCATCCTGTCCAGCGACGAGCTGGATGGCCTGCTGCGCGAGCTGGACGTGCTGGGTGCCGATTTCCGCAGCGGTGCATTCGTGCTGGATGAGCGCTTTGAGGATTGCCATTCGGCGATCGAAGCCCGCCTGACCGAACGCCTGGGCGATGCCGGTCGCAAGATCCACACCGGGCGCAGCCGCAACGACCAGATCCTGGTGGCCACCCGCCTGTGGTTGAAGGACAAGCTGCTGCACGTGGCCGGCCTGAGCCGCGAGATCGCCAAGGTGGCGCTGGACCGCGCCGAGGCCGAGAAGGACCTGCCGGTGCCGGGCTACACCCACATCCAGCGCGCCGTGGTGTCCTCGGCGGGCATGTGGTGGGCCGGCTGGGCCGAGGCCTTCATCGACAACGCGATCCGCGCCCATGACACCTTCGCGCTGATCGACGCCAACCCGCTCGGCACCGCTGCCGGGTACGGCGTGAACCTGCCGTTGGACCGCGCCCACACCACTGCCGCGCTCGGCTTTGCGCGGATGCAGGTGTCACCGATCTACGCGCAGCTGTCGCGCGGCAAGTTCGAGCTGGCCGCGCTGGAAGCGCTGGGCGGTGCCACCCTGGACCTGCGCCGCATCGCCTGGGACCTGTCGCTGTTCACCAGCGGCGAGTTCGGCTTCGTGGCGCTGCCGGCGCAGTACACCACCGGCAGCTCGATCATGCCCAACAAGCGCAACCCGGACGTGATCGAACTGATGCGCGCCACCCACGCCAGCGTGGCCGCCGCACGTACCGAGATCGAGCAGCTGCTGTCGCTGCCGTCCGGCTATCACCGCGACCTGCAGAGCAGCAAGGGCGCCATCTTCCACGGCTTCGGCCGTGGCCTGGCCGCGCTGGAACTGCTGCCGGCGTTGCTGGCCAACCTGGAATGGCGCGACGACAAGCTGCGCGCGGCGATCGACTCGGGCATGTATGCCACTGACGTCGCGGTGGAAGCGGCGGTGGCCGGCGTTCCGTTCCGCGAGGCCTACAAGGCCGCCGCGGCCGGCGCCGACAGTGCCGGGCAGGGGCGTACGCCCGAAGGCAGCCTGGCCGCGCGCGTGTCGCCCGGCGCGGCCGCCGACCTGCGGCTGGACGAACTGCGCGCCCGCTGGGCCGCGCTGGTGTAACCACAACGACGGTAGTGCCGGGCTCTCCCCGGCAAACCACAACAACGGCGCTGCCCGACCCCCCGAATGGACACCCATGAACATCTGCTACCTGGTACTGGTCACCCGCACCCCGGACTTCCGCGACGAGGTGGGCGCCGAACACGTACGCTTCCTCGATGAGGTGCGCGCCCGCGGCCAGCTGCTGCTGACCGGCGGCTTCACCGACAAGAGCGGGGGCGCCTATGTGCTGCAGGACGTGGCCGACCTGGCCGCCGCGCAGGCGCTGGTGGACACCGATCCGCTGCTGGTGCACGGCAGTGCCACCGCCCGCATCCACGAATGGGCTACCCGCTGAGGCATGCACTCCCGATGAGCCCGACCGTGCAATCGCCGTTTCCCGAACAGACCCTGCCGCCGTGGAAGCGCGCCGTGCTCAAGGTCGGCAGCAGCCTGCTCGCCGCCGACGGCGGTGGGCTGTCACCGCGCCATGCGCTGGGCCTGGCCCAGTTCGTCTCGGCCAACGTGCTGGCCGGGCGCGAGGTGGTGATCGTGTCGTCCGGGGCGGTGGCCGCGGGCCGCGCGATCGTGCCGCGTGCGCTGGAAGCCGGCGCGGCGATGGCCGCGCGCCAGGCGCTGGCCGCGCTGGGCCAGGCGCAGCTGATCGGCCTGTGGCAGCGCTTCTTCGAGCGCCCCGTGGCGCAGGTGCTGCTCACCCACGACGACCTGCGCAATCGCCGCCGCTACCTCAACGCGCGCGCCACCCTCAACGAGCTGCTGCGCCTGGGCGCGTTGCCGGTGGTGAATGAGAACGACACCGTGTCGGTGGATGAGCTCAAACTGGGCGACAACGACAACCTGGCCGCCACGGTCGCGGCACTGATCGATGCCGACGTGCTGTTCATCGCCACCGACATCGATGGCCTGTACAGCGCCGACCCGCGCCGTGACCCGCAGGCCAGGCCGATCCACGACGTGCCCGAGCTCACCGGCGAGGTGCTGGCCATGGCCGGCGGCGCCGGCAGCGGGGCCGGCACCGGCGGCATGCATACCAAGCTGGAAGCGGCGGCCAAGGCCGGGCGGGTCGGCATCGACACCTGCCTGTTCAACGGTCGCGACAGCGACGTGGTGCGTGCGCTGGCCCAGGGCCGGTTGTTCGGCACCCGCATCCACGCCGGGCAGACCCGCGTGGCCGCCCGCAAGTACTGGTTGCGGCATGCCCCGCTGGAACCCGGCGCGATTCTCATCGACGACGGTGCGGCCGCCGCGCTGCGCGACAAGGGCGCCTCGCTGCTGCCCGGTGGCGTGCGCGGGGCCGACGGCGATTTCCGCCGCGGCGACATGATCGAAGTGCGCCTGCGCGGTGAGCAGGGCGAGATGTGCCTGGCCCGCGGCGTCAGCCAGTACTCGGCCAGCGACATCCGCCGCATCGCCGGCCGCCACTCGCGCGACATCGAGAGCGTGCTCGGCTACAACTACGGCGGCAACGTCATCCACCGCGACGACCTGGTGGTGCTGTAAAGCGTAAGAACATCCACGGTAGCGCCACGCCCTACGTGGCCGCGCAGCCTGGGCCCGTTCGACATCCCGCAGCCACGCATGGCGTGGCGCTACCCTGCATCTTCAGAGGATATTGAGATGGTTGCCAGCTCCCCCTCCGACATCCGCGCCCAGGCGCTGGCCTGCCGCGCCGCGGCGCAGCAGGTGGCGCAGCTGTCGTCCAGCGCCAAGACCGCGCTGCTGGACGCCATGGCGGCCGCGCTGGAGGCCGATGCCGCGCTGATCCTGGACGCCAACGCGCGCGACCTGGCCGCTGCGCGCGACAAAGGCACCGGCAGCGCCATGCTCGACCGCCTGGCACTGGACGCCACGCGCCTGGCCGGCATCGCCGCGGCCCTGCGTGAAGTGGCCGCGTTGCCCGATCCGGTGGGCGTGGTCACCCGTGACGACGTGCGCCCCAACGGCATCCGCGTGCAGAAGGTGCGCGTGCCGCTGGGCGTGATCGTGATGATCTACGAAGCCCGCCCGAACGTGACCGCCGATGCCGCTGCGCTGTGCATCAAGGCCGGCAACGGGGTGATCCTGCGCGGTGGCTCGGAGGCGATCCACTCCAACACCGCCATTGCCGCCGCACTCAAGCGTGCGCTGCGCGAGGCGGGCGTGGCCGAGGCGGCATTGACGCTGGTCGAGGACCTGCGCCGCGAGACCATGCTGGAACTGCTGCAGCTCAACGACCTGGTCGACCTGGCGATCCCGCGCGGCGGCGAAGGTTTGATCCGCTTCGTGGCCGAACATGCGCGGGTGCCGGTGATCAAGCATTACAAGGGCGTGTGCCACCTGTACGTGGACCGCGCCGCCCATCTTGAGCGGGCGCTGGCGTTGCTGGTTGACGGCAAGTGCAGCCGGCCGTCGGCGTGCAATTCGCTGGAAACGCTGCTGGTGCATGCCGATGTGGCCGCGACCTTCCTGCCGTTGGCGGGGCAGGCGCTGCGCGAACGTGGCGTGGCGGTGCGGGCCGATGACCGCGCGCGGCAGTGGCTGGACGATGCGCAGCCGGCCACCGACGCCGATTACGCGGCCGAGTACCTGGACCTGATCATTGCGGTGCGCGTGGTCGATGACCTCGATCAGGCGCTGGCGCATATCCAGCAGTACAGCTCGGACCACACCGAGGTAATTGCCACCGAGGATGCGCAGGCGGCCGAGCAGTTCGTGCACGCCTTGCGTTCGGCGGTGGTGATGGTGAACGCGTCGTCGCGGTTCTCCGACGGCGGCGAACTGGGCCTGGGCGCGGAGATCGGCATTTCGACCACGCGCCTGCATGCGTACGGCCCGATGGGGTTGGACGCGCTGACGGTGGAGCGGTTCGTGGTGCGCGGGGAAGGGCAGACGCGGTAGGTGTTTGTTTGTTTGCAGGGCTGCTGCCCTGCACCCGCTATAGGCCACGGCAACGGCAACGTCAACGTCAACGTCAGAAGCGGGCTATCCGTGGGATGGCGGGGTGGGTCCGGTTGCGGGGGACGCCGTAAACCCATCCTTGGGGGCTTGGCCGCGGCATCCATGCCGCGGACACCCCCGCAACCGGACCCACCCCGCCTTCGACAGATTCCCGTGGCTGACAGTAGAGCCACTGCGTGCGTGGACGATTTTCGATTTCAATTTGAATTATTCGATTTGAACTATTCGATTTGAACTATTCGATTTGAACTATTCGATTTGAATTATTCGATTTCGATATCGATATCGATATCGATCGGATCTGATCCCCGCATGCCATGGCTCCACCAACCGTCACCAGGAAACTGTCGGGGGTGGGGCGGTGTGGGTGGGCAGGACCGTTGGCGCCATGGATGGCGCCGCCGAGCCCCCATGGACGGGTTTACGGCGTGTCCTGCCCACCCACACCGCCCCGCCCAACCAGCAGAAATCCAGAGCCGCTTCAGCCGTTGACGTTGCTCCGGCTCTGGCTCCGGCTCTGGCCTTCGCTTCGGCAGGTGCAGGGCGCAGCCCTGCCGCCCCCTCCTACAGCAGCTGGTGGGTCACGCCCACCGGCCTCGCGTGATCGTCCATATGCAACGTAACCGCCTTCCCGCTGGCCAGTTGCGCCGCCAGTTCCGGGCTGGCGCCCAGGTCGCGGGCGATCTCCTCGCGGGTGGTGTCCTCATGCGGGGTGCGGCGCTCCTTGCCGGCAAACCGCATGCGGTTGTACTCGGCCCAGGCGATCAGCAGCACCGCCGTGCAGACCAGCATCACCGGCAGCGCGATGATGATGAACGGGTCGATGGCCTGCTTGTACTCGTACAGTTGCAGCCAGGCCATGCGGCCGCCGAGCAGCCAGGAAATCAACGTCACCAACGGCGCCCACAGGTAGAAGTAGAACCCCCAGAAGGCCAGGGTCACAAACCCCCAGGCGGTGCGCTGCAGACGCGGCTGCTGGCGCGGTTTCTGGATCAGGCGCGAGTCGAAACGGCGGGTGGATTTGACAGTGTTCATCGGATACCCCGGTCGGGACTGACCCAGACCGCCCGCTTGCCACGACGCTTGAGCAGCGTCTTCGGCAGGGCCACCAGGGTCGTGAACAGGCTGATGAGCCAGTACGCCATCGGGTACCAGATCACCCAGAAGTAGTTGCGTCCAATGTGGGTTTCGTAACGGCGGTCGATGATCAGGCTGCTGGCGAACTGCAGCAGGCACACCAGCGCCAGGATCACCCCGTGCCATTGCGGCAGCAGCGTGGCGATGTACAGGTCCTGCGGCAGGGGCATGAACTTGCCCAATGCCCAGAGCACGATGATGGCCAGCATGGTGTAGGCCCACAGCACGCTCAGCAGGTATTCCAGCAGTACGCCCCACATGCGGCGCTTGCGCCAGTGGAACAGCGAGCTGCCATGCCGCAGCATCACTTCCACGCCGCCCTGGGCCCAGCGCAGGCGCTGCCGCCACAGGCCCTTCAGCGTTTCCGGCATCAGGATGAAGCACAGCGCGTTGGGTTCGTAGCGGATGTCCCAGTGGTCCAGCTGCAGGCGCCAGCTGATGTCGATGTCTTCGGTCACCATGTCATCGGCCCAGTAGCCGATACGGTGCAGCGCGGTGCGGCGGAACGCGGCGATCACCCCGGAGATGGTGAAGATGCGCCCGTACACGCGCTGGGCGCGCTTGATCATGCCGATGATCGAAGAGAACTCGGCCACCTGCAGGCGGCCCAGCAGGGTGGACCGGTTGCGGATGCGCGGGTTGCCGGTCACCGCGCCCACGCGCGGGCCACTGGTCAGGTGCCAGACCATCCAGTGGGTGGCGTACTCCTCCAGCATCGCATCGCCATCAATGCACACCAGGTACTCCGAGCGTGCCGCCAGTGCGCCCATGCGCAGCGCATTGGCCTTGCCCAGGTTGCGGTCCAGGTGCACCACGCGCAGCCGCGGATGCAGCGCGGCCATCGCGTCCAGGCGGGCGCCGGTGTCGTCGCTGCTGCCATCGTTGATGGCAATCACTTCGAAGTCCGGGTAGTTCTGGCGCAGCGCCGAGCCAAGCGTGTCGGTCAGGTTGTCCGCTTCGTTGTGGCACGGGATCAGGATCGACGCGAACGGGTAGCTTTCCATCGGCGGCGGATCGTTGCGATCGCGCGCCTTTCGCTCACGTCGGAAGAAGTAGTACAGGCCGCCGGACATCCAGAAGAACGCCATCACCATCGGATAGAAGAAGGCGAACTGGAACAGCGCGAACAGGAAGGGATGCATGGCAGCCTCACTTTTCCTCGTACGGGAAGCTGCGCGAGGACATCGCCGCGCGCGCATCGTAAGTGGACGGACGGCCGGCGATGAAGTCGTCGGGGTACCAGGCGAAATGACGCACGCCCTGCGCCTGCAGGCGACGGATCTGCGCACGCAGGCGCTCACCGGGAATCGGCTTCTGGGTACGCCAGTCCACCGTCTGCAGTTCGAACATGGTCTGGGACAGCTGCGGGTCGTGTGCACGCACCGCCACCACCAGCGTGTCCAGCCATTTTTCCGGGTTGCGGCTGCCTTCCATCCACGGCATCGCCATCAACGCGGTGTGGTCGTAGGCCTTGTTGAACAGGTCCAGGCGCTGGGCGAACCAGCTGGCGCTCTGCGGCTGCAGCACCGGCTGCGCGTACAGGTTGCGCACGGTGGCCAGCTTGGGCCGCCAGCGCTGCGCGGCGGTGCGCAGCTCCAGGGTGAAGTCGATCAGTGCCTGGGTCCGCGCGCCGTCGTCGCCTTCGGGCGGCAGCTGGCTCAGCTCGGTATCGCGCAGGTAGGCATCGTCGTGGAACAGCAGCCCCTCGAAGTAGGAGTTGATCGCCAGGTCTTCGTAGATGTCATCGATGATCCGGCGCACCTTCGGGTTGGTGAAGTCCAGCCGGAAGATGCCATCGCGCTCGGGGCTCTCGATCGCCAGCGCCGTTCGGATGGCCGGGTCCTTGAGCTCGTAACCCAGCACCGGCAGCCACGCGAACACCTTCACCCCGGCACGCGTCTTGAGCTGCCACGCCACGCGGTTGAACAGGTCCGCGCGCATCGGCAGGTGCCGGTTGGGGAAGTACAGCGCGTCAGCCGAGCCGTTGCCGTCCGGGTCGGCGAAGGCCTGCAGGAACACGTGGGTGGGGCCGATCTTCTTGACCCGCTCGATCAGCGCATCCAGGTTCTTGGCCAGCTGCGCCGGGTCGGCGTCGTACACCGCGTCCAGGTCGATCTGCAGGGCGCGCATACCGTCGCGTTCGACGTCGCGGCGCAGTTCGTAGGCCAGCTGGATCACGGTCGGGTTGTTGGTCACCAGCAAGCGGGCCAGGCCGTGCAGGTCACGCGTCACCGGCGTGCTGCGGCCTTCCAGGTCGAAGGACACCGGCATGCCGAGCTGCTCGGCGATGTCGTTGCTCAGTGCGTTGTAGGCGGCATACGGCCACACGATCGCCTTGGGCGACACGCCCACGTTCTTCTGGATCCGGTCCACGCTCAGCTGCAGGTCCGCACGCAGGCGGGCTTCGTACTGGGCCGCGGTTTCGTAGCGCTTGGCGGTCGGGTCGTAGATGCGGGTGATCACCGCCGGAGTGGAGTTGCCCTGCGGGTTGGACTGCACGCCGTGGTGCAGGTTGTCGGTGTGGCTGGCCAGTTCGATCAGCCCGCTCTTCTGCATCTCGCGCAGTTGTTCCCAGGTCAGGAAATCGTCGCGGGTGAAGGGGCGGTAGCCGTAGTCGATCTGGCGGCCGGCGGGCATGTCCACGTAGTCGGTGATCACCGCCACCAGGGCCGGGTAGTTGTAGGCGCGCAGCAGCGGGAACACCTTGCTGTACACACTGCGCAGGCCGTCATCGAAGGTCAGCAGGACCGGCTTGGGTGGCAGCGGGGTGCCGCCCTTCGAGGCGGTGATCAGCTGCGACAGCGACACCGGGTGGTAGCCGTGCGCGGACAGCCAGTCCAGGTGCGCGGCGAAGTTCTGGGTGCTGACCGCATAGGCGTCCAGGTCGCTGGTGGTGGCCACGTCATCGCGGATGTCGTGGTAGCTGAGCACCAGCAGGCCGTTGTCGGCCGCGTCCAGCACGGCCGCCGACGGCGGCTGCGCGTGCGCGGGAACGACAACGCCCAGCAACGCCAGCAGCAGGCCCAGGGTCCAGCGTTTCAGATCCATATGGTCCATCTCATTCTCCCCAGCGCAGGCCGACATCCAGGCCCACGTGTCGTTCGCGTTGTCCGTCGTAGACCGGTCGCGACCAGCTCACGCCGTACTCGAAAATCCGGCCTTCGCCGATCTGCCATTCGTGGCGGTACTCGGCCGACGGCACGAGCGCGCTGCCAAAGCCCTGCTGCCAGTACTGGCCCACCGACACCGTCAGGCGGTGCCGGAAGTGGCGCTCGTAGTGGCGCCACAGCTGCTGGTCCACGCGCAGGCCCAGTTCCACCGAGTGGTCCTCGGACGGGTTGAAGTAGGGCACGTCGTCGTGGCTGCCCTGGCTGGCGTAGAGGCTGCCCAGGCCGTCCAGGATCAGCGTGGGGCGGGTCAGCAGGCGCTGCTCGATGGCGGTGGTGACGGTATCGCGGCGGTTGCCATCGTCGTAGCGGAACTGGCTGGCGCCGATGCTCCAGTGGGTGCGTTCGTTGCGGCGGTAATCCGCGACGATGGCCACGCTGTCGGCAGTGATGCCCGCCACGCGCGCCTGCATCGACGCATCGGCATCGTTGCGCGCGGCGGTGACGCCCACATGCCACTGGTCGCTGAACTGCCAACCGAGGCCGGCGCTCAGGCCGGTATCGCCGATGTGGTCGTTGGCGCGGTTGACGAAGGCTTCGGCGTCGGCGCGGCCATAGCGGTAGCGCGTGCCCAGGCCCACCCGCAGCGGGTTGATGGTCTGGTCCTGGAAGTCGACGTTGCGGCGGTCGGCAAAGGCCACCACGCGCCAGCGGTCGTCGAGGATCGGGGACTGCACTTCCACCCCGTAACGGCCGTCATCGTTGCCCAACGGCGACGCACCGCCGCCGCCGGAACTGCGCCCGCCCTCGGCGTACGCATGCAGCTGCCAGCCGCGGTGGGCGCGCCAGCTGCGGTCCAGGCGCTGCACCGACGGCTGGCCGGGGTAGCGCTCCAGCAGGGTGTCGCGGATCGGGCGGGCGAGGTCGTCGCGCTGCAGCTCCACGTAGGCGTCGTACTGGCCCAGGCGGGCCGGTACGTCGCGCGGGTCCAGCGTGTTGGCCATGCTGTAGCGCTCCAGCGCCCGGCGTGGCCAACCGCGCATCAGGTAGACGTTGCCCAGCGAGGATTGCGTGCCGGTGTTGCCCGGGCCGATGTCGACCATCTTCTCCAGGTCGCGCTGGGCGGTGGGCAGGTCGCCGCTGTAGGCGCGCACCATGGCCAGGTTGAGGTCGGCTTCGTAACGCGGCCAGTTGGCGTGCGGGGCCTTGGCGCCGTTGGTCCAGCGCCATGCGGGCTCGTCGGCCTGCCACTTGGTGAGCAGCGCGATGGCGGTGTTGGCCTGTTCGCTTTCCAGGTAGGCGTAGGCCAGCTCGGAGCGCACCTGCGGCTGCGAGGGGTCGGCCTTCATCGCCGCCTCGAGCACGGGAATGGCTTCCTGCGGGTGCTGGGTGGCCATCAGCGAATCGCCGATCGGGGCCATCAGGTAGTTCGGCACCGGATGGCCGTCGGCCAACAGGCTGCGGTACTCGTCGCGAACCTGCGTGTGCCGGCCCAGCCGGTTGAGCAGGATCAGGCGGTCGTAGCGGATGCGCAGCGGCGCGGCCTGCACGCTGCTGCCGTCGCGGTCGAGATACTGCTGCATCTGCGCCAGGGCGCCTTCGGCTTCGTCCAGGCGGGTGTCTTCGCTGGCCCCGTAGGCCAGGCTCCAGCCCACCAGCTTGGCCAGGTAGTTGGCCTCGAAGCGCTGCTTCTGGCCATCATCGAACAGCTGCGGGCGGGCCTGGTACAGCTGCCAGGCGCGGTGCGCGTTGCCGATGTCGGACAGGGTCAGCACCTGCAGCTTGTACAGCAGGGCGTCGTCGGGCGACTGCAGCTGGGCCCGCTCGATGGCGGCCAGCGCATCCAGCCATTGGGCATGGTCGCGGAAGTGGCTGATCTGCCCGAGCTGATCCGCAGTCGCGGCGGCGCGTGCGCCGGTGCTGGTCAAACAGAGTGTGGCGCATGCCAGGCCGACGCAAAGCGCCAGCGGCCGATGGTTGTACATGGAACCCCCAGTGCATCCCTTCAGAGAATATGGTGTGCAAAAATGTGACGCACATCACATGCCAATCGTGCCTGACTGCGCAGTTGTTTACAAATCGTTAAAGCACGCGCGTCCGCATCCCGCTGTGGAGCGGGAAGAGAAACAGGATGTAACGTACTGATCGCAAAGACCGGCAGGCCGCCGCCACTGCGATGTCCCGGGGGTCGTTGCGTACTGAAGCCGTTCAGTGAAACGCGCTGGAATGCTCCAGGCCCCGACCGCCTGCCGTTCCCGGCAGGTCAGTGACTGACACGCTACGTCAGCAGGTGCGCAAGCGGTGTGTAGAAGCGACGCTTACCACTGGTCTTCCAGCTTCTGCGGCTTGCAGGCCACCCACGAGGCGGTGAGCAGGACCACCGCGCAGACCACCAGGAAGCCGAACGGCAGGTGCCAGCCACCGCTCATTTCGTGCAGCCAGCCGAACAGGAACGGGCCCAGGCAGCTGAAGGCGTAGCCGACGCCCTGCATGAAGCCGGACAGCGCGGCCGAGCCCGCGGGGGTGCGGGTGCGCAGGTTGATCAGGGTCAGCGCGAGCGGGAAGGTGGACGGGCCGATGCCCAGCAGGATGGCCCACAGCCACGGCGCCTTCATCGGGGCGAAGAGCAGGCCGGCGAAGGCGATGAGGAAGGCCGAGAAGCCGATCAGGACCAGCGGGAACGGGTTGCGCAGGCGCACCGCCAGGGCGGGCATGGTGAGCGAGGGCAGCAGGCCGCAGGCGGCGAAGATGGCCACCATGATGCCGCCGAAGGCCGGGGTGGCACCGGCTTCGACGACGATGCGCGGCAGCCAGGTGAACATGGAGTAGGTCATGAGCGAGGTCATGCCGAACATGAGCGTCATGCCCCAGCCAAGCGGGGTGCGCCAGACCTTGCCGTGCGGCTGGGCGGACGGGTCGGCGGCGGTGTCGAGCGGGTCCGGGTGCGGGCGGCGGCGGGCCAGCATCATCCAGGGCAGGGCGGCGGCCAGGGCGAGGATGGCCCAGATGCCGAGCGAGACGCGCCAGCCGGCGCTCTGGGCCAGGGGCACGGCGAGCAGGGCGGGCATCATGGTGCCGATCTGCAGCACGGTGATGTACAGGGTGCTGACGGTGCCGACGCGGTTGGCGAAGTAGCGCTTGACCAGCGGCGGGACGACGACGTTGCCGATGCCCATGCCGGCGAGGGCGACGATGGAGCCGAACAGGAGGCTGCCGATGCCGCCGGCCATGGAGCGCAGGAGCAGGCCGACGGTGGCCAGGCCCATGGCGAGCAGGGCGGTGCGCTCCAGGCCGATGCGGCGGGCCACCATGGGGGTGGTGACGCCGAACAGGGCGAACGAGGCGGTGGGCAGCATGCCGAGCACGCCGGTCATGGTGGTGCCGAAGCCGAAGGTCTGGCCGAGCAGGTCCAGCAGTGGGGTGACCGAGGTGACGGCGGTGCGCAGGTTGAGCGCGGCCAGCAGGATGGCGGCAAAGGCGAGCACGCGTCCGCGCAGCAGGGACGAGGCGTGTGGGTCGGTGTGGGTCATGGACGTGGATCTCATGCAGGTGGCGCGATCACGGTGGGGGCCGGATGTGCGGAAACGCCGCCGCTGGCGCATGGCCGGAGGCTGCGTGGGGTAGAAGAGGAATGGCGCGCGCCGCGCGCGTCCCGAAGCGGGGCATTGTACCTGCGCCAAATGAATGGGTCGTGCCGACGGCCCGGGGCGTCTGGTCATACCAAACACCGGGCCGGACGTGTGGCTATGCGAAACACGGGGCCGGGGCGTGTACCCATGCGAAAACACCGGATCGGGGGCATGTGGGTGTGCAAAACACCCGACCGGGCGTGTGGCTGTGCAAAACACCGGACCGGGGCGTGTGGATGTGCAAACCACCGGACCGGGGCATGTGGGTATGCGAAACACCCCGGTAGAGCCGACCGTTGGTCGGCTGCGCTTTGACGCCAGCGCCAAATCCCCCGGATGCCGATGTCGTCAGGCCGGGCCGGGCCGGGCCGGGGCGTGTGGGTGTGGGTGTGGGTGTGCGGAACCCTCCACCGCACGGAAGTGCAGCCGACCAACGGTCGGCTCTACCGGCGTGTCCGGCATGGCCACACGCCGTGGATGCGTGCCCTGAACAACAGACACAAAAAAGCCCGGAGGACATATGTCTTCCAGGCTTCAATGTGACCATCAAATGGTCGGGGAGACAGGATTCGAACCTGCGACCTCTACGTCCCGAACGTAGCGCTCTACCAGACTGAGCTACACCCCGTAAGGAGCCGCCTATTGTATCGATCCCGCCCTTCGGCGGCAAGGGGGACCGTGTTGCTTTCCTTCGGTGCCGTGTTGCCACGGCTTAGACACAAAAGCCTGGAAATCGTGTTTCCAGGCTTCAATGCGACCACCTGAGTGGTCGGGGAGACAGGATTCGAACCTGCGACCTCTACGTCCCGAACGTAGCGCTCTACCAGACTGAGCTACACCCCGAAGGAGCCGCCAAGAATACGGTGTGAAGGCCGTATCGGCAACTCTTTTTTACACTTTCAGCGTTGCTCGTTGTCCAGTCGGCTGGTTTCGCGGGCTTCGAACCACATGCCGTTGAGGATGGCCACGACCGAGGCAAGGCCGGCGCCGAGGATCCAGGCGAAATACCACATGTTCACTCTCCTTCATTCGGGGGTGGTGCCGACCGTGGGTCGGCACGCGTGAGAACACTCAATACGCGTTGGGGTTGTCGCCCATTTCCTCGGCGGTCGTCTTGCCCTTCATGACGCGGTATACCCAGCTGGTGTACGCGATGATGATCGGCAGGAAAATGGCCGTGGCCAGCAGCATGATCCACAGCGTGAGATGGCTGGACGAACTGTCCCAGACGGTCAGGCTGGAGATGGGCTGGCTGGAGGACGGCAGCAGGAACGGGAAGATCGCAAAGCCGACGGTGAGGATGATGCCGGCGATGGACGCGCCCGAGGCGAGGAAGGCCAGGCCGCCACGGCGGGCACGCAGCAGCACTGCGCTGGCCAGGGCACCCAGCAGGCCGATCAGGGGGAACACCACGGTGGCGGGCATGCTGCTGTAGTTGCGCAGCCAGCCACCGGCGACGCTGCCCAGTTCAACGGTCTTCAACAGCGGGTTGGTCGGGCCATCGGTGACCACCTGCGAGGTGATCTGGTAGCCCGGCAGGCCGAAGGCCACCCAGGCGCCGGCGGCGGCAAACAACACGAAGCTCGCCAGTGCAGCCACGCTGCCATAGCGCGCCGAACGTTCGGCCACCGGACCATCGGTCTTGAGCACCAGCATCGCCGCACCGTGCGACACCACCATCGCCACGCTGACCAGACCCGCCACCAGGGCGAACGGGTTGAGCAGGCCGATCAGGGTGCCGGTGTAGAAGATGCGCATGCTGTCATCGAAGTGGAACGGCACGCCCACCAGCACGTTGCCCACCGCCACGCCGGCGATCAGGGCCGGCAACAGGCCGCCGACAAACAGCGCCCGGTCCCAGTTCTGGCGCCAGCGCTTGCCGGGCATCTTGCTGCGGTACTTGAAGGCGACCGGGCGCAGGATCAGCCCGAACAGCATCAGGAACACAGCGAGGTAGAAGCCGGAGAAGCTGACCGCGTACAGCGGGGGCCACGCTGCGAAGATCGCGCCGCCACCCAGTACCAACCAGACCTGGTTGCCTTCCCAGACCGGGCCGACGGTGTTGATCACCAGCCGGCGTTCGTCATCGGTGCGGGCCACGAACGGCAGCAGGGTGCCAACGCCGAGGTCGAACCCGTCCATGACGGCCCAGCCGACCAGCAGGATGCCGAGCAGCAGCCACCAGATCACGCGGAGCGTGGTGTAATCAAGTGCAATGAATTCCATCTGGATTCTCCTGCCTCAGGCTTGGCCGGGGGCGGCGGCAACGGGGGAAACGGGGCGGATATCAGCCTGCAGCGTGGGCAGGATTTCTTCCGGACCCTTGCGGATCGCCTTCAGCATCAACTTGACCTCGATCACCAGCAGCACCGTGTACAACCCGGTGAACACTGCCAGCGTGGTCAGGATTTCATGCAGGGCCAGGCCCGATGCGGCATAGAAAGTGGGCAGCACGCCATCCACCGCCCACGGCTGGCGACCGTACTCGGCCACGAACCAACCGCACTCGATCGCGATCCACGGGGCCGGCAGCGACCACACGGCCAGGCGCAGGAACCAGCGCTTGTCCTGGAAGCTGTTGCGGCACGAGAAGTAGAACGCCAGGGCGAAGAAGGCGATCAGGTAGAAGCCCAGGCCGGCCATGATGCGGAAGGTCCAGAACAGCGGTGCCACGCGCGGTACCGTGTCCATCGCCGCCTTGGAGATTTCTTCCGGGGTGGCGTTGAGGATGTCCTCGCGGTAACGCTTCAGCAGCAGGCCGTGGCCCAGATCCTGCCAATGGCGGTCGAACATCTCGCGCGCTTCGACGTCGTTCTTGTCCTTGCGCACGCGTTCCAGTGCACCGTAAGCCAGCTGGCCGCCACGGATGCGGTTCTCGGCGCGACCCACCAGCTCCAGGATGCCCGGGATCGGCTGGTCCAGCGAACGCGTGGCGATCAGGCCCATCAGGTACGGAATCTTGATCGCGTAGTCGTTGGTGTGGGTGGTCTGGTTGGGAATGCCGAAGGCGGTGAAGTCGGCCGGGGCACGCTCGGTTTCCCACATCGCTTCAATCGCAGCCAGCTTCATCTTCTGGTGTTCGCTGGCGGCGTACCCGCTTTCGTCACCCAGCACCACCACCGACAGCGACGACAGCAGGCCGAAGGCCGCCGCCACCGCGAACGAGCGGCGGGCCATGTCCTTGTACTTGCCCCGCAGCAGGTACAGCGCGCTGATGGACATCACGAAGATCGCACCGGTCACGTAGCCGGCACTGACGGTGTGCACGAACTTGGCCTGCGCCACCGGATTGAACAGCACCGCGGCGAAGTCCACCACTTCCATGCGCATCGTTTCGGGGTTGAACACCGCACCGGTCGGGTTCTGCATCCAGCCGTTGGCGATCAGGATCCACACCGCCGACAGGTTGGTGCCCAGCGCCATCAGCCAGGTCACGGTGAGGTGCTTGACCGCGCTCAGCCGCTTCCAGCCAAAGAAGAACAGGCCGATGAAGGTGGCTTCCAGGAAGAACGCCATCAACCCTTCAATGGCCAGCGGTGCGCCGAAGATGTCGCCGACGTAATGGCTGTAGTACGACCAGTTCATGCCGAACTGGAATTCCATCACCAGGCCGGTGGCCACGCCGATGGCGAAGTTGATGCCGAACAATGTGCCCCAGAACAGGGTCATCTGCCGCCAGACCTGTTTGCGGGTCATGACGTACACGCTCTCCATGATGGCCACCATGAAGGACAGCCCGAGCGTGAGGGGGACAAATAGGAAGTGGTACATCGCGGTCAGAGCGAATTGCAGCCGCGACAGTTCTACGACTGTCTGATCAATCATGGCCTGGCTACCTCGTTGGGTTTAGCGTTTCAGGTGGCGGGAAGGGGGGTCTACGGGATGAATTCTGTGACCTGCAACTTCAAATAGCCTTGATTCAGATCAATGTACGAGCGGTCTGTGCAAGGAATCGTATGCGTTCCTGGCAACCTGCGACCGCTTGCCGCACGGGGGCCATGCCGGCACCCACTACAATCGACGGAAACCTCCCTGTGTCCCTGCGTGATCTGCCTTGAGCATACCCCCCGACGCCACTGTTGTTGAAACCACGGCCCTGCGCCGTCGCCGCCTGCACTGGCTGGGCGGGCTGGGCATGGCCGCGCGGGGGCGCCAGCGCATGGCTGCGCTGTGCATCTGCGTGTCCGGGGCGCTGTTGATCGGCCAGGCCGCGGCCATTGCCTGGTTGATCCAGGCCGTGCTGGTGCAGCACCGGCCGCTGGCCGACGCCACCCCGGTGCTGCTGGGCCTGCTGGTGGTGCTGGTCGCGCGCGCGCTGCTGGGCAGCGCCACCCAGGCCGCAGCCGGCGATGTGGCCGATGCCGCGCGGCTGGCCCTGCGTGAGCGGGTCTACCGGCGCCTGCTGGGGCGCGGGCCGTTGTGGCTGCGCCAGCAGCGTACCGGTGAGCTGGGCGAGCTGATGCTGGCCCATGCCGATGCAATTGAGAACTATTACGCCGGTTATCAGCCGGTCCGCATTGAAGTGGTGGTGGTGCCGCTGCTGATCGCGCTGGCGGTGGCCTGGACCGATTGGGTGGTGGCGCTGATCCTGGTGTTCACCGCGCCGCTGGTGCCGTTCTTCATGATGCTGGTGGGCTGGGGCGCAGAAGCGGCCGGGCGCGCGCAGCTGGGCGAGCTGGCCCGCATGAGCGGGCATTTCGCCGACCGCATCAAGGGCCTGGGCCTGCTGCGCCTGTACGGGCGGGGCGAGGCCGAACTGGAGGGCGTGGCCGCCGCGGCCGAAGGCGTGCGCGAGCGCACCATGAAAGTGCTGCGCATCGCCTTCCTGTCGTCCACCGTGCTGGAATTCTTCGCCTCGGTCAGCGTGGCCATGGTCGCGCTGTACTTCGGGCTGAGCTACCTGGGCCTGATGTCGCTGCACGCGCAGGTGCCCACACTGGGCGTGGGCATGTTCTGCCTGCTGCTGGCGCCGGAGTTCTACGCGCCGCTGCGGCGCCTGGCCGCGCACTACCACGACCGCGCCAACGCGCTGGCCGCCGCGGCCGAGGTGGAGCGCCTGCTCGGCGAGCTGCCCGATGCGGAGGAGGGCGGCGATGTGCAGGCCGCCGTTGCACGTGCCCCCGAACTGCTGGAACAACATGCACCGCCGGTGCAGGTGCGCGACCTGGTGTTGCGTCCGCTGGGGGCGCAGCACGATGTCATCCAAGGGCTGTCCTTCCAGATCGAGCCCGGCCAGCGGCTGGCGCTGGTCGGCCCCAGCGGCAGTGGCAAGAGCACCCTGCTGGAAGCGCTGGCCGGCTGGCTGCCGCCGCAGTCGGGCAGCATCGTGCTGCGCCCCGGGCTGGAGATCGGCTATGCCGGGCAGCGCCCCTACCTGTTCCACGGCAGCATTGCCGACAACCTGCGGCTGGCCGACCCGGGCGCCACCGACGCGCACCTGCGTGCCGTCGCCGAGGCGGCGCAGGTGATGCGCTTCGCGTCCGCCCTGCCGGATGGGCTGGATACGGTGATCGGCGAGCGCGGCTTCGGCCTGTCCGGGGGCGAGGCGCGCCGCATCGGCCTGGCGCGGTTGCTGCTGCGCGACCCGCAGCTGCTGCTGCTCGATGAACCCACCGCCTTCCTTGACCCGGACACCGAGGCCGACCTGCTGCGCACGCTGGCCGCGTTCGCGCGCGGCCGCAGCGTCATCATCGCCACCCACAGCGAGACCGCCATGGCCTGGGCCGATACGCGCCTGACCTTGACCGCCAGCGGCACCCGCAACACGCGGGAGGTGTCGGCATGAGTGCGCCACGCATCGACTCGTTGAAGCAGGTATTTACCCGCCATCGCGGTCGCCTGGTACTGACCGTACTGCTGCTGTGGACCACCATGCTGGCCGGCACCGCATTGCTGGGGCTGTCCGGTGGCTTCCTTACCGCGGCCGCACTGGCCGGTGCGGCCGGGCTGGGCAGCGGCTTCAACTTCTTCTCGCCCTCGGCGGGCATCCGCGGGCTGACCATGGCGCGGATCGCCTCGCGCTATTTCGAAAAGCTGGTGGGCCACGACGTCACCCTGCGCATCGCCCGCGACCTGCGCGTGTGGTTCTTCCGCCGCGCGCTGCCGCTGGCGCCGGCGCGACTGGCCGGCGTGCGCACTGGCGAGCTGCTGGCGCGTCTGATGTCGGACATCGGCGAAGTGGACGGCCTGCTGGTGCGCGCCATCGGCCCGCTGCTGGCGCTGGGCGGCATCTCGCTGGTGGGCGTGATCGCCGCGGGCATCATCTACCCGCCTGCAGCGGCGCTGCTGGGCGTGCTCGCGCTGGTGATCGGCGCGGGCGTGCCGTGGCTGACCGTGCGCGGTGCCGGCGACCAGGAGCGCGACCGCGCGCTGCATCGCGCACAGCTGCGCGCGCAGTCCTTCGAAGGCCTGGAAGGCGCGGCGGACCTGACCGCCCTGCAGGCGCGCGAGCACTGGAACCTGCGCGTGCTGGTGGCGGCCAAACAGCTGAAGTCGCGCGACCGTCGGCGCCGCGTGCGGTTGATCGGCGGCAATGCGCTGCATGGCGTGTGCGCGGCCGCAGGGCTGGTGGCCATGCTGTGGCTGGCGTTGCGCGGCTTCGAGCGCGGCGCCATCGATGCCGCCTTGGCCGCGGGCCTGGTGTTCCTCACCGTCGCGCTGCTGGAACTGTGGGCGGCCATCGGATTGGCCTGGCAGTCGTGGCTGTCCGGACGGGTGGCGGCGGTGCGGCTGGAGCAGATCGTCGATCAACCCGCCGGTGTGGCCGAGCCGGTGAACCCGGTGCCGGTGCCCGCCGAACCGGCCACGCTCAGTGTTGAGCACGTGGCGTTCCGCTGGCCGGGGCAGGAGCGGGCATTGCTGGACGGGCTGCAGTTGCAGCTGCGCCCGGGTGATCGCATCGCCATCCAGGGCGACAGCGGCTGTGGCAAAACCACGCTGTCGTCGCTGCTGCTGCGCCTGTGGGACCCCGATGCCGGTTACGTGCGCTACGGCGGCATCGACATCCGCCAGTTCGCCCAGGCCGACTGGCACCGGCAGGTGGCGTGGTTGCCGCAGAACGCGCCGGTGTTTGCGGGCAGCGTGGCCGACAATCTGCGCTTGGGTGATCCGCAGGCTACCGATGCGCAGCTGTGGCAGGTGCTGGCCGATGTGCGCCTGCAGGGCTGGGCCGAGCAGATTGGCGGGTTGCAGGCGTGGGTGGGCGAGAACGGCGCCACCATGTCGGCCGGGCAGGCGCGGCGCCTGGCGCTGGCGCGGGCGCTGCTGCGTGGTTCACCGATTCTGTTGCTGGATGAGCCTACTGAAGGGCTGGATGTGGATACCGCGCATGCGCTGTTGCATGACATGGTGGGGGCGCTGGGGAACCGTAGCCTGGTAATGATTACGCATGATGTGTTGCCGGAGGGCATCGTGCACCGGAGTTATCGGTTGCGGGATGGGCGGTTGGGGTGAATTGCGTGAGAAGGGCGTGGATGCTTGCTGAGGGTGCCGCAACACTTCGCTCCAGGACGGGGCGGGCAACTCGCGCACGTAAGCCGCAGCACGATCGGAAGTGGCATCTCGCTATCAAGCATGAGAGCCCAGCACATCCTCCGAGCGGTTTCGTAGCTGGCCAATTTCAGGGAGATTGAGAGGTCGATCGTTTATCGACGAGTCGGCAGACAAGACCCCGTCGAAGCCGAGGCGCGCGAGGTAGGGGAATTGAATCGAGCTATTTGATAGCTTTTCATCCCTGCATTCGAAGAGGGTGTGAATTTCCCTAGACCTCGGTGTGTCGCGGCCGTGCTTTTGTCTTCGAAAGGCATTATTTACACTGAATCAAGGTGGGCCTGCTCAACCGGACTCGGTTCTTGGGTGTCGACCGAAACTCAGGGTCCCGCTCCACGACGCAATGCGTAGGAGTTGAGTTCATTCGGTCCTGATAGTATTTCGTGTAGGCACGACGGTAACACTTGTGACGAGGGCCGTTTATGAGATCCTCTTTTAGTCTGTGATTCTTTGGCCCGGTGCTAACACTTGGAGTACGCTACTGGGCACGCATGCTTCGTGGCAGCTGGGACGCAGCGTTGCACTTACTTCAGGCCTACGCAGTTCTGCAACTCAACCACATTTTGAATTTTTCGGAAAGATCAATGTTAAAACTGAGTCAGGAAGACTCCAGATTCATGAAGGGTGAGATGTGCATCGACCTCGACGATCTGGAAGCCAAGATCATGCATAGTCTGAACCCTCAACAAGTAAATGACGCGTGTCATCTGATCGAGCGGCTATGCCTACATATTAGATCGGGGGGCGTGGGGGCGGGTGTTCTTTCGGAATTTATGAAATTCTCAGATTCTTCGAATAGCGGTTCTAGTTGGTATGGTGTTGCAGATCCGCTTCGGCATGCGTTCACGACATTTGCGCATGGCGGCTTGCACGATCTTTTTATAGGTCAAGAGAATGATGACTGGTATCCTAGGATAGTGCTGGTTGATATCCTGGAGCCTAATGATATAGATCTATTGCCGACTGTAGTGCAGGTCTATCGCGGCTGCGATATCAGTGAGCTAACGTCATTGTGCTTTGGGCAGTCATGGACAACTTGCAAAGAAACGGCAAGGAAGTTTGCTTTTGAGTATTACATGGACCGACCTTGGTTTAGGGCGAGTAATCGAACTGTTCTGGAGGCGAGAATTGCTAGGCGGCATATTTTCTTTTCCCAGCAGTCTCGAGAATTTGAGGTTTCATTGGATTCTGGCCAGCTGGTTGGGGTCGCAACAGTAAGATAGGAACTCTTTCAGGCCCGTCGTAACTTTGTGATGTAGGTCAATCTGGATTCATGCCAGCATATGTTTCTCGTTTTTAGTGGGTATTGAGACTGTGGCAAGTGTCTTAAGGTATGGGAGGTGAGTCCATGGCCTATAAACTGACTGAGCAATGTCCATGTTGGGCGTGGAGCTTAATGTATGCTCTATTTTAGCGTTCTATCAACCAATTCCAAAGAAAACTTTGCGCGATTCGGATTTATGGAGATCATGTTTGATCATAAAGGTTAGTGCGGGCGTTACCGACTTTGACATTAACTTGAAGGGCATGGCATCAAAGTTAATTTCCGCGACAATGGCATTTATGTCCTTCTCATAACAATCATTGAGGACCTTCATGTTCGTGGACGGGAAGCTGTTCTTGTATTCAGTGTTGTACTCTGGTGCGAAGTGCCGTATCAGCGATGCTTCGTACAGCGTGATTCGCTCTAGCTCTGTGGTAGTTCGCAGCTTGTCGAGACCGCTCTTAATCCGCGCCCCACTGTCATCCCTGTTTTTTGCGTGAGGGTTAATCATTGTAACTAATTTTGTGCTCGGCTTGACGGCAAGCAGAAGTGCAGTCAATTTTTTTCCTGGCGGAGCTTGTTTGATTGCAATCTTCTGCAAGGTTTCATGCTTGCGAAGTCTATCAAGAGCGCTTCGTGAGCCTTTGGTTCCGTACGCTTGTCCGACATACATAACCATCATTGAATCGGCGTCCAAGCCCACACTCGCCTTCCTGTAAAGGTGATCCCGATTGAATGTGTACTTCGTGCCATTCGATGCCTGCAAGTAATAACCTCCCCCTTCAATTTTCAGGGACATTCCCTCCGGAATGGGCTCGCGCACAAAAAATGAACGGTCGATTGTTGTGAAGTCGAAGACTGCCTCTCCATTTTCCTCGCATACTCCCCTGAGATCCAGTATTGGCAGAAATCCGATAATATAGATGTGGCAATCCCTTATTATACTCTTGTATTGAGACATTAAGTTGTTGTCATACATGGCCTCCACTGGGAACGTGCATAAACTTGTTGCGTGCATCACTAAGGCATGCTCAGTGTCGAATTCTAACTTCGAGAAGTTCTCCTTAATTGATTCCCCTGCCTGCATCTTGAGCGCCACGTTCCACCTGTTTATGAAGTTTCGGTGTTGGCATGATAGACGATTCATTGGGGGCGATCGGTGGAGTCTGCGTGGGATTTGCAGCGTTCGGAAGCGACGGCGACCCTGTGATGGGGAGCTTGGGGTTGTAACTGCTCACATTGCGCACTTTCGAACCGCCCGCTATCGCCCAAAGGCATGGCTATTCTGGCTGATGGAGGCACCTGCCCTAGCGGGCCTATTGGGATTCTGGCTGTCTGGCGCCTAGGCTCGTTCTTTCGGGGTTCTTAGCTCAAACGATTGGCGCGTTGCGACAGGGTGTAGATGCAGTGAACCAACCACCGCAGATCAACAGAAACAAGCAATTTCCTATCTTCTGCACCATCCCGCATGGTGTGTTCCGGAGTCTAGAACCTCCACGAATGCAAAATAGCGACTTCCTGAGTCGGGAGGGGGCGGAATACAACACCCTCGTGGAAACACGCCCACCGGCATTGCATTCGTACGGTTCTAGCCTCCCGACACCCTCGCCATCCCGGCGAGGGCGATCCTTATCAGGAGGTGCATCATGCGAACACCATGGGCTGACACACCCTTCGTCGAGCCACCCAAACGCAAACCCTACGCCCGCCCAGCCCCGAGCTGCAAAGTGGGTGCACAGCTGTACCCCATCCGCGAGGAGCGCGGCAGCGTAGAGATGATTCCGTACGTACGTCTGCGCGGCCGCTGGCTGGACAAGCTGGGCTTCGACGTAGGCTCACGTCTCAAGATCGACGCGGAGCATGGCCGTATCACGCTCACGGTGATTGAGCGACCAGTGCCGGCGCCGGTGAAGATTCCGAGGAAGCTGCAGCGGCTTGCGCGGGAAGCAGCGCGTGCGTCGGCGTCCACTGATGGAGGGAAGGCATGAACCGGTGCGTGTTGATGCAGGTCGAGGTGGACGCCGGGTTGCGCGCCCGTTTTCAGGAGGCGGCGGCGCGCGAGCACCGTGCTGCTGACCAGGTGCTGGGCCGGCTGATGCGGGAGTACGTGGCGGTCGAGTGCGGTCCGGTGGCTGTCGACGACAGGAGCCTGGAGGAGTGGGTGCAGCACCAGCACGGATGGCGGTGTAGTCCGTTTGGTGGGGATTGAAGGTCGCGCTGGCGGTGTGTCTGGGTCGGGTGCCTGGGTGATGGGGCGCCCGATGGGTGCGTCAGCCACGCATGGTGTGGCTCTACCGGGGAATCTGGTGCAGCAGCCAGGCCAAGGCGCCCAGATTGATCACCACCACCACCCAGAACACCTGCTGGAACGAGGCTTTGCGATTCTTGTGGCGCAGCACCGATTGCGCGAACAGGGCGCCGGGCCAACCGCCGAACAACGCAAGCAGCTGCAGGGTTTTTTCGGGCGTGCGTTGCTGGTCGTTCTGCGCAGCGCTCTTGTCGAACCGGTAGAACAGGAAGGTCACGGCGCTCGCACCCAGATAGGCCGCTGGTAGCCACATCGGCCAGTGCATCCACGCGGTCAGCCCAGCTAGTCCGGCGAGGAACAGCAGTGCGATGGTCTTGCGAGGGAAAACGTCGCGGCCCTTCCGCTCGGTAGCAAGTGTGTTGCGCGCGCCGCCACGCTGTAGTGCAAAGCGCACCTGCACCGCGTTCCGGCGTCCCTGCGCATCGCGTTCAACCGCATAGGTAATCACGTCGCCAAGTGCCGGCCGCCGGTCACGCGCCGCAAATGCACGGATATGCACGAAGCAACGCTCGCCCCCGCCATTGGGCTGCACGAAGCCGAAGCCGCGCGCGTCGTCCCATTCGCTGAGCTTGCCCTGCAGTCGCATGTCTGTCCTTAGAGTGCGGAGAGGAACTCGCCCACGGCCGGCCCGAACCGTGCGAAATCCACCAGGAACGCATCATGCCCCTGCGGCGAATCCAGCCCGATGAAGCGGGCGTCGGCGCCCCCGGCCCGCAGGCCGTCGGCGATCTGCTGTTGCTGCTGGACCGGGAACAGGATGTCGGTGTTGGCACCGATCGCCAGCGCCGTGTCCACCTGGATCTTCGCCAGCCCGGCCAGCACGTCGCCGTCGGCGTATTCGGCCAGGTCGAACCAGTCCATCGAGCGGCTGAGGTATAGGTAGCAGTTGGGGTCGAAGAAACGCACGAAGCGGCGCGCATGGCCTTCCAGGTAGCTTTCCACCTGGAACTCCAGGCCGAACGGGTCGTCGTCGGCCTGGTCCGAATCCAGCCGTACGCGGCCGAAGCGGCCGTCCCATTCCAGCGCCGAGCGGTAGGTGATCACGCCCAGCTTGCGCGCCATGCGCATGCCCGATTCGGGATAACTGTCTTCGCTGTACCGGCCTGCGTCCCACTTGGGGTCCAGCCGGATCGCTTCGCGCTGCAGCGAGCGGATCGCGATGGAGAACGGCAACGCCTGCGCGCTGCCGGAAATGTTGATGTGGCTGCGTGCGATGCCCGGGTGCAGCAACAGCAGTGCCAGCGCGGTCATGCCGCCCATCGAGTTGCCGATTACGCAGGCCAGCTGCGCCACGCCCAGCGCGCGCACCACCTCGACGGCCGCGCGGGCGCCGTCTTCGATGGACAGCTCCGGGAACTGCAGCCGATACAGTGCGCCGGTGGCCGGGTTGATCGTGGCCGGGCCGGTGGAGCCCTTGCAGCTGCCCAGCGAGTTCACGCAGATCACGAACCAGCGGTCGGTATCGATCGCCTTGCCCGGGCCGAGCATGCCTTCCCACCAGCCGGCGGCCGGGTTGTCGGCGTTGGCGGCAGCGTGCGCGTCGGGCGACAGGCCGGTGACGATGAGCACCGCGTTGCTGGCCTGCGCGTCCAGCGTGCCCCAGGTTTCATAAGCCACGTGCGCGTCCAGCAGCTGGCCACCGCGCTTGAACGGGAAGGGCGAGGGCAGGGCGTGGTAACGCGTACCGGGCGGGATGAATTCAGTCATGCGCGCATTTTAGCCGGGTCCGGTCAACGTGCCGTGCCAGTGGCGGCACGCTGCATCGTGCCAGCCCGGCTCATGGTCCGCCGATCAGCAGGGGCACCGGCTCGGCATGCGGCAGCGGCACGCGGACCGCCGGCGAATCGATGTCGCCTTCCTGTCGGTTGGCTTGCCCGGAGGCGGACAGGCGCGCGAACACCTCCACCTCCTTGAGCGCCGACAACGGCTGGGTGGGCATCGGGCTGTCGGCGTCGTCCAGCGTGACCCGCAGCGGCAGGTCGGCCAGGCGGTGTTTTTCCACGGCCACCGGCATCGGCGGGCCGCCGGGGACGCGGGCAATCACGAAGACGCTGGCATCGCCAGGCAGGCGTGCGCGGGCGGCGAACGCGGGATCCAGCGCGACCGTGATGGTGAGTGCGGTTGCTGCGGTGACCGCGGCGGGCGGCGCCGCTGCGGCGGGCAGCCCAGCCTTCTCGCGGGCGATGGCGATCTGTTCGCGCAGCGCGGTGGCGGCGCCCGGATCCAGCCGGGGCAACAGGGCCTCCCAGGTGGCCGCCGCCTCGGCATCCTGGCCGCGCTGGCGCAGCGCGATGCCGATCAGCCAGCCGGCGCGTTCGCTGCCCGGCGCCAGCCGCTGGGCATGGCGCAGCCACTGCAGCCCGGTATCGTCGAACTGCTTGGCCGGGTCGGCCTGTGCGCGGGTTTGTGCGGCCTCCACCAGCAGCTCGGGCTCATCCGGGGCCAGCTGCACGGCACGGGTGAAGGCGCGGTTGGCCTCGGGCAGGTTGCCCAGGGCTTGTTGCGAGCGGCCGAGCAGGGCCCAGCCGTCGGCGCGCTGCGGGTCGCGTTCGAGCGCGCGCTGCAGTTCCACCACGCCATCGCGCAGGGTGGCCGGTTCGCCCGTGCGCGCGGTCGGCGTGGCGGCCTCTGGCATACCCACCAGGTAATACAGCGCCGAACCTGCCACGCCCACGGCGACCACCATCACGAGGAAGGGGGCGCGCCGGCCTGTGGCGCGCAGCGGCCACAGCACGACCAGGCCGACGGCAGTGGCGGCCATGGCGGCAAGTGTTGGTAACCACGATCCGCTCACCAGCGCTCCTCGCTCTTGTCCATCGGCTGCAACTGGCGGCTGCGTCGGCGCACCACCCACACCAGCACGCCCGCGCCGCCCAGCAGCAGCACGGCCGGGCCGAACCACAGCAGGCTGTTGCGGGCGTCCATCGGTGGGCGGTACAGCACGAACGCGCCGTATCGGTCGACCAGGAACTGTTTGATCTGCGCGTCGTCGTGGCCCTGCTGCATCAGGGTGAGCACTTCACGGCGCAGGTCGTGTGCGATCTGCGCGTTGGAATCGGCCAGCGACTGGTTTTGGCACTGCACGCAGCGCAGTTCGGCAGCCAGTGCATGGAAGCGTGCCTCTTCGGCGGCGTCGCGGTAGTGCAGCGGCGTCGGGTCGGACACCGCCTGCGCGCTGGCCGTCGCCGGCAGCAGTGCCGCAGCGGCCAGCAGGCCGCCGAGCAGCAGCGCGGGCAGCTTACGGCGCGGCGGGCAGCGTGGTCTGGGCATTGGCATGGCTGCGCTCCACCTTGTCCAGTTCGGGAATCAGCTGGGTGTCCACCACCCGCTGGGTGAGCGCGCCGCTGTACTTCCAGCGCACCACGCCACTGGCATCCACCAGGAACGTTTCCGGCGCGGCGGTGACACCCCAGTCGATCGCGGTGCGGCCTTCGATGTCGGCCAGCACCAGCACGAACGGGTTGCCCAGCTGTTCCAGCCAGCGCAGGGCGTCGGCCGGTTCGTCCTTCCAGTTGTAGCCGATCACGCGCACGCGCTTGGTTTCGGCGAAGCGGGTCAGCACCGGGTGTTCTTCGCGGCAGGCCGCGCACCAGCTGCCCCACACATTCAGTACGTACGGCGCGCCGCGCAGTTCATTGCTGCTGACCTTGATGGTGGGGTCGTGCAGCACCGGCAGGGTGAAGGCCGGGGCGGGCTTGCCGATCAATGCCGACGGCAGCACGTCGCGGTCGGGCGCGCCGGATTTCATCACCCCGTAGATCATCAGCCCCAGCAGCCCGAAGAAGAACAGCACGCCGATGACGATGGCCACGGGCGGCAGGGGGCGGGAAACGGGACGCGGATCGGACACGGGGTAACTCCAGGACTCAGGGACGGCGGAAACGGCGGTCGGCGGCGGTGACGAAACCGCCCAGGGCCATCAGCAGTGCGCCCAGCCAGATCCAGCGGACGAACGGTTTGATGTGCACGCGCACGGCCCAGGCATTGTTGCCCAGCGGCTCGCCCAGCGCCACGTACACATCGCCGCCGATGCGTGCGTGGATGCCGGCTTCGGTCATCATCTGGCCGCCACTGGCGTAAGCGCGCTTTTCCGGGTGCAGCAGGGCCAGTTCGCGGTCGTTGCGCAGAATGCGCATGTGGCCGCGGTCGGCGGTGTAGTTGGGGCCCTGTTGATGGTCCACGCCCTCGAAGCGCACTTCATAGCCGGACACCTGCAGCGACTGGCCCGGCGACAGCGCTACCTCGCGCTGCACGTTCAGCGCTTCCACCAGCAGGGCCCCGGCCAGGAACACCGCCACGCCGCCATGGGCCAGCAGCATGCCGACCATTTCGGCGGTGAAGCGGCCATTGCCACGCAGCCGGCTCCACACAAAGCGCGCGGTACCGAAGGCGACCCAGGCAGCGGCGGTCACACCGGCCGCGGTCTTCAGCGCGCCCTGCGGGGCCATGAAGTAGGCAATGGCGCCCAGCAGCAGCGCCAGCACCGCCCACGGTGCCAGCATCGCCAGCGCGCGCGAGGCCTGGTCGCGTTGCCAGTTCACCAGGGGGCCGAACGGCAGCAGCGCCACCAACGGCGCCATCAGCAGCAGGAACAGGGTGCCGAAGTAGGGCGGGCCGACCGACACCTTGCCCAACCCCAGCGCATCGGCCAGCAGCGGGTACAGCGTGCCCAGCAGCACCATCGCGCACGCCGCGGCCAGCAGCAGGTTGTTGGCCAGCAGCAGGGTTTCGCGCGAGGTGGCCATGAAGCCGCGGCGCGGGTCGTCGTTGCCCAGCGCACCGGCGCGCAGCGCGTACAGCAGCAGTGCGCCGCCGATGACCAGCGCCAGGAAAATCAGGATGAAGGTCCCGCGCGAGGGATCGGCGGCAAACGAATGCACGCTGGTGAGCACGCCCGAGCGGACCAGGAAGGTGCCCAGCAACGACAGCGCGAAGGCGGCAATGGCCAGCAGCAGCGTCCAGCTGGCGAAGCTGCCGCGCTTTTCCGTGACCGCCTGCGAGTGGATCAAGGCCGCGCCGGCCAGCCACGGCAGGAAGCTGGCGTTTTCCACCGGGTCCCAGAACCACCAGCCGCCCCAGCCCAGTTCGTAGTACGCCCACCAGCTGCCCAGCGCGATACCCAGGGTGAGGAAGCCCCACGCCACGTTGGTCCACGGCCGGGTCCAGCGCAGCCAGCGCGCATCCACGCGCCCTTCGAGCAGCGCGGCGATGGCGAAGGCGAACGGCACCGCGAAGCCGACGTAACCCAGGTACAGCATCGGCGGATGGATGATCAGCCCCGGGTCCTGCAGCAGCGGGTTGAGGTCGTGTCCTTCCAGGGGCGCTGGCAGCAGCCGCGCGAACGGGTTGGAAGTGAAGATCAGGAAGGCCAGGAAGCCGATGCTGATGATGCCCAGCACGCCCAGCACGCGGGCCAGCACCTGCATCGGCAATTGCCGCGACCACCGCGCTACGGCGGCATTCCACAGCGCCAGCACCAGCGCCCACAGCAGCAGCGAGCCCTCATGGGCGCCCCACACCGCGGAGTAGCGGTAGGCCAGCGGCAGCAGCGAGTTGGAGTTTTCGGCCACATAGCGCACCGAGAAATCCTGGGTGACGAAGGCCGCGGTGAGCACGCCGAACGCGCCCAGCAGCAGCACCAGCTGCGCGTATGCGGCCGGGCGGGCCACGGCCATCCACGCTGCGTAGCCACGCTGGGCGCCCCACAACGGCAGCACCGCCTGCAGCACCGCCACCAGCAGCGCCGTCACCAGCAGGATCTGCCCCAGTTCGGGCAGCACTCAGCGCACCTCCGGTGCGGTCACCGGTACATCGTGCTTGGTATGCGCCTGGCCCATCTTGTCGGCCACTTCCTTGGGAATGTAGTTTTCGTCGTGCTTGGCCAGCACTTCATCGGCGATGAAGCGGCCGTCCTGCAGGCGGCCGCTGGCCACCACCGCGGTGCCTTCGCGGAACATGTCCGGCAGGATCCGCGAGGTGCTCACCGGCAAGGTGGCATCGCCATCGGTGACCACGAAGTGTGCTTCCAGCGAACCGCTGGCGCGCTGGAACGAACCTTTCACCACCATCCCGCCCAGGCGGAAACGCGACTGCGGATCCACGTCACCGCGCAGCACTTCGGCCGGCGTGTACAGGTAGGCGATATTGCGCTGCAGGGCGAAGGCTACCAGCGTGGTGGCCAGGCCGGAGGCCAGCAACAGCAGCAACACCCACACCATGCGGCGGCGCTGCACCGGGGTCATCGGATGAGCTCCGTGGCCAGCGGGGTGCCGGCCTGCGGTTTGGCGCGGGCCTGCAGCCGCTGCTGGCGGTGCCGGGCCTGCCAGCGCGCCAGGCGCAGGCGCAGCCAGGACCCGAACGCATCGCAGCACAGCACCAGCGCGAACACCGCAAAGGCGGCAATGATGAAGGGCAGGTGGGTCATCGCGGCATCTCCCCGGCAGCGGTGGCGGCACCGCCGCCGATGCGTTCGGCCACCCAGGCCTTGCCGGCCTCGCGCAGCAGGTTGTCGGCACGCGCCTTGGCCAGCAGCGAGCCGGCGAACCACAGCTTGGTGCCCACCACCATCCACCACAGCGGCGCGATCAGCTCGGCGCGGATGGCGTTGTCACCGAACACGTTGATCGACTGGCGCTGGTGCAGGCCGCCCCACCAGTCCACCGAATAGCGGATCACCGGCAGCAGTGCCACCCCGACGATGGCCAGCAGCCCGGCCGCACGCGCGGCGCTGCGGCGGTCTTCGATGGCGTAGTAGAGCCCGATCACGCCCAGGTACAGGAACAGCAGGATCAGTTCGCTGGTCATGCGCGGGTCCCAGTCCCACCAGGTGCCCCAGGTGGACTTGCCCCAGATGCTGCCGGTGAGCAGGGTGATCAGGGTGAAGCCGGCGCCCATCGGCGCGCAGGCCATGGCAAGGATCTCGCAGACCTTGATCCGCCAGACCAGCGCGATGGCCGAATACAGTGCCATCAAGGCGAATACGAACAGGCTCATCCACGCGCTGGGCACGTGGATGTAGATGATGCGGAAGGCGTCGCCCTGGCTCTGCTCCGGCGGCACGACGAACAGGCCCTGCCACAGCCCGATCAGCAGCACCGGCAGGGCGGCCACGTAGAACACGCGCGACCAGCGCGCGGCGAAGCGGTCGAAGATGGGCGGCGATGCGACGTGGTGGAACCAGCGGACGAGAGTGTGCATGCAGCGGTAGCTATCCAACCTAGGGCGACGATTCAACGGACGTGGAGCGGCGTGTTGAACGGTGACGCTGTAAACGGTGTGGCGGTGGACGACTGCTCAATTCAACGATATCCGGATGGCCGCGGCGGTGGCCAGCGGTGCAAGCACCAGCGCCACCACCAGCCCGGCGCCCAGCAACAGCAGCGCCCCCACCGGATCCTGACCGCGTGCGGCGGCCCCGACACTGCCTGCACCGAACACCAGCACCGGTACGTACAGCGGCAAGGCCAGCAACGCCACGAGAATACCAGAGCGCCGGATGCCCACGGTCAGCGCGGCAACCACGCCGCCGATCAGGCTGAGCAACGGTGTTCCCAGCAGCAACGATGCCAGCAGGATGGGCAGTTGGTCATGCGGCAGATGCAGCATTTCCGCCAGCAACGGGCTGACCACGATCAGCGGCAGGGCGGTGGTGGCCCAATGCAGCAGCACCCGCACCAGCACCAGCCAGGCCAGCGGCACCGGCGCCAGCAGCCACTGCTCCAGCGAGCCGTCCTCGGCGTCGCTGCGGAACATGGAATCCAGCGCCAGCTGGCCGGCCAGCAGTACCGCCAGCCACAGCACCGCCGCGCCCACCTGCGCCATCAGCTGCGGCTCGCGGCCCAGCGCCAGGGCAAACAGCACCACCACCAGCACGGCGAACATCAGCGGCTGCAGGGCATCGCCGCGGCGCCGCCACAGCAGGCGCAGGTCGCGCCGGGCCAGCGCCCGCGCGGTCTGCCACAGGCCCGGTTCGGTACCCGGCGCGATCATGCGGCACCCCCTCGTAGTGCCGGGCTCTGCCCGGCAGTCGCTGAATTCTGCCCGGCGGGCGCTGAAATCTCCCCCGCAGGCGACAGCCGCAGCAGCCGTGTCTGTACCGGCGGCGCGGCGTAGGCGCCGTGGGTGGTCACCAGGGCGGCACCGCCGCTGCGCAGGTGCGCGGAAATCATCCGGTTCACCAGGTTGATGCCGTCCAGGTCGAGGTTGGCGTAGGGTTCGTCGAGCAGCCACAGCGGGGCCGGCGACAGCCAGATCCGGGCCAGCGCCAGGCGCCGCTTCTGCCCGGCCGAGAGCTGGCGCACCAAGGTGTCTTCATAGCCGGCCAGTCCGACGATGGCCAGCGCGTTGCCCGGCATCTGGCGCGTGCGCCGGCCGTGCAGGCCGCACAGGAAATGCAGGTTCTCCAGCGTGTCCAGATCGGCCTTCAGCGCCGGCAGGTGGCTCAGGTAGGCCACGAACCGCGCGCGCTCCTTGTGCCCGGCGGCCCGCCCGTCGATCTGCACCTGCCCGGCATCGGCGCGCAGCAGGCCGGCCAGCACCCGCAGCAGGGTGGTCTTGCCGGACCCGTTGTCGCCCTGCACCAGCAGCGCTTCACCGGCATCGATGTGGAAATCGAGCGGGCCGAACACCGGCTCATCGTTGCGACTGAAGGCAAGGCCTTGGGCGGCCAGCAACGGAGGAGCGTTCAAGGGGCGGTCTTTGCGGCGGAAGGGGCGGTCATTGTATCGGGGGTTTTGCGTACACTGGCCTTTCCCCCTTTTCTTCTTTCCGGCCGATGCAACCGCAAACCAAGCTGCCCAAGGTGGGCACCACCATTTTCACCGTGATGTCCCAGCTGGCTGCCGAGCATGGCGCCGTGAACCTGGGGCAGGGGTTTCCGGATTTCTCCGCGCCGCAGCGCCTGGTGGATGAAACCATCGAGGCCATGCAGGGCGGTTTGAACCAGTACCCGCCGATGACCGGGGTGGCGCCGCTGCGCCAGGCCATCGCGCAGAAGTCGCTGGATCTGTACGGCGCGCAGGTGGACCCGGACGCGGAAATCACCGTGACCAGCGGCGCCACCGAGGCGATCTTCAACGCCATCCACGCCGTGGTGCGCCCGGGCGAGGAAGTGATCGTGCTCGACCCGGCCTACGACTGCTACGAGCCGGCCATCGATCTGGCCGGCGCGCGCGCGGTGCACGTGCCGCTGGACCCGCAGACCTTCGCGGTGGATTGGGACCGCGTGCGTGCGGCGATCACCCCGCGCACCCGCCTGCTGATGGTCAACACCCCGCACAATCCGTCCGGCGCGATGCTGAGTGCCGACGACATGCAGGCGCTGGCCGACGTGCTGCGCGGCACCAGCATTTACCTGATTTCCGATGAGGTGTACGAACACATCATCTACGACGGCCGCCGCCACGAATCGGCGCTGCGCTACCCGGAACTGCGCGAACGCGCGTTCGTGATCTCCAGCTTCGGCAAGACCTACCACTGCACCGGCTGGAAGATCGGCTATGCGATCGCACCGCCGGCGATGAGCGCCGAGTTCCGCAAGGTCCACCAGTACAACACCTTCACCAGCTTCGGTCCGGCCCAGTACGGCTTTGCCGCGATGATCCGTGACGAGCCCGAGCACCACCTCGAGCTGGGGGCGTTCTACCAGGCCAAGCGCGACCGCTTCCGCGACCAGCTGCTGACCACCCGCCTGACCCCGCTGCCGGTGCCGGGCGGTTACTTCCAGCTGGTGGATTACTCGGCCATCAGCGATCTGCCCGACCACGAATTCGTGAAGTGGCTGACGATCGAAAAGGGCGTGGCCGCGATCCCGCTGTCGCCGTTCTATGAAACCGCACCGGCCGGGCAGCGCCTGGTGCGGCTGTGCTTTGCCAAGAACGAAGCCACGCTGGATGCGGCGATCGAACGCCTGCAGGTGCTGTGATGGGCGCCCCCGTCGAACGTGGTGACCTGCGCATCTCCCTGGTCCAGGGCGATACCCGCTGGCACGACCCGGCTGGCAACCGCGCGTACTACGGCGCGCTGCTGGCCCCGCTGGCCGGGCAGACCGACCTGGTGATCCTGCCGGAAACCTTCACCAGTGGCTTCTCCAACGAGGCCATCGACAAGGCCGAAGGCATGGACGGCCCGACCGTGGCCTGGATCCGCGAGCAGGCCGTGCGGCTGGGCGCGGCGGTCACCGGCAGCGTGCAGCTGCGGGTGGGGCAGGGCGTGTACAACCGTTTGCTGTGGGCCACGCCCGACGGCGAGCTGCAGCATTACGACAAGCGCCACCTGTTCCGTTACGGCAACGAGCACCTGCGCTACGCGGCCGGCAACGAGCGCCTGAGCGTGGAATGGAAGGGCTGGCGGATCAATCCGCAGGTCTGCTACGACCTGCGTTTCCCGGTGTTCTGCCGCAATCGCTTCGATGTGGAGCGCCCGGGCGAGCTGGACTTCGACCTGCAGATCTTCGTGGCCAACTGGCCGTCGGCACGCGCGTATCCGTGGCGCACCTTGCTGCGTGCACGCGCGATCGAGAACCTGTGCTTCGTGGCCGCGGTCAACCGGGTGGGCGTGGATGGCAACGACCTGCACTATGCCGGCGACAGTGCGGTGATCGACTTCCTCGGCCAGCCGCAGGTGGAGGTGCGCGAGGTCGAGCAGGTGGTCACCACCACCATTTCGGCGGCGGCACTGGCCGCGCACCGCGCACGCTTCCCGGCGATGCTCGATGCCGATGCGTTCACCCTGGACGGCCCGGTCGACGCTGGCTGAACGATGGCCTGACGGCGGCGTGTGGCCTCATCCGGGTCACACGCAGCCACTGCTAGATTCGCCTCGTCACCCACTGAGTACGAGCGGATCGCATGAAGAAGTTTTCCCTGGTTTTGATCGCGCTGGCCGGCCTCTCGACGGCCTCGGCCGCCCAGGCAGCCGGCAACATCGACTGCGAGCTGCACTACAACCTGGCTGGCTGGTCGGTGCTGTACAAGACCGCATCGGGCACCGGCACCATCAGCTGCGACAACGGCGCGCGCATCCCAGTGAAGATCACCGTCAAGGGGGGCGGGCTGACCGTGGGCAAATCCAAGATCGTCGATGGCAAGGGCAAGTTCTCCGGCGCCTATTCGGTCAACGACCTGATTGGCTCCTATGCCTCGGTGGAAGCCCATGCGGGCGCCGACAAATCCAGCAATGCGCAGGTCATGACCAAGGGCGATGTGTCGCTGGCGCTGGCCGGTACCGGCAAGGGCTGGGACCTGGGCGTGGGGCTGGGCAAGTTCACGATCGAGCGCCGTTGAGGCATCATCTGGCCGGCGTTACGTGCAGCCACCCATGGGGTGGCTCTACCGCATTTGGCCGGAGGTTGATGGCGCAAGGGTGCACACGTAGAGCAGGGTAGAGCCACCCCATGGGTGGCTGCCCCAGCCGGCACAACGCGCGGTCAGCCACCATAAAAAAACCCCGGCCGAAGCCGGGGTTTTTTGATCTCAGGGTATCAGTGATCAGCCGCCGCGCGGGCCGCCGCCACGGTGACCGCCGCCGCCCGGACCGCGGCTGCCGCCGGGCCGACCGCCCGGGCCGCCGGGACCACGGCCACCGGGACCGCCCGGGCCACGGTTGCCACCCGGGCCGCCCGGACCGCGATTGCCGCCCGGACCACCGGGGCCGCGCGCATTGGCGCCCGGACCACGCGCACCGGGACCGCCCGGACCACGATTGCCACCCGGACCACCCGGACCGCGGTTACCCGCCGGACGCGCGCTGCCGTACGGGCTGCTGCCCGGATTGGCGTGGTCGGACGGGAAGCTCGGGGCATTGCCCGGATGGCCGTACGGATGACGCGACGGACCCTGGCCGCTCTGGCCACCGCGGTTGCCACCGGCACCGGCGCCGGCCGGACGGCCCTGGCCGCCGTAGCCGCCACGGCTTTCGCCACCGCGGCTCTCGCCGCCGTAACCACCGCCACCGCCGGCGTAGCCGCCACGGCCTTCAGCGCCACCGCCGTAGCTGCCGCGACCCGGGCCGCCTGCGCTGCCCGGACCCTTCGGCTTGCCGTACGGACGGCCCTGGCCACCGGCGCCTGCGCCGGCACCCGGACCACGCGCACCCGGGCCACGGGCTGCGCCCGGACCGGCATTGCGGTGGTTGCTCGGGCCGGTGCTGACACCGTCCGGCACGTACCAGCTGCGGAACGCGGCCGGGTTGCCTTCGGGCAGCGCCCGGTTGCCCTTGTCCGGGCGCGCCTTGAACGGACGCTGCGACTGCTTGGCCGCCGCTTCACCGCTGACCGTCAGGCCACCCTTGAAGCCGCCGCCCTTGCCGCCGCGACCACGGCCGCGCTCTTCGCGCACGTTGTCGAAACGACGCAGTTCGCGGCCTTCGTCGGCCGAGTTGTGGCCGTTGACGTAGGCATTGCCACGTCCACCCTCGCGCGACACGCGCACGGTGGTCTTGGCGGCGCGACGCTGGCCGATCACCGGCTGCAGGGTCAGCGCCGACGGCGCGCCTTCTTCCAGCTTCAGTTCGGCGCGCAGCGCTTCAACCTGCTTGGCCGGCAGTTCCACCGACTGGCCACGCAGCAGTTCGCGCGGCAGGCTGACCTTGCCGTAGCGGGTGCGCTTCAGGCGGCTGACCTGGCAGCCCTGCGATTCCCACAGGCGGCGCACTTCGCGGTTGCGGCCTTCCTTGACGACCACGCGGAACCAGTCGTGCGAATCGGTGCCGCCGATGCGTTCGATCTCGTCGAACTTGGCCGGGCCGTCTTCCAGCGCCACGCCACGGGCGAGGCGGTCGACGATGTTGTCGGGCACCTTCTCTTCGCCTTCCGGGGCGCGCACGCGCACCACGTACTCGCGCTCGACCTCGTAGGAGGGGTGCATCATCGCGTTGGCCAGCTCACCGTCGGTGGTTGCCAGCAGCAGGCCGGTGGTGTTGATGTCCAGGCGGCCGATCGCGATCCAGCGCGCGCCCTTGAGGGCAGGCAGCGCTTCGAACACGGTCGGGCGACCTTCGGGGTCTTCGCGGGTGGTTACTTCGCCTTCCGGCTTGTTGTAGGCCAGCACGCGCGAGGTTTCGGTCAGCGCCGTGGCCACGAAGCCGCGGCCGTCCAGCTCGACCTTGTCGCCGCTCTTGATCGACTGGCCGGTCTGCGCGACTTCACCGTTGACCTTGACCAGGCCATCGGCGATGCGCTGTTCCAGCGCGCGGCGCGAACCGAGGCCGGCCTGGGCCAGCACCTTGTGCAGGCGTTCTTCCAGCTTGGGCTGGTCGGTGGCGGTTTCGCGCTTGAGCGAAAGCTTGTTCAAAGACGGCTTGCGGGGGGTGTCACTCATTTACTTGGCTCCGGCCGGCAACGGGTGCGTCGGCCTCTGGTTCGGGATCGGCTTCGTCAACAGCCACGGTCGTCTTCGCGACGGCGTTGTTTTCGGTTTCGTTCTGGGGCGCCGCGCGCTCGCCCGGCGCGGTATCGGGTTCGCCATCAGGGGCGGTCATTCCAGCGTCGTCGTCGCGGGGCGGCAACGGCGCTTTGGATTCGGTGTCTGCAACGGTATCGGTGGTGGGCGCGTGCCCGCCATCGGGTGAATTGTCCTGCGATTCGTCGTCACCTGCCAGTGGCGGGGTGTCGTCGTTTGCCGCGTCCCCGTCCAGCTCGGCATCGGGGGTGGCGGCGCCGGCGGCCAGGCGACCGGCCGGCTGGCCATCGCGGTCCAGCGGCAGCTGCGGTTCCAGTTCGCCCAGGTCGCGCAGCTCGGACAGCGGCGGCAGTTCGTCCAGGCGCTTGAGCCCGAAGTAGTCCAGGAAGCCCTTGGTGGTGCCGAACAGGGCCGGCTTGCCGGGTACGTCGCGGTGGCCGATCACGCGGATCCACTCGCGTTCTTCCAGCGCCTGGATGATGTTGCTGCTGACCGCCACGCCGCGCACCTGCTCAATTTCGCCGCGGGTGATCGGCTGGCGGTAGGCGATCAACGCCAGGGTTTCCAGGGTGGCGCGGGTGTAGCGGGTCTTGCGTTCGGTCCACAGCCGGGTGATGTAGCCGTGCACTTCATTGGTGACCTGGAAGCGGAAGCCGGAGGCCACCTCCACCAGCTCCACGCCGCGCTGGGCGCAGCCGTCGCGCAGCAGTTCCAGTGCGCGCTCGATGCTGCCCGGCGGCGCCGGTTCCTCTTCCGGGAACAGGCCCTGCAGCTGCGCCAGGGTCAGCGGCTGGCTGGAGGCCAGCAGCGCCCCTTCGACAATACGGTTGATCAGCAATTGATCCATGCGTGGGTCGGGTGCTCAGTCGGATGCGTTGGCGGCGTCGGCGTCGTCGAATTCGCTGTTGAACTGCAGCGGTTCGTTGGTGTTGCCGGCAGCCAGGGATTTGACATAGATCGGCGCCAGCGGTGCTTCCTGGACAATGTCCAGCAGCTGTTCCTTGGCCAGTTCCAGCAGGGCCAGGAACGTCACCAGTACGCCCAGCTTGCCTTCTTCGGCGGTGAACAGCGATTCAAACCGGTAGAACCGGCCGTCTTCCAGCCGCCCCAGCACGTCGCCCATGCGCTGGCGCACGCTCAGGGCCTCGCGCTTGATCGCGTGGCCGGTGAACAGCTCGGCGCGCTTGAGCACGTCGTGCAGCGCCATCAGCATTTCCTTCAGGTCCACCGGCGGCGGCAGCTTCACTGCGGCGCGGTCGGGCACGAAGGCATGTACCGGGGTGGTGTCGCGGTCCTGCCGGGGCAGGGCGTCGATATCTTCGGCAGCCTGCTTGAAACGTTCGTACTCCTGCAGCCGGCGCACCAGCTCGGCGCGCGGGTCGGCTTCCTCGCCCTCGATGCTGGGCGGCCGCGGCAGCAGCATCCGCGACTTCACTTCGGCCAGGATCGCCGCCATCACCAGGTACTCGGCCGCCAGTTCGAAGCGCAGCTCCTGCATGACGTTGATGTACTCGACGTACTGCCGGGTGATCTCGGCCACCGGGATGTCCAGGATGTCCAGGTTCTGCCGACGGATCAGGTACAGCAGCAGGTCCAGCGGGCCTTCGAAGGCATCCAGGATGACTTCCAGCGCGTCCGGCGGAATGTACAGATCCTGCGGAATCTGCAGGACCGGTTGACCATGCACCACGGCCAGCGGCATTTCCTGCTGCTGTGGGGCGGTCGGCCGGATTTGCGGGTTCGCGTCGAGCGCGAGTTCGGAGGTCATCAAGAGTGATGTCAGTATTGCAACGGACCGGTCGCCGCACCCTCAGCCGTTCCGGAACGCCCGGCGGCAGGATGGCAAGCCATGACACGCCTGGGTCGGCGCGGTTCCACACTTCAAACAGCAAGGCGCGCCGCGACGGGCAGCGACAGAACTACGGGGAGGTCGTCTACGTGTACTGGTGTGGGGCAGCGGGTCGATCGTCGGGCGGCGGTGAAGCCGTCTACCGGCGGGGCTGCTGCGTCCAGCCACGTGCAATGGAGCCAAGAGTACGGGTTCAGCCCGGCAGTGTCCAGCGAGCCGGGCTAGAATCGTCCCGTTCGTTTAGCTGAGCCTTGGGAGTTGCCTGTGTGGTATGTGATTGAAGGCTATGACGGTGCCGATGTACTGGCGGCCCGGATGGCGGTGCGCGGCGCGCACCTGGCCCGTTTGACCGCCCTGCGCGATGAGGGCCGGCTGCTGCTGGCCGGGCCGTGCCCGGCGATCGACAGCGAAGACCCGGGCCCGGCCGGGTTCAGTGGCAGCGTGGTGATCGCCCAGTTCGACGCGCTGGAGCAGGCCCAGGCCTGGGCCGACGCCGACCCCTACGTGGCGGCCGGCGTCTATACCCGCGTCCAGGTGCGCCCGTTCCGCAAGGTCCTGCCGTGACCCGGGTCGAGCAGATCCGGGCGGCCCTGCAGCAGGCGCTGGACCCGCAGCTGCTGGAGGTGGAGGACGACAGCCACCGCCACGCCGGCCACGAGGGCGCGCGCGATGGGCGCGGCCATTTCAATGTGCACATTGTCAGCGCCGCCTTCGAAGGCAAGCTGCCCCTTGCGCGCCACCGGGCCGTCTATGCCGCCCTGGGCACCCTGATGGACACCGATATCCACGCGCTGTCCATCCGCGCCGAAGCACCGGCCAAAAACGGCTGAAAGCCTTGTCCTGCCTTGTCCTGGTCAGTCCAGGACAGGGCCCCTGAAGACACTTTCATGTTACCGGCAGACGACATTGGCCTAACGTAGTGTTTACATTCAGGATTGAAAACGCTTACATTCCGCGCCAAGCCCCAGATCTCTAAGCCGTGGAGGGCGGCGAAGTGAACAAGGCAGCCATCACAATCAAAGATGTAGCCCGCGAAGCCCGGGTCTCCGTGGCCACGGTGTCGCGTGCGCTCAATGGACATGAAAATGTCGCCGAACCGGTCCGCAAGCTGGTGCTGGAGGTTGCTGCGCGTCTGCGCTACACCCCGCATGCCGCCGCGCGGAGCCTGAGCAGCCGGCGCACCAACACCATCGGTGTGGTGCTGCCGGACCTGTACGGTGAGTTCTTCTCCGAGTTGATGCGCGGCATCGACGGGGTCGCCCGTGAGCGCCGCCAGCACCTGCTGGTGTCCAGCTACCACGGTGACCAGGAGCAGCAGGGCGCAGCCCTGCGTGCCATGCGCGGTCGCGTGGACGGTCTGCTGGTGTTGTCGCCGTATGCGGAAAGCCCCGGCTTCCTCACCGACAACCTGCCGCAGGCGCTGCCCACGGTCCTGATCAATACCTACCTGCCCGAGCAGGATCATCCGGTGCTCAGCATCGATGACCATGCCGGCGCGATGGCCATGACCCGCCATCTGCTCGATGTCGGTCACCGCCGCATCGCGTTCATTTCCGGCCCGGACCTCAACTTCGATGCGCGTGAGCGCCTGCGCGGTTTCCGTGACGCGCTGGCCGCGTTCGGTACCGATGCGGTGGGCATCGAGTTGCCCGGTGACTTTGACGAAGCCTCCGGCCATCGCGCTGGACAGGAGTTGCTGGCAGCCGGCGCGCTGCCCGATGCGGTGTTCGCCGCCAACGACATGATGGCGCTGGGGTGCCTGTATGCGTTCGCGCAGGCAGGCGTGCGGGTTCCAGCCGATATCGCCCTGGCGGGCTTCGATGACATTCCGCTGGCGCGTTTCGTTCACCCTTCGTTGACGACGATGCAGGTGAGTATCGCCGACCTCGGCGATAAGGCGATGACGCGTCTGTTGCAGTTGATGGACGGCAACAACACGGAAGTGGCCGGCGACAAGCAGACGCTTGTGCCGCGCCTGATCGTGCGTGATTCGTGTAGGTCGCGACCGTTGGTCGTGACGCCTTTGCTGTAAATCACGACCGTTGGTCGTGATGCATTCAAACCACGCTGTAAAAAAAACGACAGGGGCCGCAAAGACGGCCACCACCACCCGGAGATTTACATGACGTATTCCAATCACCGCAACCGAGCACCGGCGCGCAGTCTGCTGACCAGTGCACTGGTTACCTGCCTGATGCTGGGCGCCGCGCCGTCCCTGATGGCGCAGTCGGCCACCTCGTCGCTGCGCGGCCAGGTTGCCCAGGCCGAGGCCGGCACCGAAGTGACCGCCACCAACCTGGCCAGCGGCACCGTTCGCCGTGCCACCACCCGTGCCGACGGCAGCTACTCGCTGATGGGCCTGGACCCGGGCACCTATGACGTGGTGGCCAACGGCCAGACCCAGAAAGTGACGGTGACCGTGGCTTCGACCGCGACGCTGAACTTCAGCGGCGCGCCGGCCAACGGCGGCACTGCCAACGCCACCAACCTGGACACGGTCAACGTCATTGCACCGACCCTGCTGCAGGAAGTGCGTACCTCCGAAGTGGGCAAGACCGTCAGCCTGCAGCAGATCCAGACCACCCCGCAGGTGTCGCGCAACTTCCTGGAGTTCGCCGACGCGGTGCCGGGCATGATCTTCACCCGCGATGCCAAGGGCAACACCTCGCTGCGCGGCGGTGCCACCAATGCCGACGGCACCAACGTCTACATCGACGGCGTGGGCCAGAAGAGCTACGTCAAGGGCGGCGGCGTGGCCGGCCAGTCCGGCAGCGCCGGCAACCCGTTCCCGCAGCTGGCCATCGGCGAATACAAGGTCATCAGCGGCAACTACAAGGCCGAGTACGGCCAGGTGTCGAGCGCGGCCGTGACCGCGGCCACCAAGTCCGGTACCAACGAGTTCAAGGGTGAAACCTTCTACCGTTACACCAACGAAGACATGCGCGCCAAGACCCCGGCGGAGCGTCAGTACGGCCAGACCAAGGAAGCATCGGCCGAGAAGGAATACGGGTTTGCATTGGGTGGCCCGATCATCCAGGACAAGGCCCACTTCTTCGTGACCTACGAAGCCAAGCGCTTCGACCTGCCGGTCACCATCGCGCCGGAAGGCTCGGTCACCAACCGCGTCGGCCTGCTGCCGGCAGACGCCGCCGCCGGCCTCGGCCCGGCCAGCCAGCCGTTCGAGCAGGACCTGATCTTCGCCAAGATCGACTTCGAGCCGACCGACAACGATCGCATCGAACTGAGCTTCCAGGATCGCGACGAGACCCAGCAGCAGTTCAGTGGCCAGACCGCGCCGGAAGCCGGCCGTGAAGTGGTCAACACCGACCGTCGTTACGCGCTGCGCTGGAACCACAGCGGTGAGCGTTACTACAACGAGCTGATGCTCACCCACGAAGATTCGTTCAACAACCCGACCCCGCTGACCCTGGGCAACGGCTTCACCTACACCGCGCCGGACGGCACCGAAGACCGCACCCTGGTGAAGATCGGTGGCGCCTCGGCACTGGATTCGCAGGTGAAGGGCCAGAAGGGCTGGGCGATTGAAGACAACCTGACCCTGGATGGCATCCAGTGGATGGGCGACCACACCATCAAGATGGGCGCCAAGTACAAGCAGATCGACCTGTACGCCTCCGATGCGGCGCAGATCAATCCGCAGTTCACCTACTCGCTGGGCGATGCGGACTTCCCGTCCGACATCCCGTACAAGGCGCAGTTCGTCAAGCCGGTGAACGGCGTAACGGGCGTGTCCGGCGAAGTGCGTTCGAAGTCCAAGCAGATCGGCCTGTTCATCCAGGACGACTGGCAGGTCAACGATCACCTGCAGCTGAACATCGGCCTGCGCTGGGACTACGAAAAGACCCCGGCCTACCTGGAATTCGTGACCCCGCAGGCCGTGGTCGATGCGATCTACTCGCAGGACCCGCGCGCTGCCGCTGGCCAGACCTTCGCCGATACGCTGGCGCTGGGCGGGCTGGACATCAGCAACTACATCAGCAACGGCCACAACCGCAAGGCGTTCAAGGATGCCTGGCAGCCGCGCCTGGGCTTCTCGTATGACATCAACGCCGACGAGCAGCACGTGATCCACGGTGGTGCCGGTCGTTCGTATGACCGCGACCTGTTCGACAACCTGCAGCTGGAAACCACCAAGCTGGCCCTGCCGCAGCCGACCATCTACTTCCGCAACCCGGCCACCGGCAGCTGCCTCAACGGCCAGGCTGCCTGCTATGACTGGAACCCGAACCTGCTCAACGGTATCGGCAACCTGCAGTCCCTGGTCGGTTCGACCAGCAATGCCGGCCTGGAAGTGGATCTGCTGAACAACAACCTGAAGGTGCCGTACTCCGACCAGTTCAGCCTGGGCATGAGCAACCAGGTCGGTGACTGGCTGACCGACGCCACCATCGCCCGCACGCTGAGCTACGACGGCTTTGCCTTCACCCTGGGCAACCGTTACCCGACCGGCCAGTTCTTCGATGACCCGCGCCTGTGCGGTGGCACCGACCCGGGCCTGAGCCAGGCCTGGAGCTGCAACGTGCCGGGCTTCGGCAGCCTGATCATCGGTCAGCAGGGCATCAAGACCCGCGCTACCCAGGTCCTGCTGTCGGCGCAGAAGCCGTTCACCCAGGAAAGCGGCTGGGGTTCCTCGATCGCCTACACCTGGACCACCGCGCGCCACAACCGCGACATCAATGAGAAGTACGCGTTCGACCGCGGCCTGATCGGCGACTACCCGACCATCCGTTCCAACGGCGCGCCGCGCCACCGCCTGGTGGTCACCGGTTCGTACGCGGGCTTCTGGGGCATCACCTTCGGCGGCAAGGTCACCCTGGCCACCCCGACTGCCGTCAATGACTGGTACGGCGTGCCGCAGGCCAGTGGCTACGACCTGCCGACCCCGCAGGCCGCAGTGCCCAACGCCAATGGCAAGTTCCTGCTGGGTGGCAAGATCTTCGGCTACCGTTCGGTCGATCTGCAGGCGACGAAGACGTTCAAGATGCCGGGCGAGACCGAGCTGTACGCGCGCATCGACATCATCAACGTGTTCAACTTCGACAACTTCTCCAACTACAACTACGTCAAGACCAACGGCAAGCTGCAGGCCAGCTACAACGAGACCGGTGACATCATCGGTACGCCGCGCCAGGTCAAGGCGGAAGTCGGCTTCCGCTTCTGATGCCAGCGTTACCCGGCACCGCCTTCTGGGCGGTGTCGGGGCAGTACCGCCGGTCGGCTTGGGTCCGCCGGCGGGACTGTACAGGCGCTTGCCGTCCAAGGATGGGCAAGCGCGTGTGCGGTAGGTACCGACCGTTGGTCGGTACGCAGACGGTCCGCCCCGGCGGATTTTTTTGGATCGTGATCTGTAAACGATTTCAGCTTGGTTGAGGCTATGCTCTCCAGCACGAACATGCGCAAAAGGTGGTGGTCGATGAATGCATCTCGGGTGGTGTCGCTGGCGTTGCTGTCCGTGGCCATGGCCGGTTGCCAGCAGCAGGCGCCGGACAAACCGGCAAAGCCGAAGCCGCCGGTGATCCTGGTTGAAGCCGACGTGCCGCCGCGCCCGATGAAGCCGGAGCTGCCGCCGCTGTTCGACGATATCGAACGCCGCACCTTCCAGTTCTTCTGGGATACCACCAACGAGGTCAACGGCCTCAGCCCCGACCGCTACCCGTCGCGCCCGTTTGCCAGCATCGCCTCGGTGGGCTACGCGCTCACCGCCTATCCGATCGGCGTGGAGAACGGCTGGGTCAGCCGTACCCAGGCCGTGGACCGCACCCTGCTCACGCTGAAGTTCTTCCGCGACCTGCCGATGGGCCCGCAGCGCACCGGCAAGGGCGGCTACAAGGGCTTCTACTACCACTTCCTGGACATGCAGCAGGGCCGTCGTTATGACAGCTGGGTGGAACTGTCCAGCGTGGATACCGCGCTGCTGATGATGGGCGTGCTGTTTGCCCAGTCCTACTACAGCGGTGACGACGCCCGCGAAAAAGAGATCCGCGAGATTGCCGACACGCTCTACAAGCGCGTGGACTGGCCGTGGCTGCAGCAGCGTGCGCCGCTGATCTCGATGGGCTGGTTCCCCGAAAGCGGCTTCATCGACCACGACTGGATGGGCTACAACGAGGCGATGATGGTCTACATCCTCGCGCTCGGCTCGCCGACCCACCCGGTCAGCCCGGACGCGTGGACGGTCTGGACGCGCACCTACGACAACGACTGGGGCGTGTACCAGGGCCAGGAATACCTGTCCTTCGGCCCGCTGTTCGGGCACCAGTACACGCATGTGTGGGTGGACTTCCGCGACATCCAGGATGCCTACATGCGCGAGCGTGGCAGCACCTACTTCCTCAACAGCCGCTCGGCCGCGCTGGCCCAGCGCGAGTACGCCATCGCCAACCCGATGAACTGGAAGGACTACGGCGAGAACGTGTGGGGCCTGACCGCCAGCGATGGCCCGCAGAACACCACGCAGGAATACCGCGGCGAACAGCGCCAGTTCCGCCATTACTCCTCGCGCGGCGCCGGTCTGCGCGAGAACTTCGATGACGGCACCATCGCCCCGACCGCAGCCATCGCCTCGGTGGTGTTCGCCCCGGAAGAAGTGATCCCGGCCACCGAAGAGATGCACAAGCGCTACGGCGACTACATCTATTCCAGCTACGGGTTCCTGGATTCGTTCAACCCCAGCTTCAACTACGACATCCCGATCAAGACCGGTCGGCTGGTGCCCGATCGCGGCTGGGTGGCCAGCGATTACATCGGCATCGACCAGGGCCCGATCCTGACGATGATCGCCAACTACCGGAACGATTTCGTCTGGGACGTGATGAAGAAGAACGTGCACATCCGCAAGGGTCTGGAGCGCGCCGGTTTCAGTGGCGGCTGGCTCACCCCGGAAGGGGAGCAGCAGCCGATGGAGCTGCAGAAAGACGAGAAAGCCGCGTCGGCGCGCTCGGTCGGCATTGCCGAATCGCGCGCGGCGGCCGCCCAGGAACAGAAGAACAATGCCACCACCAACCGCAACCAGCAGCAGGGGAAGTAGAGCAGTGCAATCGATGTCGCGCCCGAAGCGGGGGTTGAGCCTGGTGTTGCTGCTGGTTGGCAGCCTGTTGTTGAGTGCCTGCCGGAAAGAGCCGGAAGGGGTGACGGTACGATTCTGGGCGATGGGCCGCGAGGCCGAAGTGGTCACCGGCCTGATCAAGGAGTTCGAGGCGGAAAACCCGGGCATCCACGTCGATGTGCAGAACATTCCGTGGACGGCCGCGCACGAAAAGCTGCTCACCGCGTTCGCCGCCGACGGCCTGCCCGATGTGTGCCAGCTGGGCAACACCTGGATCCCCGAGTTCGCCGAACTGAACACCCTGGTGCCGCTGCAGCCGTATGTGGCGCAGTCCAAGGTGGTGGACCCGGCCGACTACTTCCAGGGCATCTGGGACACCAACGTGGTGCATGACGAGCTGGTGGGCGTGCCGTGGTACGTGGACACGCGCCTGCTGTACTACCGCAAGGACCTGCTGGCCCAGGCCGGCTACGACCACCCCCCGCGCACCTGGGCGGAGTGGAACGAGATGATGGCCGCCATCAAGAAGATGCAGGGCCCCAAGCGCTACGCGGTGCTGATGCCGATCAACGAATTCGAGCAACAGCTGTCGTTCGCGTTGCAGCAGCCCGACCCGCTGCTGCGCGATGCCGATACCCGCGGCAACTTCAGCAGCCCCGGCTTCCGCAAGACCCTGGGCTTCTACGAAAACATGTTCGCCCAGGGCTGGGCGCCGCGCATGTCCGAAACCCAGATCTCCAACGTGTGGGATGAGTTCTTCCGCGGGTTCAACGTGTTCTACCTGTCCGGCCCGTGGAACATCCGTGAGTTCAAGAAGCTGCAGCCCAAGGAACTGGAAGGCAAGTGGGGCACCGCCGCACTGCCGGGCCCGGACGGTCCGGGCGCCGGTATCGCCGGTGGCACCAGCCTGGTGATCTTCCGTTCCTCGCAGCAGAAGGAAGCGTCGTGGAAGCTGATCGAGTTCCTGTCACGCCCGGCGATCCAGGAGCGTTTCCATTCCATCATCGGCGACCTGCCGCCGCGACGCAGCACCTGGGAATATCCCTCGCTGGCCAACGACCCGCTGGCGCAGCCGTTCCGCGACCAGCTGGAACGCGTCAAGCCCACGCCCAAGGTGCTGGAGTGGGAACGTATCGTGCAGGAAATGCGGATCATCACCGAACAGGTGGTGCGTGGTGGCCTTGATCAGGATGTGGCAGTGAAGGAACTGGACAAGCGCGTGGACAAGGTCCTCGCCAAGCGCCGTTGGATGCATGAGCGCGATGCACAGGAAAAGGCCGCCGGTTCGGGCGTGCATTCCAGTGCGGTGGCCACGGGAGCGGCGCAATGAAGCAGCGTTCGCTTGCCGGCTGGCTGTTCGCCGGCCCGGCCATCCTGGTGATCGGCGTGTTCTTCGGCCTGCCGGTGTTCTCGGCGCTGGCGCTGAGCATCACCGATTTCGATCTGTACGCCCTGGCCGACGGCGGCAACCTGCGCTTTGTCGGGCTGGGCAACTACATCGACCTGCTGCAGACCCCGATGTTCTGGAAGTCGCTGTGGAACACCACCTACTTCGTGATCGTCGGCGTGCCGATGTCGATCGGCGTATCGCTGGGTGCGGCGATCCTGCTCAACGCCCCGGCGGCGCGTTTCAAGGCGCTGTTCCGTACCGCATTGTTCGCCCCGGTAGTCACCACCCTGGTGGCGGTGGCGGTGATCTGGCGTTACCTGTTCCACACCAGCTACGGCCTGGTGAACTACGGTCTGGGCCACATCGGGATCAACCCGATCGACTGGCTGGGCGATCCCAACTGGGCCATGCCGACCATCATGCTGTTCGCGGTGTGGAAGAACTTCGGCTACAACATGGTGATCTTCCTGGCCGGCCTGCAGGCGATCCCGCATGACCTGTACGAGGCCGCGCGCATCGACGGCGCCTCGCGCTGGAAGCAGTTCCTGCACATCACTCTGCCGATGCTCGGCCCGGTGCTGCTGGTGGTGGGCGTGATTACCGTGTCCGGCTACTTCCAGCTGTTCGCCGAACCCTACGTGATGACCCGTGGCGACCCACTGCAGAGCACCGTCAGCGTGCTGTATTTCATGTTCGAAGAAGGCTTCAAGTGGTGGAACCTGGGCCGCGCCTCCGCGGTGGCGTTCCTGCTGTTCCTGATCATCCTGGCGGTAACCAGCGTCATGCTGCGTTTCGGCCGCAAGAGGCAGTTGGTATGAGTCGTGAAATCGGTCAGTCGCGCTGGCATGCATGGTGGGTCAACGGTGGCTTGACGGTACTGGCGCTGGTCAGCCTGGCGCCGCTGCTGTGGATGCTGTCGGTGTCGTTCATGCCCACCGGCGAGGCGGCGCATTTCCCGCCGCCGCTGCTGCCGTCCTCGGTGACCACCGCGAACTACCACGAGCTGTTCGCGCGCACCGGCATGGGCAACAACTTCGTCAACAGCCTGGGCGTGTCCCTTGCGATCACGCTGGGGTCGCTGCTGCTCAACACCATGGCCGGCTATGCGTTCGCCAAGCTGCGTTTTGCCGGCCACGAGCGCATCTTCCAGGTGCTGCTGGCCGCGCTGGTGATCCCGGCGCAGGTGGCCATGCTGCCGCTGTTCCTGCTGATGAAGCAGCTGGGCCTGGTCAACAGCTTCGGCGGGGTGATCGTGCCGGCGCTGGCCAGCGTGTTCGGCATCTTCCTGGTGCGCCAGTACGCGCGCTCGATTCCCGATGAACTGCTGGAAGCGGCGCGCATCGACGGGGCAGGGGAGATGCGGATCTTCTTCCAGATCGTGCTGCCGATGCTCAAGCCGGTGCTGGTCACCCTGTCGATCTTCACCTTCATGGGCGCCTGGAACGATTTCATGTGGCCGTTGATCGTGTTGACCGACCAGGAGCACTACACTCTGCCGGTCGCCCTGGCCACCCTGTCGCGCGAGCACATCATGGACGTGGAAATGATGATGGCCGGCGCGGTGGTCACGGTGGTTCCGGTGCTGCTGCTGTTCCTGGCATTGCAGCGTTACTACATCCAAGGTCTGCTGCTGGGGAGTGTCAAAGGGTGAAACATGCCGTCGTCGCGGTGGGTCTGGGTCTTGGGCTGTTGTGGTCGCTGGCGGCCCCGGCCGCCGCGCCGGCCCCGTTGCCGGCACCGAAGGTGCTGGACAGTTTCGACGACATGACGCCCTGGAAGCTGGTCGTGTCCGACCAGGTCAGCGGCTCGCTGCGCAGCGTGGTCGGCAGTGGCGGCGGGCGCGCGCTGTGCGTGGACTACGACTTCCACGATGTGTCCGGTTACGTGGGCATCCGCCGCGAGCTGGGCATCGAGTACCCGGCCAACTACCAGTTCGGCCTGCAGCTGCGCGGCGACTCGCCGGCCAACGACCTGCAGTTCAAGCTGATCGACGCCAGCGGCGACAACGTGTGGTGGGTCAACCGGCCCGGCTACACCTTCCCCAAGGCGTGGAGCACGGTGCAGTACCGCGCGCGCCAGATCGACAAGGCCTGGGGCCCGGGCAAGGACCCCACGCTGGCGCGCAGCGCCGCGGTCGAGTTCACCATTTACAGCAAGGTCGGCGGCAAAGGCACGGTCTGTTTTGACCGCCTCACCCTGCAGGGCCTGCCGCCGATGGATACCTCGGCACTGACGCCGTCGGTGATCGCCGATACCGCCACCGCACTGCAGAGCCGCATTGCCGATGGCAAGCCGGACACGGTATGGATCAGCGGTGGCGTGGCCGACCAGACCATCAGCCTGGACCTGCACAAGGTGCGCGAGTTCGGCGGTGCGGTGATCCAGTGGCTGCCGGGCCTGGAGGCCACGCGCTACGTGGTGCGTACCTCGCAGGACGGACGCAGCTGGAAGGAAGTACGCGAAGTGGTGGGCGGCGGCGGCGACCGCGACTGGCTGGCACTGCCCGATACCGAAGCGCGCTACCTGCGCTTCGACCTCAAGGGCGGTCCGAGCTGGCGCTATGGCATTCGTGACATCAGCCTGAAGCCGCTCGATTTTGCGGCCACCCCCAACGATTTCGTGCGTTCGGTAGGCGCCGACCTGCCGCGTGGTTCGGTGCCGCGCGGGTTCAGTGGCGAGCAGCCGTACTGGACCCTGCTGGGCCTGGACGGCGGCCGCGAACAGGCGTTGATCGGCGAGGACGGCGCGCTGGAAGTGGCCAAGGCCAGCTTCAGCGTGGAGCCGTTCGTGCAGGTGGACGGCAAGCAGCTGCTGAGCTGGGCCGACGTGGCCAGCAGCCAGTCGCTGCAGGACGATTACCTGCCCATCGCCAGCGTCGACTGGCGCCACGACAAGGCCGCGTTGAAGGTCACCGGGTTCGTGCAGGGCACCCCGGACAAGGCGCAGCTGGTGGGGCGCTACACGCTGCGCAACCCCGACAAAGTGGCCCACGACTACACCCTGGCGCTGGCCGTGCGGCCGTGGCAGGTGAACCCGCCCACGCAGTTCCTCAACACCGTCGGCGGCGTCAGCCGGATCGACAACCTGTCGGTGGAAGCCACCGACGTGGAGGTCAACGGCAGCCCGCGCCTGTACCCGGCGCAGGCCCCGGACAGCACGTTTGCCACCACCTTCGACGGCAAGCTGGACGTGGTCCACCTGGCCAGCGGCAAGCTGCCGGGCACCACCGAAGTGCGCGACCCGACCGGGCTGGCCAGCGGTGCGCTGCTGTACCGCTGGCGGCTGGAGCCGGGCCAGAGCCGCGAGGTGGCCATCGTGCTGCCGCAGACCGGCAGCTGGACCATGCCCAAGGACTTCGATGCGGCCAAGGCCCAGCAGGCCGTGGCCTCGATGTGGCGGACCAAGCTGGACCAGGTGACCTTGCAGGTGCCCGCCGCCGGCAAGCCGCTTGCCGACACCCTGCGTACCGCGCTGGCACACATGTTGATCTCGCGGATCGGGCCGAGCATCCAGCCGGGCACGCGCTCGTACTCGCGCAGCTGGATCCGCGACGGCGCGATGATTTCCGAAGGCCTGCTGCGCATGGGCCGCAGCGACGCGGTGCGCGAGTACGTCACCTGGTATGCCCCGCACCAGTTCGACAATGGCAAGGTGCCGTGCTGCGTCGATCCGCGCGGCAGCGACCCGGTGCCGGAAAACGACAGCCACGGCGAGTTGATCTTCAACATCGCCGAGTACTGGCGCTACACCGGTGACAGCACCTTCCTGGAGGTGATGTGGCCGCACGTGCAGGGCGCCTACTCCTATATGGAACAGCTGCGCCTGAGCGAGCGCACCGAGGAGAACCGCGCGCGCAACCCCGCCTTCTACGGGATGATGCCGGTGTCGATCAGCCACGAAGGCTATTCGGCCAAGCCGATGCATTCGTACTGGGACAACTTCTGGGCGCTGCGCGGCTACAAGGACGCGGCCACCATCGCCAGCACGCTGGGCAAGGTGGACGCCATGCAGATCAGCGCGTCGCGCGACCAGTTCCGTGACGACCTGCAGGCCTCGCTGCTGGCCGCCGTGGCCCTGCACAAGATCGACTACCTGCCCGGCGCGGCCGAGCTGGGCGACTTCGACGCCACCTCCACCACCATCGCGCTGGCCCCGGGCGGCGAGCAGGGCCGTCTGCCGCAGCCGTACCTGGACAACACCTTCGAGCGTTACTGGAAGCAGTTCGAGGAACGCCGCGACGGCAAGCGCGAGTGGAAGGACTACACCCCGTACGAGTGGCGCAACGTGGCCGCGTTCGTGCGCCTGGGCTGGCGCGACCGCGCCTGGCAGGCCACCGAGTTCTTCTTCAAGGACCGTGCCCCGCAGGCCTGGAACCAATGGGCCGAAGTGGTCTCGCACACGCCGCGCAAGCCGTTCTTCGTCGGTGACCTGCCGCATGCCTGGGTTGCCTCGGACTTCGTGCGCTCGGCGCTGGACATGTTTGCCTACAGCCGCGACGTCGACGACAGCCTGGTGCTGGCGGCCGGCGTGCCGACGCGATGGCTGGAAGGGAAGGGCGTGGCGATCAAGGGCCTGCGCACCCCGAACGGTCAGCTGAGCTACGCGCTCAGCCGCAGCGACAAGCAGTTGGTGCTGGACCTGTCGGCCGGGCTCGTGCCGCCGCAGGGCGGGGTGGTCCTGCCGTGGCCCTACAGTGGCGAACCCGGTAACACCACCGTCAACGGCGAACCGGCGCAGTGGGTGAACGGCGAGCTGCGCATCACCCAGGTGCCGGCGCGGGTCGAGATCGACGTGCCGTCGTCGGTGCGCCGCGCCGAGCGGAAGGCACAGTGATGGACATGCATCTTTATCGCGCGTGGCTTCGCCGTGGCATGGCCGGGCTGCTGGCATCGGCGGCCTTGCTGGCCGGCGTCGCCCTGGCTGCCGAACCCGTCGCCGTCGTCACCCCGGCACCCGCGCCGTCGACGAGCGCTGCGCCGGGCATGAGCATGGTCACCTTCAACCTGCACCACGACCGCGAAGACTGGCCTGCGCGGCGCAAGGTGATCCTGCGCGAACTGCAGGCGCTGCGCCCCGATGCGATTGCCCTGCAGGAAGTGATCCAGAAACCGCACGTGCGCAACCAGGCCGCGTGGCTGGCGCGCAAGCTCGGCTACGACTACCAGTTCGTCTCCACCGATCCGCCCGGCCGCTTCAAACGCTATGGCAATGCGCTGCTGACCCGGCGCCCGGTGCTGGCGCGCAATGATCACCTGCTGGCACCGCTGGGCGACTACCGCACGGTGGCGCACCTGCGCATCGATGTCGACGGCCAGCCGGTCAACGTCTATGCCACGCATCTGAACGAGCGTTCCGATGACAGCGGCAGCCGCATCCGCGGCGAGCAGGTGGCCGACCTGTTGAAATTCATTGCGACCACCTCGGGCACGGCGCCGGTGGTGATCGCCGGTGACTTCAACGCGCTGGTGGATGCGGGCGATCTGAGCGCGCTGCGCAACCACTACGGCGACAGCTTCGGCAGCGTGCACGTCAACAATGAGCTGGCCCAGGTGAGCACGCTCAACCGGCACTACTACGAAGCCCCGTCGCGCATCGACCACATTTTCTTCCAGCAGGACCGCCTGCTCGCGCGCGAGGCGCGGATCCTGTTCGACCAGCCTTACGCCGAAGGGCGCTGGGCGTCGGACCACTACGGTGTTTGGACGCGCCTGCAGTTCGCGCCCAGCCCGGGCAGCCCGGCCGCCACCACGCCCTGAGTGCGAGATGGAGCCACGCCATGCGTGGCTGCCCCTTCGCTGCATGTGTGTACCCACCAACGGTGGGTACCTGCGCCTGCGCTACGGGATGGTGTGCTCGCTGATCTTCTCCCACGTCTGGCCGTCGCGCGTGCGCCAGGTGCCGCCGGTGGCGCAGCACCCGCCGGCGCCGAACGCCATGCGCCCCAGTACCGCAACCACCGCGCCGTCTTCGTGGCGCAACGATTGCCGCTGGCAGTCGGTGAAAAACGGGTAGGGCGGCGGTGCCAGCACTTCGGTGAGGGCGACCGCCTGTTCGGGTCCGCGCGCCACCTGGAAGACCTTGCAGTCCTTCACCAGCAGTTCGACGTCCACGTTCTGCAGCCGGCCCACGAACAGGTCTTCCGGCGCGGCATCGCGCACGGCGATGGCCGCATCACTGAGGGGCGCAGGGTCGGGTTGGCAGGCCGACAGCAGCACCAGCATCGCGGCGCAGGGCGTGAGGCGAAGGCGAAGGCGTCGATTCATGCGCCGAGCATGCCACAGCCTACCGGCGGCCCAAACGCAGACAGCGGCCCGAAGGCCGCTGTCTGTTTGCTACGTTCCCACTGGCGCGGGATCAGGCCTTGTCGTGCTTGTCCTGATCCGGCTTGCCAGCTTCTTCGGCCTGCGCGACATCGGTGGGGATGTCATCGCGGGCTTCGGCCTGGGCAGCCTGTGCGGCAGCGTCGGTGCTGGCGGGGGTGTCGCTGCCTGCATTGCCGAACAGCTGGCCGTTATGCACGACCGGGGCAGCCGGGGCGGCCTCGGTGCGGGCGGCCGGTGCCGGTGCGGCCTTCTCCGGTGCCGGCTGGGTCGGGTCGACGGCATCGAGCATGCTCGACTGCACGGGGCGACCGGCCTGGCCCGCATCGGCAGTCACGGCGACGGGGGCGGTTTCCACCGGCTTCGGCGCGTCGACAACCGGGGCTGCTTCAACAGCCTTCGGCGCGGCAGCAACCGGAGCGGCTTCCGCAGCCTTCGGTGCTTCAACGACCGGGGCGGCTTCGACAGCCTTCGGCGCGGCAGCAACCGGAGCGACTTCAGCAGCCTTCGGCGCTTCAACCACCGGGGCGGCTTCAGCAGCCTTCGGCGCGGCTGCAACCGGAGCGGCTTCAGCAGCCTTCGGCGCATCAACCACCGGGGCGGCTTCAACCGGCTTCGGTGCGGCGGCAACCGGGGCAGCCTCAGCAGCCTTCGGCGCTTCAACAGCCGGGGCAGCGTCAGCAACCTTCGGCGCGTCCACCACCGGCGCAGCCTGCACCGGCTTGGCGGCGTCGACCATCGGCGGTGCCGGCATCGGCGATTCCACGAACGGCACGCGGTCGGTGTAGGACGGGGCGGGCTTCTCGGCCGGCGCCTGCGGGGCCACCGGGGCGGCTTCGCTGTGACCGGCGGTCACGACCGGGCTGCTGACCACGGCCACCGGTGCGGCGGCGGCAACTGCGGCCACCGGAGCAGCAACGGGTGCCGGGCGCGGCGCCTGGACCGGTGCGGCGGCGGGCGCAGCAGCGGTTTCGTCGTCGAACTCGAACTCCGGCTGCGGCTGGCCATTGCCGGCCGCCGGACGCGGGGCCTGGGCGGTGTCGCCACCGTCCTGGTCGCCATCCTGGTCGTCGCTGTCGCCGTCATCATCCAGACCGGCGTCATCGTTCAGACCATCGCTGCCGGCAGCCTGCTCGCCATTGCCACGACGACGACGACGGCCACCGCGACGGCCGCGACGACGGCGCGAGCCGCCTTCGCCATTGGCGTCATCGCCGGTGCCCGGGGCGTCGGTCTGTTCACCGTTCTCGCCGGTGGCGACCTGTGCCTCGTCCACGGCGGCCGCGGTCTGCGCGCTGTCCTGCGCGGCGGCGTACGGAGCGGCGGCCTCGGCCACGCCCACGGCAGCGGCGGTCACCAGTGCCGCATCGGCAACCGGCGCGGTCGTGTTGCCCGGCTTCGGCGCATCGGCCTGCGGCTGGCGTGCCGGCTTGTCGCTGGCCACGGCCTTGTCGGCATCGCCCTGCTGCTTGGGCTGCTGCGGGTTCTGCTTCTGCTTCAGCTTCGGCTGCTGCTCATTGCGCGGCTGCTTGGGCTGCTGTTCGTTACGCGGCTTGGCCTGGCCCGGTGCCTGCACCTGCGCGGCATTGCCGGCCACCGGTGCGGCCACGTCCTGGCGGCGCTCGTCGCGACGCTCGTTCTTGCCACCGCGTTCGCCACGCTCGCCACGTTCACCGCGGTCCTTGCCACGACCCTGGCCCTGCGCCTGTGCGCCGCCATTGCCGTTGCGCTCGCCACCACGTTCATCGCGGCGGCCGCCAGTGCGGTCCTTGTTGCGATCCTTGTTGCGGTTGTTGCGGTTGCCGTCCTGGGCCTGGCGTGCGTTCGCCGGCGGGGCAGCGGCCGGGGCCGGTTCGCCACCGAAGATGCGCTTGAGCCAGCCCACCACGCCGGTGGCGGCCGGTGCGGCCACCGGGGCCGGGGCAGCGACCGGTGCGGGCGCGGCTTCCGGTTCCGGGGCTTCGCGGATCGGCGCCGGCTGGCTGTGCTTGACCTGGGTCACCACCGGGGCCACCGGGATGTTCAGCTGGGCCTTGGTCAGGGCGTGCACCGGCAGCTTGCGCGGGGTGCCGCGCTGGTAGCTCGGCTTGCCGCTTTCTTCGCCCAGCTCGTTGTCGCGCAGGCGGGTCACTTCGTAATGCGGGGTGTGCAGCTGTTCGTCGGCGACGATCACGATCGGCGCGTCATGGCGCTGTTCGATCTCGCGCAGGGCGCTGCGCTTTTCATTGAGCAGGTAGTTGGCGATCTCGACCGGGGCCTGGACCAGCACCTGCCCGGTGTTCTCCTTCATCGCATGCTCTTCAGCCACGCGGATGATCGACAGCGACAGCGACTCGACGCTGCGCATGCGGCCATGGCCGTCGCAACGCGGGCACACGATCTGGCTGGATTCACCCAGGCTCGGGCGCAGGCGCTGGCGGCTCATTTCCATCAGGCCAAAGCGCGAGATGCGGCCCAGCTGCACGCGCGCACGGTCGTACTTGAGCGCGTTCTGCAGGCGGTTTTCAACTTCGCGCTGGTGCTTGTTGGAGGCCATGTCGATGAAATCGATGACCACCAGGCCGCCCAGGTCGCGCAGGCGCAGCTGGCGGGCCACTTCTTCGGCCGCTTCCAGGTTGGTCTGGAACGCGGTGTCCTCGATGTCGCTGCCCTTGGTGGCGCGCGAGGAGTTGACGTCGATGGCGGTCAGCGCTTCGGTCTGGTCGACCACGATCGAGCCGCCGGACGGCAGGCGCACGTTGCGCTCATACGCGCCTTCGATCTGCGATTCGATCTGGAAGCGGTTGAACAGCGGGATGTCGTCGGTGTAGTGCTTGAGCTTGCGCAGGGTCTGCGGCATCACCTGCTGCATGAACTCGCGGGCGGTCTCGTACAGTTCCTGGGTGTCCACCAGGATCTCGCCGACGTCGGCGCGCAGGTAGTCACGCAGGGCGCGCACGATCAGGCGCGATTCCTGGTAGATCAGGAAGGAGGCCGGCTTGGTCAGCGCCGCTTCGGCGATCGACTTCCACACCTGCAGCAGGTAATCCAGATCCCACTGCAGCTCTTCGGCATCGCGGCCGACGCCGGCGGTGCGGATGATCACGCCCATGTCGTCGGGGATGTCCAGCTTGTCCAGCGCTTCCTTCAGCGCGGCGCGGTCTTCACCCTCGATGCGACGCGACACGCCACCGGCGGTGGGCGAGTTCGGCATCAGGACCATGTAGCGGCCGGCCAGGGAGATGAACGTGGTCAGGGCGGCGCCCTTGTTGCCACGCTCTTCCTTGTCGACCTGGACAACCACTTCCTGGCCTTCACGCAGCAGTTCGCGGATGCCGGCCTTGTTGTGGTCCACGCCCGCGGCGAAGTAATCGCGCGAGATTTCCTTCAGCGGCAGGAAGCCGTGGCGTTCACCGCCGTATTCGACGAAGGCCGCTTCCAGCGACGGTTCAAGGCGCGTGATGCGACCCTTGTAGATGTTCGACTTCTTCTGTTCCTTGGACGGCTGTTCGATGTCGATGTCGTACAGCGTCTGGCCATCCACGATGGCTACCCTCAGCTCTTCAGCCTGCGTGGCATTGATCAGCATTCGCTTCATTGTTGGGTTCCTCGCGCGCTGCTACCGCGCGGAACACCATGGGGTTTCGCTTCTGGTCACGCTTCGACGCCCATCGCGCAGGCGCGGGGAGGGCGGCTTGGGTTTCCAGCGCTACAACACCACGGCAGCCCGCGGGAGCGCTTCATTTGTTTTGGTTTGGGTGTTACGGGCCGGAGGCAGCTGTCAGCCAGGCTGGAGCGCCACAGGGACATGTTTTTCAGCACAGACGCTTGTCAGGCATCCGGCGATGGCCGGGACCGCCGGTGAGCCGCTAACATGGCCGCCCCGGGGGCGGTGGCTGCGCACTGTGCCGGAATCGCGGGAAGTCGGGCTTCTGGCCCAGAGCAACTTCCAACGAAATCAATCCCTTATCTCGCATGCCGAGTGTAACAGAATAAAAGGCCAATGACCGTTACCGAGCCCACCCCCAAAGCCGCTGAAGCCATGACCAGCGTACGTATCATCACCGTCCCGGCCGACCGCGCCGGGCAGCGCCTGGACAACTTCCTGCTCGGCCAGCTCAAGGGTGCGCCACGCAGCCTGATCTACAAGCTGGTGCGCAGCGGCCAGGTCCGGGTCAACGGCGGCCGTGCCAAGGCCGAGCGCAAGCTGGAGCCGGGCGACGAGGTCCGGGTACCGCCGGTTCGTCTCACCGAGGAAGGCGACAAGGCCGGTCCGCCGGCCGCGTTCATGAAACGGCTGGAAGATGCCATCGTGTTCGAAGACGATCGGCTGCTGGCGCTGAACAAACCGTCCGGCGTGGCCAGCCACGGCGGCAGCGGAATCAGCTTCGGCGCGATCGAGACGCTGCGTGCGCTGCGCCCCGGCAAGACCCTGGAACTGGTACACCGGTTGGACCGCGACACGTCGGGCCTGCTGATCGTGGCCAAGAAGCGTTCGGCGCTGAGCGAGCTGCAGGCGCTGCTGCGCGAAGACCACGGTTCGGGCATCCGCAAGCACTACCTGACGTTGCTGGTCGGGCGCATGCCCGATGGCACCATGACGGTGGATGCGCCGTTGCATGTGGGGCTGCGCCAGGGCGGGGAGCGCCATGTGCAGGTCAACCCCATCGGCAAAGAGTCGATCAGCCACTTCAAGGTGCTGGAGCGCAAGGGCGGGCATTCGTACTGCGAGGTCCGCATCGAAACCGGCCGCACCCACCAGATCCGCGTGCATGCCCAGCATCTGGGCCATCCGGTGGCCGGTGACGACAAGTACGGCGATCCGGACGTCAACAAGCGGCTTCGTGACCAGATCGGGCTCAAGCGCCTGTTCCTGCACGCCGCCTCGCTGGAGTTCGCCCTGGACGCCGGCAAGACCCCGTACCTGCTCAACGCGCCGCTGGCCGACGAGCTGACCGAGGTACTGAACCGGTTGAAGTAAAGCCGGATCTGCCCGGCTACCCCCGCCCGCATCGGTAGTGCCGGCCGCTGGCCGGCTCTGCACCGTGTCGATCGACATGTGTCGGTAGTGCCGGCCGCTGGCCGGCTCTGCACCGTGTCGATCGACACGTATCGGTAGTGCCGGCCGCTGGCCGGCTCTGCACCGTGTCGATCGGCATGTGGAGGAGCCGGCCAGCGGCCGGCACTACCGGGCCCGCGTTATCGGGTTATGGCCCCGGCCTCACCACTTGAACAACACCAGGCTGATCGCCAGACTGCCCATGCCGGCCACCAGGCCGTACACGGTTTCGTGGCCCTTGGCGTAGCGCTTGGCCGCCGGCAGCAGCTCGTCCAGGGCCAGGAACACCATCACCCCCGAGATCAGGCCAAACACCCAGCCGAACGTGGCGTGGTTGAGCATGCCCGACAGCGCGAAGTAGCCGATGGCCGCGCCGACCGGCTCGGCCAGGCCCGACAGCAGGCTGGCGCCGAAGGCATACCACTTGTTCTGGGTGGCGAAATACACCGGCACCGCGATGGCAATGCCTTCGGGAATGTTGTGGATGGCGATGGCGAACGCCAGCGGCATGCCCACCGACGGGCTTTCCAGCGTGGCAAAGAACGTGGCCAGGCCCTCGGGGAAGTTGTGCGCGGTGATCGCGATCGCGGTCAGCAGGCCCACCCGCTTGATGTAGGCCTTGTTGTTGTCGCGGAAGACCGGGTCCTGCTTGTCCAGGCTTTCGTGCGGGTTCGGGATCAGGTGGTCGATCACCACGATCAGCAGCACCCCGGCCAGGAACGCGGCCGTGCCGTAGGCGAAGCCCAGCCGGGCATCGTAGGCCTGGGTGAACGAATCGATCGCCTTGTTCAGGATCTCGGTAAGCGACACGAACACCATCGCACCGCCGGCAAAGGCCAGCCCGAAGGCCAGCAGCCGGGGGTTGGGGCGTCGCGAGAACAGCACCATCAGGCTGCCCAAGCCCGTGGCCAGGCCGGCGGCCAGGGTGACGCCAAGCGCGACCCAGACATTTTCAGCGGAAATTTCGAGCATGCGCTACAGCGTCCTTGGAGAAGTGCAACGCGCCCCGGTGGGGTTCACCGGGGCGCGGTAAGGGGAGGCTGGCGCTGGCTGACCTCGGATCAGGGCGGACTCAACCGCCGCGGCGAAGCCGCTCTTCCACCGCGAAGCACTCGTCCGGCTTGGGCTGCGGCGGGTTGAAGCTCACCGGTACCTGGATGGTGGTGGACACCGTCTGGCCGGCGCGGGTGGCCGCCTTGAACTCCCAGCCTTCCACTGCCGTCTTGGCCTGGGCGTCGAGCTGGGCGTTGCCGCTGCCGCTCACCAGCGCCACTTCGCCGGGCTTGCCGTTGGCGGCGATCACCACCTTGAAGGTGCTGGTGCCGCCGATACCCTGGCAGGCCAGTTCGAACGGGTACTGCGGCGGCGGGGTCTTCACGGCGGCCACTTCGGTCGGCGCGGCCACCGGGGTGGCGGGCTCGGCCGGCTTGTTGCAGCCGGCGAGGGCGGCAAGGGCGATGCTGGACAACACGAGGGACTGCAGTTTCATGGGGTCACTCCGTCAGGGCCGAAGCCTTCGCTGCGCAGATGAAGTCGTTTTCGCTCAGGCCACCCACGTCGTGGGTGGAAAAGCGCACCACGGCCCGGTCGTAATGCACGCCCAGGTCGGGGTGGTGGTCTTCGCGGTGGGCTACCCAGGCCAGGGCGTTCACGAACGCCATGGTTCCGTGGTAGTTGTCGAAGCGGAAGGTGCGGGTGAGCGCCAGGCCGTGTTCGGCCAGCTCCCAGCCGGGCACCTGGGCCAGCAGTTCGGCCACCCGGGCCTCGCCCAGCTTGTGGTCGCTGCCCTTGCGCGGCACGCAGTGCGCCCGCGCCAGCGGAATCAGGTCGGCCATGAAATCCTCCACTCCCAGTGTTCTAGCAAGATGACTGAACGATGCGCCGGCCAATGTATAAACCGAATGAGCGCATAACATGTAAGCCGCTAGAATAGCCCGATGATCCAGATATCCGACACCGCCCAAACCTATTTCCGCAAGCTGATCGAGCGTGAGGCCGTGCCCGGCATGGGCGTGCGCCTGAGCGCCGTCGATGCGGGCACCCCACGCGCCGATGCCCGGCTGGAGTTTGCCGAGCCTGCCCAACTGCTCGGCGACGAATGGGCGGTGGACTGCGATGGCTTCACCCTGTTCGTGGATGCGCCCAGCGTGGGCTGGCTCGACGGTGCCGAGATCGACATCGTCAGCAACGCCACCGGCAGCCAGCAGCTGACCATCAAGGCGCCGAAGATCAAGGGCGAAGCCCCGGGCGAGGCCAATTCGCTGGTCGAACGCGTGCGCTGGGTGGTGGAGAACGAAGTGAACCCGCAGCTGGCCTCCCACGGCGGCAAGGTGGCGGTGCAGGAAGTGTCCGCCGATGGTGTGGTGCTGCTGCGCTTCGGCGGCGGCTGCCAGGGCTGCGGCATGGCCGATGTGACCCTCAAGCAGGGCATCGAAAAAACCCTGATGGGCCGGGTGCCCGGAATCACCGCGGTACGCGACGCGACCGACCACGACAGTGGCGACGCGCCGTATATCCCGCGCGGCACGGCCGCCTGACCGCGCTGCGTGCCACTGCGCCGGGCCGACGACATCCTCGATTGGCTGCTGGCACGCCAGCCGGACAACCGCATCCTTGAGAAAACCACGGGCCTTCCCTACGGGTGGGGCCTGTGGCTGCGCGCGCTCAGTCCGCTGCCGCGTCCGTTTCGTTCCAGCGAGGTCATTGCCGTACTGATCGGGCGCCCGTTGCCGGTGTCCACCGGGCGGCTGCCGCAGCTGGGGTTCGTGCAATCGCTGCGGCGCCTGCTGTGGCAAGGCTGGGAACCGGCCCCGCGCGACCAGCGCTGGATGCGCTGGAGCTCGGCCACGATCAGCCTGCTGCTGCACGTGCTGTTTGCCGCGCTGCTGCTGTGGGTGGCGCTGATTCGGCCGCCGGTGGTGCCGGAGCAGGGTGGCGAAAGTGGCCGCGTGCAGGTGTCGCTGGTGGGGCGTGGCACGCCGCAGCAGGACGATGGTGGCCAGGCCCCCGCGCCGACACCGGTCGAGGCGACGCCGGACACCGCGCAGCCACAGCCTCCGACGCCGCAGGCCGAACCGACGGCGGCGGCCACGGCGTCCGCGCCGCAGCCGCGTGCCAACCCGCCGCCGGCCAGCGAGCCGCAGCCGGCGCCGCCCAGCCCCGCCACGCCCACCCCGGAACAGCCGCTGCAGGCCACCGACGTGGCGCAGGCCACCACCGATTTCGTGGTGCCACCGCCCAGCGCGGTGCGCACCGAGGTGCGCGTGGTACCGCGCGATCCGCAGGACATCGCGGTGCGTGAGCGCACGGTTGCCACCGTGGAGGCCCCGTCGCCGCGTGCCAACGTGGCGATGCCGCGCCCCACCGAGCCGCAGCTGCGCACGCCCGAGCTGACGGTGCGCGAGCGCGAGGTCAGCGTGGTCGAGGCGCCGGCCCCGCCTGTGGTGGTGCCCGGCCCGCGCGTGGATGTGCCGCTGCCGCAGCGTGAGGTACAGGTGCGCGAGCGCCAGGTGCAGCCGTTGCTGACGCCCCCGGTGGCAGTGGCGCGCGTGCCGCAGCGCGACCTGAGCGTCCCGGCACCATCGCCGGCGCAGGTCGCCGTGCGCGAACGGGCGGTACCCAATGCCACCCCGCGCCCGGCGCCGCCGACCCCCACCACCGCCCCGGCCAGCGCATCCACGGCGACCGCGCCGCGTTCCACTCCTGCGCCCAGCACCAACAGCGCCACGAGCACCGCCCCGGCCACGCCGAGTCCGTCGCCGGCCAAGCCGGCTGCGGATCCAGGCAACTGGGCCGCGTCGCGTCGCGGTGACGACTGGGCGGCCGCCAACCACCCGCAGGACCGTGACCTCAACGGCCGCGCGGTGAGCGCGACCGGCGCCAGTGGTGGCAGCCTGTTCAATGCGGACGGCAGCGTGCGCGTGGCCGGCCAGGACGGAAAGGGCGCGGCCGAGCGCGGCGCACCCGGTGGCGACAAGGACGGCTGGACCAAGGAGCGTATCGCCCAGTCCGGCACGTGGCTCAAGCGGCCGCCGTACGACTACACCCCGACCTCGTTCGAGAAATACTGGGCGCCCAACGAATCGTTGCTCGCCGAGTGGGTGCGCAAGGGCATCAAGTCGGTGGAGATCCCGATCCCGGGCACCAGCTCGTCGATCTCGTGCGTGGTGTCCATCCTCCAGTTCGGCGGCGGCTGTGGCCTGAGCGATCCGAACATGCAGGACCAGCCGGCCGTGGCGCGCCCGCCGCCGGATATTCCGTTCAAGAAAGAGCTGCAGGACGACAACGGCAGCCGCTGAGGCGCAGCCTCAGCGGCGGGTAGAGCCACCCCATGGGTGGCTGCCCCTCTCATCGGCGGGTAGAGCCACCCCATGGGTGGCTGCCCCTCTCATCGGCGGGTAGAGCCACCCCATGGGTGGCTGCCGCCCGGGTCAGGCGTCACGGCGCATCACAGCCACGCATGGCGTGGCTCTACCCGGGTGCGGGTTACGGCGCGGGGTCCGCGTCCAGTTCCACGTCTGCATCCTGCAGCGCCACGAACGCCCAGAACGGTACGTTGCTTTCGCTCCAGAAGCGGCTGGCTTCGTCGAGCACCTCCAGCAGCGTGTCGAAGTCGGCGCCAGCCTGCGCGCGCAGTGCATCGGCATCATTGAAGAGCAGCGCATAGCCGTTGGCCGGCAGCCAGGCCAGATCGCGCAGGTTGTCCGTCAGTGCATCCCAGTTGCCGCCGAAGCCGGTCGGGAAATCCAGGCGCGCAGCCAGCCGCATGAGCAGCGTGCGCTTGTCCTGGCAGCCGTCCAGGTCGATCTGGACCACGCGCAGGCCGGCATCGCGCATCGCCGCCGACAGCGGGCCCACGTCGCCGTTGCCGATGGCGTACACGCCGGCGTTGTTGATGTCGTGCAGGCCCAATTCGAATGCGTCGTGGTTCATTGCCAGCTCCCGGCCGGTGGTACATCAAAACTGCGGAATGTTTCGTAGTGGTCGTCGGTGTAGAACCAGCCGGTGGGCGGGGTGCCGCCGGTGACGATGCGACGCGCACCGCGATTGCCGGCACCGGGGGTGTCGACGGTGTACTCGTGGTAGTAGCCGCGTGGACGCGGCGGCAGGCGCTGCTCGCGGTTCCCGAACACGCTGCCGTCCTGGCGGTGCGGGAACGGGCCGCCGCGCTGGATCAGCGCGATGGTGGCGCGCGCCTCGGCCGGCAGGAACGGGGGCAGCGGGTCGTGTGCGGGCGTGCGCGCCGCTGCAGCCGCCGGTGCGGCCTCGATCGGTTGCGACAACGAAGGGGCGAACTGCGGCGGCGGCGGACGCTGCATCAGCTTGACCGCGGCCAGGCCGCCGATCAGCAGCACAATGGCGAGCAGCAACAGAAGGGGCTTGCGCATGGGGCAGGGCGGGCCAGGGAAGACAGCCGCTACTGTACCGCCAAGCGCGTATCCGGCGATGAGGCGCAGCCGAACAGCGCCGCCGCGCCGCGCGTTGCCGTCACCGGTGCGTAACACCGTGTGTAGAACCGGCATGCGCAGGACCAAGTTTCCTTTACATGGGCCTTGGTAAGCTTGTCGGCCATCCCCATCATCGTCAGCGCAACGCCCGGTCTTCGCCGGGTGAGTGAGCTACCAGGAGAACCACATGGCCTATACCCTCCCCAAGCTGTCCTACGCCTACGACGCACTTGAGCCGAATATCGACGCGGCCACGATGGAAATCCATCACACCAAGCACCACCAGACCTACATCAACAACGTCAACGCCGCGCTGGAAGGCACCGAGTTCGCCGACCTGCCGATCGAAGAACTGGTCAAGAAGACCAAGTCGCTGCCGGAGAACCTGCAGGGTCCGGTGCGCAACAACGGTGGCGGCCACGCCAACCACAGCCTGTTCTGGACCGTGATGTCGCCCAACGGCGGCGGCGCACCGGTGGGCGACGTGGGCAAGGCCATCGAGTCGCAGCTGGGTGGCTTCGAGAAGTTCAAGGAAGCCTTCACCAAGGCCGCACTGACCCGCTTCGGCAGCGGCTGGGCATGGCTGAGCGTCACCCCCGACAAGAAGGTGGTGGTGGAAAGCAGCGCCAACCAGGACAGCCCGCTGATGGACGGCAACACGCCGATCCTGGCGCTGGACGTCTGGGAACACGCCTACTACCTGAAGTACCAGAACCGTCGCCCGGAATACATCGGCGCGTTCTTCAACGTGGTCGACTGGAACGAAGTCGAGCGTCGTTACCAGGCCGCGATCGCCTGAGCGATACCGCCGGTAGCATGACAAAACGGCCAGGCAGCAATGCCTGGCCGTTTTCGTTTGGGGCGCCGCGCCAGGTGGATCAGGGTGCGCTGGCGGGCACCGGCGACTGCAGCCGCAACGTGGCCATCACCCCCAGCCGCAGCGCGCCCTTGTCGGGCACCGTGCCGTCGGCGGCGGGCAGCTTCAACGCTTGTTGGCCGATGCCCTCGAAATGCTTGACCTGGAACAGCACGTCCAGCCCATGGCCGCGCGCGCTGCCGGCCACCGAGGGTGGATCGACCCGCTCGCCGGGGTTGCGCCGCGCAGGCTGGAAACCGGGGGCGCTGCGCACCAGTTCGGCGGTGTCGGCTGAGAAGTCGCCGGCGATCAGCGAGGGCAGCCCTTCGGCCGTGGCGCCGATCCAGGTCATCAGGTCGCTGCTCTGGTGGCGGCGTACCTCCGGTTCGTCCGGGTCCGGGCGCAGCCGTGCCACATAGATGTTGATCAGCTCTTCCTGCAGCTTCACCCGCAACATCCCGGCCGCGCTGAACTGCCCCGGCGGGTGCAGCAGGGTGACGCCGTCTTCGCTGACCGGCAGCCGGGTCAGCATGGCGCTGCCATGGCGAAGCGTCTGGCTGGGCGGGTCGGCGGTGACGAAATCGCAGCTGTAGCGCAGCCGGGTGGCCAGCCAGCAGGCCGGGTTGCGGCCCTGCGCCTGCATGACGCGCTGGACCGCGATGACGTCCGGCTGCAGTGTCTCGAGCATCTGCAGCACCTGGTCGCGGCGTTGCTCCCATTGCCCTTCGTCCAGGGTGGGCAGCTCCAGCGTGGCCACCTTGAGCAGGCGCGGACCGGGGTCGGCCTGGCGCGCCTGCACCTGCGCCGCCGAGGCGGCCCAGAGCATGAGCAGCAACCAGCCCGGCCAACGTCCCGTGACAGCAGTGGAGATCATGCGCATAACGATAAGTTTACGCTTTGTCCGTCGACGCTTCGTGACTTCCGCCGCGATTTGACGCGTTTGCCTGCCATGTCCGTGGCGCGCTGTCATGTAGGAGCGCAGCGTGCGTGGGCGTAGGGGTTCCGGTAAGCTCGCGCCCTTTCGTATTCGCAGGACAGCCCCATAGGATGAGCACGATCGCAGCCGCCAGCGCAGGCAAGGGAAGAATGCCGCGCCAGATTCCGTACATCATTGGCAACGAGGCCTGCGAACGGTTCAGTTTCTACGGGATGCGCAACATCCTGGTGCAGTTCCTGATCACTTCGCTGCTGCTGCAGGAAGTGCTCGACCCGGCGAGAGAGGCCGAGGCCAAGGACATCATGCACAGCTTCATGATCGGCGTGTACTTCTTCCCGCTGCTCGGTGGCTGGCTGGCCGACAAGTTCTTCGGCAAGTACCACACCATCCTGTGGTTCAGCCTGATCTACTGTGCCGGTCACGCCTGCCTGGCCTTCTTTGAGGACAGTCGCCAGGGCTTCTTCGTCGGTCTGGGCCTGATCGCGCTGGGTGCCGGCGGCATCAAGCCGCTGGTGGCGTCGTTCATGGGCGACCAGTTCGACCAGAGCAACAAGCATCTGGCCAAGGTGGTGTTCGAAGCGTTCTACTGGATCATCAACTTCGGCTCGCTGTTCGCCTCGCTGCTGATCCCGTTGGCGCTGAAGAACCTCGGTCCGTCCTGGGCGTTCGGCATCCCGGGCATCCTGATGTTCGTGGCCACCCTCGTGTTCTGGATGGGCCGCAAGCGGTATGTGCTGGTGCCCCTGCCGCCGAAGGATCCGCATTCGTTCGGCAACGTGGTGCGTACCGCGCTGACCGCGCAGGTGCCGGGCAAGGGCCGTCCGGGTCGTACCCTGGCCATTCTCGGTGCGGTGCTGGCCGTGGCTTCGATGGGTCTGGTGGGCAGCCTGGGCATCGTGATCTGCCTGTGCATCGCGCTGGTCCTGCTGCTGGCCGGTATCGGTGGCGGTACCTGGCTCCAGCTGGACCGCGCCCGCGCGGTGCACCCGGCCGAGGCCGTGGAGGGCGTGCGCTCGGTGCTGCGCGTGCTGGTGATCTTCGCGCTGACCACGCCGTTCTTCTCGCTGTTCGACCAGAAGGCCTCGACCTGGGTCCTGCAGGGCAAGGACATGGTCATGCCGAGCTGGTTCACGGCCTCGCAGATGCAGGCGTTGAACCCTGCGCTGGTGATGCTGCTCATCCCGTTCAACAATCTGGTGCTGTACCCGACCCTGCGCCGGTTCGGCTTCGAGCCGACCGCGCTGCGCCGGATGACCGCTGGTATCGCCTTCAGTGGCCTTGCCTGGGTAGCGATCGGTGGTATCCAGGTGATGATGGACGGTGGCAACGCCATGTCCATCTTCTGGCAGATTCTGCCCTACGCCCTGCTGACCTTCGGCGAAGTGCTGGTCTCGGCCACCGGCCTGGAGTTTGCCTACAGCCAGGCCCCGCAGGCGATGAAGGGCGTGGTGATGAGCTTCTGGAACCTCACCACCACCATCGGCAACCTGTGGGTGCTGCTGTCCAACGCCGCGGTGCGCAATGACACGGTCACCCACCAGATCGCGAGTACCGGACTGAGCCAGGCGGCGTTCCTGATGTTCTTCTTCGCCGGCTTCGCGTTCGTGGCGGCGTTGGCCTTCGGTTGGTATGCCAGGCGCTATCGTATGGTCGACAACTACCGTACGGCCTGAGCCCTGACATGACCCCCGTCAATCTGCTGTTGATCGCCATCACCGCCATCGTGTCGTGGATGGCCTTCAAGAACCGCAAACTCGGCGACCGCCTGATCCTGTGGCCGCCGGCGGTGGACCGCCATCGCCAGTACGACCGCCTGGTGACCTACGGGTTCATCCATGCGGACCTGGCGCATCTGGCGTTCAACATGATCACGCTGTTCTTCTTCGGCGGCCAGATCGAGTCGTTGATGATCAACCTGACCGGCAGCTACCTGACCTATCCGGCGTTCTATCTGGCGGCGCTGGTGGTGTCGATCCTGCCCAGCTACCTGAAGAACCAGAAGAACCCGAACTACCTCAGCCTGGGCGCGTCGGGCGCGGTGTCGGCGGTGCTGTTCGCCTTCATCCTGCTCAGCCCGTGGAGCGTGATCTACGTGTTCTTCATCCCGGCCCCGGCGATCATCTACGCGGTGTTCTACGTGGGCTACAGCATCTGGATGGACAAGCGGGGCGGTGACCGCATCAACCACAGCGCGCACCTGGCCGGTGCCGCGTTCGGCGTGATCTTCCTGCTGGCCATGCGCCCGGCGATCTTCGAGCATTTCCTGCGCGAGCTGAGCAACCCCAGCTTCCGCCCGCTGGGCTGAGCCTCCGCCGGGGGTACCGACCAGCGGTCGGTACCTGCCGGGACCGGGGTCACCGGCAGCCGACGGCAGGTCACGGCCGTTGATCGAGACGCGCGTACCGGGGCGGTATGCCGCCACGGGGGATGTCACGACCGTGGGTCGCGACGCATTCGGGGTCCGTTTCGCGGAAGGTCACGACCGTTGGTCGTGACCCAGGCCGCTTACGCGGCCTTCTTGCCTTCCGCACCATAGGCGCTGAGCAGGCGGGCATACACCTCGTTGTCGATCTGGTCGAATTCCCAGCTCTGGGTCTGGCCATTCACGGCCAGCTGGAACAGACCTTCCAGCAGCGAGCTGTCGGCATCGCCAGGGGCGGGGGAGGTAGGTGCGTTGTCCATGTGGACCTCCTTGTGGAGCACGATCGGGTAGGCAGGTGTCGCAAAACTCGTGCCAGCTTTCACGCCCTGTCCGTTACCGATATCGGCTTGAATGGCCGGACCTTTAGGGCGGTATGTGACGCGCTACGTCGTTGCTTGCCCCTGTTCAGACTTCACGCGATCATGGCGCTACGCTGCGCACTATCGCGTCAGTTGCCGCAGGAGACACCGCCCATGGCTTCGGTCACCCCGCCCGGATTGGCATACGAGGTGGAGCACGATCTGGCCAACCACCGGTTCCAGGCCCGGGTTCAAGGGCATCTGGCACTGCTGGATTACCAGATCAAGTCGCTGAAACGACAGAAGCGCATGGTCATCACCCACACCGAGGTGCCCGAACCCATCGAGGGGCGTGGCATCGCAGGGGAGTTGACCAAGGTGGCGCTCCGCTATGCGCGCGAACACAAATACAAGGTGGTGCCGGCGTGTGCCTACGCCGAAGCCTTCATGCAACGCCATGAGGAATACGACGACCTGCTGGCCGGCTGACGGCAGCAGGGAGTGTCTCAGGGACGACCGATCAACATGCTGGGTTTCAACAAGGGGATTGCAATGAACATCGTAGTAAACCGTCGCGCGCTGCGCGCCAGCGCGTTGGCCCTGGCCGTGGGCCTGGTGCTGGTGGCCGGCTGCAAGCGCGACGCCGCCGATACCGCCGCACCACCGGCCGATGGCAGCACGGCAGCGCAGCCGGCCAACATCGAGACGCCTGCCGACGCAGCGGCCCCGGTGGAACTGCGCGACGTGATCGAAAACACGCCGCAGGCCGTGGTGGGTATCAGCTACCCGACCGACATCGCGCGGTACCCGGGCCTGGCCAAGGCACTGTCCGACTATGCCGGCGCGGCGCGCGGCGAGCTGCAGCAGGCCGTGGATGGCCTCGGCAATGACAAACCGACGATGCCCTACGAGCTGTCGCTGAGCTTCGAGAAAGTGCTGGAAACCCCGCAGCTTGTGGTGGTCAGCGCCGATGGCAGCCGCTACACCGGCGGTGCCCATGGCGAGCCGCTGGTGGCGCGCTTTGTGTGGTTGCCCGAGCAGCAGCAGATGCTCACCGCCGACAAGCTGGTGGCCGACGCCAAGGGCTGGAAGGCGGTCAGTGATTACATCGGCGACCAACTGCGCGAGCGCGTGGCCACCCGCCTGAGCAGCGAAGACATGGACCCGGGCCAACTGCAGGAATCGCTGCGCAGCGCCAGCCGGATGATCGCTGACGGCACCGAGCCGAGCGCGGAGAACTTCAGTCAGTTCCAGCCGCTCACCGGTACCGATGGCAAGATCAGCGCGGTACGCTTTGTGTTCCCGCCGTACCAGGTGGGGCCGTACTCGGATGGCACGCAGACCGTGGATGTTCCGGCCAGCGTGCTGGCGCCGCACGTCGGCACCGCCTACGCGGGGCTGTTTGCCCGAGGCTGACCGACGGAGGCAATGTGGACGCGGGACTGCAACGACGAGTGACGCTGTTGCTGCACGAGGCGGGGGTTACCGTTGGCGGTGACCAGCCGCACGACATCCACGTGCATGACCCGCAGTTCCATACGCGGGTCATGGCCCAGGGCTCGCTCGGTCTGGGCGAGAGTTACATGGACGGCCAGTGGGACGCCGCCTCGCTGGACGGCTTCCTGTATCACCTGATGCAGGCCCACCTGGACGAGCGCGTGCACAGCTGGCGCGAAGTGGCCGATGGACTCAAGGCGCGCCTGTTCAACCTGCAGGCGGGCAGTGGCAGCTTCGAAGTCGGCAAGCGCCACTATGACCTCGGCAATGACCTGTACGAGGCCATGCTCGGCGAGCGCCTGGTCTACAGCTGCGGCTACTGGCGCGACGCGCAGGACCTGGACGGGGCGCAGGAAGCCAAGCTCGACCTGATCTGCCGCAAACTCGGATTGCGCCCGGGCCAGCACGTTCTGGATATCGGCTGTGGCTGGGGCGAAGCGTTGAAGTTCGCCGCCGAACGCTACGGCGTGTCCGGCGTGGGCATCACCATTTCGCAGGAGCAGGCCGAGTACGCGCACCAGCTGTGCGCCGGGCTGCCGATCGAGATCCGCCTGCAGGACTACCACGACGTCGAGGAGACCTTCGACGCGATCTTCTCGGTGGGCATGTTCGAGCACGTGGGCGACAAGAACTACCGCGGGTATGTCGAGATGGCGCGGCGCTGCCTGCATCCGCACGGGTTGTTCCTGCTGCACACCATCGGCGGCAACCTGTCGCGCCACCGCACCGATCCGTGGATTGCGCGCTACATCTTCCCCAATTCGATGCTGCCCTCGGCCGCCCAGCTCACCGCCGCGTTCGAAGGGCTGTTCGTGCTGGAGGACTGGCACAATTTCGGCACCGACTACGACCGCACGCTGCAGGCCTGGCGGTTGAACGTGGAGAACGCGTGGCCGCAGCTGGACCCGCTGCGCTATGACGAACGCTTCAAGCGCATGTGGCGTTTCTACCTGGCTGCATCGATGGCCAGCTTCCGCTGTCGGCATGCGCAGTTGTGGCAGCTGGTGCTGTCGCCGCATGGGGTGCCGGGTGGGTATGTGGCGCCGCGCTGACGTAGATGGCTCCTGCACTGACGGGATCGCCATGGATGTCGCGTATGGCCCAACGATGCGTCAATGTCGGACTGTATTCGTTCAGTTGCGATAGGCCAAAAGAATCACGATATGACGCGGTCGGGGCGTTCAACGTCTTGCCGACACGCTGCGCGGTGGGACCGGGAAATACGTGATTCGATTCGCAGATTCTCGTCGCCACCGCATGGCCCACTGGGCGCCGTCGTTGCACGTCATGCCCGTTCGGTGGTGGTTCGCGATGGCATCCATCCCCCCCATGTGAAGTTGATCAACAGATGACGAGCAACAAGAAAACCCATTTCGCCAGCGCCATCGCGGTGCTGCTCGCCTGCACCCTGGCCAGCCAGGCGTCGGCCGCGCGCAAGGCCTACGACGTGGAAGAAGTGGCCTGCACCGACCCGTCCGATATGGTGTGCCTGTCCTGGAACCTGCAGACCGCCCCGGGCGGCTCGCGCACGGCGGGCATGAATGTGACGCTGATGGAAGGTGAGACCATTTCCGGTGTGATCAAGCCGAAGGCGAACCGTTACACCACCACCATGCTGCGTACCAACCCGGACCTGGAGATGTACATCGGCATGGGCTTCGAGCCGACCGAGCAGGCGTACACCTGCAAGGTGACCGAAACCGAGAACTGCCGGATGAGCGGCTCCAACCTGCCGGCGTTCCACTTCAAGGTGAAGGCGAAGGTTGACCAGGCAGGGTCGCCGCTCGGTTACGCCTATACCACCGCCTCGAACTGAGCGCGGTTGCGGCCGCCGGCATAGCGCTGGCGGCCGCGTTGATCCCGCCCGGGCATCGCCGGGCGGGTGTGTTTCCCGTTAGCATTGCACTACATGCATGACGCCGTTTCTCCCGCCGTGGTCCACGCGTTGCTGAGCGCCCGCAGCGAGGTGGAGGCCGCGTTCGCCGGCACGCGCGATGCGGACACTGCACTTGCAACGGCCGCGGCCACGCTGGAGGCCGCGCTGTCCGCCCACGGTGAGGATGCGCTGCTGCTGACCGCGCTCGGCGCCGTCGCCTGTGACCGCGCGCAGTACGCCCACGCGCGTGAGGTGTTGCAGCGGGCATTGGCGTTGGGCAGCGACGATCGGCATGCGGCCTTCAACCTCGGCGTGGCGTTGCTCAATACCGGGCGCATGGCGCAGGCGAGGGCGGCGTTCGAACAGGCGCGCACGATGGCCGCCGCACCGTTTACCTGGGAAGCCTGGTTCGACCCGCAGGCGCATTGAGGGCCGTACCAACCCACGGTTGGTACCTACCGCCACGTCCGTATCGCCATGGGCAGAAAAACCAAAAAAGAACGCCCGGCACGACCGGGCGTTCTTCTTGGTGCACGTCGATGGAGCGGACGCTTACTTCTTGCTGTCACCCGAGGTCAGGCCACGCTTTTCGAGCAGCGGCTCGATCTGCGGGGCGTGCCCGGCGAAGTCCTGGAACAGCTGCATCGCGTCCACGCTGCCGCCCTTGGACAGCAGTGCCTTGCGGAAGTGGTCGCCATTCTTGCGGCTCAGGCCGCCGTTCTCGCGGAACCACTTCTGGGTGTTGGCGTCGAGCACTTCGGACCAGATGTAGGCGTAGTAGCCGGCCGAGTAGCCGCCCATGATGTGGCTGAAGTACGGGGTCTTGTAGCGCGGCGGAACCGGCGCGTAGTAGATGCCGTCCTTCTCCAGCGCGGCGCGCTCGAAGGCCATCACGTCCTTGGCGGCCGGCACCTGGTCCGGGCCGATCTGGTGCCAGCGCTGGTCAAGCATGGCCGCGCCCAGGTATTCGGTGGTGGCAAAGCCCTGGTTGAACTTGGCCGCGGCAATCACCTTGTCCAGCAGCGCCTGCGGCATGGCCGAGCCGTTCTGGTAGTGCTTGGCGTAGTTCTTCAGGATGGCCGGGTTGTCCGACCACATTTCGTTGACCTGCGAGGGGAACTCGACGAAGTCGCGCGGCACGGCGGTACCGGAGAAGTAGGGGTACTTCACGTTGGAGAACATGCCGTGCAGGGCGTGGCCGAACTCGTGGAAGGTGGTGGTCACTTCATCCCAGGTCAGCAGGGTCTGCTGGCCCGCCGGCGGCTTGGGGATGTTGAGGTGGTTGGCCACCACCGGCTTGAAGCCGGTCAGCGCGGACTGGGACACGTACGAGTTCATCCAGGCGCCACCGCGCTTGGAGGCGCGTGCGTACGGGTCGAAGATGAAGATCGCCAGCTGGCTGCCGTCGGCATCGAACACGTCATAGACGGTGACGTCGTCGTGGTAGACCGGCAGGTCGGTACGCTGCTTGAAGGTCAGGCCGTATTCCTGGTTGGCGGCGAAGAACACGCCGTTTTCCAGCACGTTCTTCAGCTCGAAGTACGGCTTGAGCTGGGATTCGTCGAAGTTGTACTTGGCCTGGCGGACCTTCTCGCTGTAGAACGCCCAATCCCAGGCTTCCAGCTTGAAGGTGGGCTTGCCGGCGGCCTTCTGTTCCTGGTCGATCATGGCCTGCAGGTCGGCCGCTTCGCGCTTGGCGTTGGCGACGGCTGCCGGGGCGAGCTGGCCGAGCATGGCGTTGACCGCTTCGGGGGTCTTGGCGGTCTGGTTGGTGAGGTTGTAGGCGGCGAAGTTGGCAAAGCCCATCAGCTTGGCCTTGTCGGCGCGCAGCTGCATGATGCGCGAGACCAGGGCGGTGTTGTCGTACTGGCCGCCGCGGCTGCCGCGGGTGATGGACGCTTCGTAGATCTTCTGGCGCAGGTCGCGGTTGCGCAGGTTGGTCAGCGGCGGCTGGCCGGTGGTGTTGAGCAGGGCGATGACGTACTTGCCGTCCAGCTTGCGGGCCTTGGCGGCTTCGGCGGCGGCGGCGATCTGCTCAGGCGACAGGCCATCGAGCTGCTTGACGTCGTCGACGACGACCGCCGAGGCGTTCACTTCGTTCTGCACGTTCTGGCTGAACGTGGTGCCCAGGTTGGCCAGTTCGGCGTTCATGGCCTTGAGCTTGGTCTTGTCGGCATCGTTGAGCTTGGCGCCGGCGCGGACGTAGCTTTCGTAATACTTCTCGACCAGGCGCACGCCTTCGGCGTCGAGGCCGAGCTGGGCGCGGGTGTCGTACAGGGTCTGGATGCGGGCGAACAGCTTGCCGTTGAGGGCGATGGCATCGCTGTGGGCGGCAAACTTGGCCGAGTAGTCGGCCTGGAGCTTCTTGCGGGTGTCGTTGGTGTCGGCGCCGACCAGGCTGAAGAAGACGGTCGTGGCGCGATCCAGGGTGTCACCGCTCTTTTCCAGGGCGATGAGGGTGTTGTCGAAGGTAGGCTTGGCCTTGTTGTTGGCGATGGCCTCCACTTCCTTGAGCTGCTGGGCCATGCCGGCGTCGAAGGCGGGGGCGAAGTCGCTGTCCTTGATCTTGTCGAACTGCGGGTAATGCAGCGGCAGCGGGCTGTCGGCGAAGAACGGGTTGGCCTGCTGGGCGTTCGCGGCGGCGGGGGCAGCGGCGACGGCGGAATAGGCAGGCAGGGCCAGGCCGAGGGTCACGGCGACGGCAAGGGCAAGACGGGTGGTCAAGGGGAATTCTCCGGTCAGACAAGTGCCCGAGGGTAACCCGGGGGGGCGGGGTGGGGCTTGTGTCGAAAGGCATGTTGAAAGCGCGGGGCGCAAGGCGCGGCGGTGGGTCTGCCGCGTGCGTAGGGCACTTGGCCGGCGCATCGCTGAGTGGCAAATCAGACGGTAGTGCCGGCCGCTGGCCGGCTCCCCATCAACCCCACCGCGTCAGCGCCACCCCACAGCCCGTCGCCCCGTTCATCCCCACCACGGCGCTAAGATGCTTTTTTGCCCAGGAGCTCGGTCATGACCACCGCCTTTGATTTCTCGTTCGTGGACCTCACCGGGCAGCCGCAGGCGCTGGAGCAGTACCGGGGCAAGGTGCTGCTGTTGGTGAACGTGGCCAGCAAGTGCGGGTTCACCCCGCAGTACGAAGGCTTGGAGGCGCTCTGGCGGGAGTACGCGGCGCGCGGGCTGGTGGTGATCGGGTTCCCGTGCGACCAGTTCGGGCACCAGGAGCCGGGCAACGCCGAGGAGATCCGCAGTTTCTGTTCGCTGACCTACGCGGTGGATTTCCCGTTGTCGGACAAGGTCGAGGTCAACGGCGAGGGTGCGCACCCGCTGTGGCAGTGGCTGAAGGCGGAGAAGTCCGGGGTGTTGGGAACGCGCGGGATCAAGTGGAATTTCAGCAAGTTCCTGGTCGGCCGCGACGGGCAGGTGCTGCAGCGCTATGCGCCGACCGACAAGCCCGAGTCCCTGCGCGACGACATCGAAGCGGCGCTGGCGTAACACCGGAGCGAGGCGGCACCGGCGTAGCGCCGGGCTCTGCCCGGCTCCGTGATCCCGGTAGTGCCGGCCGCTGGCCGGCTCCTCGCATTACCGGTTCGCCCAGCGTTCCAGCCACGCATGGCGTGGCTCTACACCGCGGCGGTGGAATCAGCCGCCGGCTTGGCGGTTGCGCACGTCTTCGGGCAGGAGGGCGAGGATGTCGTCGACGATTTTCGGCAGGCTCTGCTCGGAGTAGCCGCGATGCACGCGGGCGATGCTGCCGTCGTGGCCGATGATGAACATGTGCGGGATGGCCTGGATGCCGTACTGGTCGCTGACCACGCCCTTGGCGTCATGGATGTAGTCCAGCGGCGGGGCGTTGCGGCTGCGGGCGATGGCGGCGAAATCGGCGCGCGGTTCCTTCAGGTTCACCGCGTAGACCTGCAGCGCGTCATGTCCGATGACCTTCTGCAGCTGGCCCAGGATCGGCAGTTCTTTGCGGCATGGGCCGCACCACGATGCCCAGAACGTGACGATGACGACCTTGCCGCGCTGGCTGGCCAGGTCGACCACGTTGCCCTGGCGGTCCTTGCCGAGGATCTGCGGCGGGATATCGCCGGCGTTCGGTGAGGGCGTTGCGGGTGCCGCAGCGCTGGCGGCCAGGCTCATGCCGAGCAGCAGGCAGGCGAGGGCGGGACGGATCTTCCTGATCATCGGCACGGCTCCAGGTCCGGCCCGACCGTTGCCGGGCTGACGCGGAATATAGCCCAACGTGCATGCGATCGTTGGCGCGGTAGCCGACCAACGGTCGGCTCTACCCGGCAGGGCCGCGGTCGGCCAATCAGCCCCGTAGCGCCGGGCTCTGCCCGGCTGGCGCGCAGGTTGGCGAATCAGCCCCGTAGAGCCGGGCTCTGCCCGGCTGGCGAGCAGGTCGGTCGATCAGCCGGGCAGAGCCCGGCTCTACGAGGTGGCGCAGGTTGGTCGATCAGCCCCGTAGAGCCGGGCTTTGCCCGGCTGGCGTGCATGTCGGTCGATCAGCCGGGCAGAGCCCGGCTCTACGGGGTGGCGCAGGTTGGTGAGCCGGGCAGCGCCCGGCGCCGCGATTACTTCTCGACGAACGCGCGCTCGAAGACGTAGTGGCCCGGGGTGCCGATGCGCGGGGAGGTCTGGAAGCCACGGCTGTCCAGTACGGTGCGCAGGTCGGCCAGCATCTGCGGGCTGCCGCAGATCATGGCGCGGTCGTTTTCCGGGTCCAGCGGCGGCAGGCCGAGGGTCTTCTGCATCTCGCCGCTTTCCATCAGCGAGGTCAGGCGGCCCTGGTTGGGGAACGCCTCACGGGTGACGGCCGGGTAATACAGCAGCTTGTCGCCGATCATCTCGCCGAGGAATTCGTGCTCGCGCAGTTCCTTCTCGAACAGGTCGCGGTAGGCCAGGTCCTTTTCGTAACGCACGCCGTGGGTGAGGATCACCTTGTCGAAGCGTTCGTAGGTTTCCGGGTCCTTGATCACCGACAGCCACGGCGCCAGGCCGGTGCCGGTACCCAGCAGGTACAGGTGCTTGCCCGGGTGCAGGTCGCTGATCAGCAGGGTGCCGGTGGGCTTCTTGCCAACCAGTACCTTGTCGCCGGGCTGGATGTGCTGCAGGCGTGAGGTCAGCGGGCCGTCCTGCACCTTGATGCTGAAGAACTCCAGGTTCTCTTCCCAGTTGGCGCTGGCGATCGAGTAGGCACGCAGCAGCGGCCGCGTCTCGGTTTCCAGGCCGATCATCACGAACTGGCCGTTCTCGAAGCGGAAACCGCTGTCGCGGGTCGTGGTGAAGCTGAAGTAGGCGTCGGTCCAGTGACGGACCTCAAGCACCGTTTCGGCGCCGAAAGCGGAAGACATGGGGGTGGGGTCTGATCTGTTTTGTCCCGGCCAGTTTATCTCAAATGAGATAAATTCTCATTGACTGGCCGGGAAGGCCTGTGGAACGGGGCTGTCAGCGGTATCCCGCCGCCTGCAGTTCGAACAATTCGGCATAGCGGCCGCCCTGGGTCATCAGCTCGGCGTGGGTGCCGCTGGCCTCGATCCGGCCGCCGGCCAGCACCAGGATGCGGTCGGCCATGCGCACCGAGGAGAAGCGGTGCGAGATCAGCACGGCAGTGCGGTTGTCGGACAGTTCCTTGAAACGCTGGAACACCTCGAACTCGCTGCGCGCATCCAGTGCGGCGGTGGGTTCGTCGAGGATCATCACCTGGGCGTCGCGCATGTAGGCCCGCGCGATGGCGATCTTCTGCCACTGCCCGCCGGACAGGTCCACGCCCTGTTTGAAGCGGCGGCCGATCAACTGGTCGTAGCCGTTGGGCAGGGCGTTGATGACCTCGTCGGCCATGCCGCGGCGGGCCGCGTCGCGGATCCGCGCATCGTCGGTCATCGCTTCCACCAGGCCCACGCCGATGTTCTCGCCGGCGCTCAGGTTGTAGCGCACGAAGTCCTGGAAGATCACGCCCATGTTGGCACGCAGGTCGTCCAGGTCGTAGTCGCGCAGGTCACGCCCGTCGAGCAGGATGCGGCCCTCGTCGGGGTCGTACAGGCGCGCCAGCAGTTTTACCAAGGTGGTCTTGCCGGCCCCGTTCTCGCCCACCAGGGCCAGCACTTCGCCGGCACGCAGTTCGAAGTCCAGGTGGCGCACGGCCCACGACTCGGCGTCGGGGTAGCGGAAGCCCACGTTCTCGAACACGAAGCCCTGGGTGATCGGTTGCGGAATCGCCACCGCGTCGGTGCGCGAGTGGATTTCCGGCTGGATCTGGAAGAACGAGAACAGGTCGTCCAGGTACAGCGCCTGGCCGGCCACCTGCGAGAACCCGATCAGCAGGCCTTCCAGCAGCTGGCGCAGGCGCAGGAAGCTGCCGGCCAGGAAGGTGAGGTCGCCGATGGAGAAGTCGCCGCGCACGGTGCGCCACGCGATGTAGGCATAGGCGGTGTAGTAGCCCAGCGTGCCCAGCGCGGCCAGCAGTGTGCCCCAGAACGCACGCTTGCGGGCCAGTGCGCGGTTGGCGTGGAAAAACTTGTCAGCCAGGAACTTGTAGCGCTCGATCAGGAACCGGTGGAGGTTGAAGATCTTCACCTCCTTGGCGGTTTCCACGCTGGCCCCGATCTGACGCAGGTAGTCCAGCTGGCGGCGCTCGGGCGTCCACTGGAAATTAAGCGAGTAGCCGGCCGCATTGAAGTGCGATTCGCCGATGAAAGCCGGCACCAGCGCGACCGCCAGCAGCAGGATCAGCCACGGCGCGTACACCAGCAGGCCCACCGCCAGGCTGGCCACGGTGATGGCGTCCTGCACCTGGCCGAACAGCTGGCTCATCAGGTTCATCCGGCCCATGGTCTGGCGCCGCGCGCGGTCCAGCTTGTCCTGCAGGTCGGGGTCTTCGAAGTCTTCCAGGTCCAGCTCGGCGGCGTGCTCCATCAGCCGCACGCTGGTGACGTTGGTGAACAGTTCCGAGAGCAGGCTGTCAGCGTAGTTCACCGCGCGGCCCAGCAGGTCGGACACGATCGCCAGGCCGAACTCCAACGCCAGCAGGCCCAGCAGTGGATTGAGCAGGCCGCTGGACAGCGCCTCGCCGAACGGCGGGAACCCGGCCTCGTGCTGGCTCAGGTGCAGCGCCGCGTCGATGATCAATTTGCCCACGTACAACATTGCCACCGGCAGCAACGCACGGATCAGGCGCAGGCCCAGGCTGGCGCTGGCCAGGCCGGGGCTGGTCTGCCACACCTGGCGCAGGAACGGGGGCAGGTTGCGCATCGCCTGGAAGCGTTCGCGCAGGCTGGGATTCTTCTGGCCGGGCGCACCGGCAGCGGGGGAAGCAGGCATGGCCGCTATTGTGCGCGCCCGCGCCGTGGCGGAGGGATGAATGCGTTGCACGCCACGCCACCAAAGCGCGCACCCATCCCAACCGGTAGGTGCCGACCGGTGGTCGGCACACCGCAGCACGGCAATCGCACGGTAGTGCCGGCCGCTGGCCGGCACCGCGCGGGGGGGGGGATGTCCGTGGAGCCGGCCAGCGGCCGGCACTACCGCGCGGGATGGATGTCCGTGGAGCCGGCCAGCGGCCGGCACTACCGCGCGGGATGGATGTCCGTGGAGCCGGCCAGCGGCCGGCACTACCGGGTGGGATGGATGTCCGTGGCGCCGGCCAGCGGCCGGCGCTACCGCGGGGGATGGATGTGCGTGGAGCCGGCCAGCGGCCGGCACTACCGGGTTACGGCAGCGGCGGCAGCAGCCCCGCGCCCAGGCGGTTCCAGGCGTTGATCACGGCCACGCCGACGCTCAGGTCGCTGATGCCCTTTTCATCGAAGTGCGGCGCCAGTGCCTCGAACGCCGCGTCGGAGGGCGCGCCGTCGGGCAGCCGGGTCAGTGCTTCGGCCCAGCCCAGCGCGGCGCGTTCGCGGGCGTCGAAGAAACGGCTTTCGTGCCAGGCCGGCAACGTGTCCAGCTTGCGCGGTTCGATGCCGCCCTTGCGCAGGGCCGTGCCGTGCATGTCCATGCAGTAGCCGCAGCCATTGATCTGCGACACGCGCAGGAACACCAGCTCCATCAACGTGGGGTCGATCGAACTCTCATGCACGGCCTTGCTGGTGGCCAGCAGGCCCTTGATGGCCTCGTTGGCCAGGCGGAAATAGGGAACGCGGGGAGAAGCGGACATGGTGGACTCCATGACGGCCCGGTTGGCCGTCTTCATCAGGAGGACGCGCCCGCGTCGCGCGCTGTGACAAGGGCGGTGAGTTTTTCTGGATTGAGCACGCTCAGCACCCGTGCGATGCGATCGCCGTCGATGCTGACCAGCGTGACCGAATGCAGTTGGTCGCCCTGGAAACGCAGGATGGCCGGCTCGCCGTTCACGTAGCCGATCCGGGCCGGGTGCGCCCCGTTGCGCCGCGCGATCGCCCAGTACAGCTGGGCGATGCGTTCGGCGCCGAGCAACGGACGGATGGCCGCGGTGACCCGGCCGCCGCCGTCGGACACCATCTCCGCATTGGCATGCAGCAACGACAGGATCGCGGCCTGGTCGCCGCGCTGGGAGGCATCCATGAAGCGGGTCAGCAGGTCGCGGTGCTGCCCGGCGCTGACCTCGAAGCGCGGTTTGCCGGCCTGCAGGCGTTGGCGGGCGCGATGGACCAGCTGGCGGCAGTTGGCCGGGCTGTGGTCGAGCAGGGGAGCGATGTCGGGGTAGTCATAGTCGAACACGTCCTTGAGCAGGAAGGCGGCGCGCTCGTCCGGCCCCAGCTGCTCCAGCAGGGCCAGGAAGGCCATCGACACCTCGTCGGCCCGCGCATGGCGCTGGGCCGGGTCGTGCAGCGGATCCGGGTCCAGGGCGATCTCCAGCGGCTCGGGCAGCCACGGCCCCACGTAGTCGATGCGGGCGTTGCGCCGCGCCCGCAGGCGGTCCAGGCCCAGGCGCGTGGTGGCGGTCACCAGCCAGCCTTCCGGGTCGCGGATGCTGGCGATGTCGGCCCCCTGCCAGCGCAGCCAGGCGTCCTGGACCACGTCCTCGGCGTCGCTGCGGCTGCCCAGCAGGCGGTAGGCCAGGGCAAACAGGCGGGGGCGGTGGGTCTGGAAGGTATCGGTCGGGGTCATGCCGGGAGGACGCCGCCAGGGGCGTGGTTGTGACAGGGGCAGGGCCACTGTGCCGCAGACGCCGTGCCGGCGCGATGCCCGGTGTCGCACCACGGCCAATGCCCCTTGGCGGCGCCAGGGGGGTAAAATGATGGGCTGAATCCCCGCCAGCCTCCAGCAAGCGAGCAAGTCGTGACATCGATCAAGCAGGAAGACCTCATCCAGTCCATCGCCGACGCGCTGCAGTACATTTCGTACTATCACCCGGTCGATTACATCAAGAGCCTCGCCGCCGCCTACGAGCGCGAGGAATCGCCGGCCGCGAAGGAAGCGATGGCCCAGATCCTGATCAATTCACGGATGTGCGCCGAAGGCCACCGCCCGATCTGCCAGGACACCGGCATCGTCACCGTGTTCCTGGAAATCGGCATGAACGTCCGCTGGGACGATGCCACCATGGGCGTGGAAGACATGGCCAATGAAGGCGTGCGCCGCGCCTACAACCACCCGGACAACAAGCTGCGCGCCTCGGTGCTGGCCGACCCGGCCGGCAAGCGCACCAACACCAAGGACAACACCCCCGGCGTGGTCAACGTCAAGGTGGTGCCGGGTGACCATGTCGAGGTGATCGTCGCCGCCAAGGGCGGTGGGTCGGAAGCCAAGAGCAAGTTCGCCATGCTCAACCCGTCCGACTCGATCGTGGACTGGGTGCTCAAGACCGTGCCGACCATGGGCGCTGGCTGGTGCCCGCCGGGCATGCTCGGCATCGGCATCGGCGGCACCGCCGAGAAGGCGATGCTGCTGGCCAAGGAATCGCTGATGGAGCCGATCGACATCAACGAGCTCAAGGCCCGTGGCGCCTCCAACCGCGCCGAAGAACTGCGCCTGGAACTGTTCGACAAGGTCAATGCGCTGGGTATCGGTGCGCAGGGCCTGGGCGGCCTGACCACGGTGCTGGACATCAAGGTCAAGGACTTCCCGACCCACGCGGCCAACCTGCCGGTGGCGATGATCCCCAACTGCGCGGCCACCCGCCATGCGCACTTCACCCTGGACGGCAGCGGCCCGGTGATGCTGGATCCGCCGTCGCTGGAAGACTGGCCGCAGATCACCTACGACGCCTCCAAGGGCACCCGTGTCGACCTCGACACGATCACCCCCGAAGACGTGGCCAGCTGGACGCCGGGCCAGACCCTGCTGCTCAACGGCAAGCTGCTCACCGGCCGCGATGCCGCGCACAAGCGCATCGTGGAAATGCTGGACAAGGGCGAGCCGCTGCCGGTCGACCTCAAGGGCCGTTTCATCTACTACGTGGGCCCGGTCGATCCGGTGCGCGACGAAGTAGTGGGTCCGGCCGGTCCGACCACCGCTACCCGCATGGACAAGTTCACCCGCCAGGTGCTGGAACAGACCGGCCTGCTGGGCATGGTCGGCAAGGCCGAGCGCGGCCCGGCGGCGATCGAAGCGATCCGCGACAACAAGTCGGCCTACCTGATGGCGGTCGGCGGTTCGGCCTACCTGGTGTCCAAGGCCATCAAGGCGGCCAAGGTGGTCGGTTTCGCCGACCTGGGCATGGAAGCGATCTACGAGTTCACCGTGCAGGACATGCCGGTGACCGTGGCGGTGGATTCCACCGGCGAATCGGTGCACATCACCGGCCCGCGCGAATGGCAGGCCCGCATCGGCAAGATTCCGGTGGTGGTGGCCTGACCTCTGCGGCTGCCGGCCCTGGTCGGCACGCAGACAGAAAAAACGGCGCCCGAGGGCGCCGTTTTTCATTGCGGCAAACCCGGTAGGCGCCGACCGTTGGTCGGCGCGCCCCCTCACCGCCGCACGTCCACCAGCATCCGCACCGCCAGCGCACCCAGCACCGTGCCCATCAGCGCGCGCTGCATTGCCTGCCAGCGCGGCCGCCGCGCCAGGAAGGCCGCAATGCTGCCGGCGGCCAGCACGATCAACGCATTGACGCCCAGGCTGGTGGCAATCTGCACCAGCCCCAGCACCACCGATTGCGCCATCACGCTGCCGTGGCCGCTGGGCTGGATGAACTGCGGCAGCAGCGACAGGTACATCACCGCGATCTTCGGGTTGAGCAGCGCGGTAAACAGACCCATCGCAAACAACCGGCGCGGACTGTCGCGCGGCAGTTCACGCAGCTGGAACGGCGACGGCCCACCTGGGCGCAGCGCCTGCCACGCCAGGTACAGCAAGTACAGCGCTCCGGCGATACGCAGGGCGTCGTAGGCATGCGGCACGGCCATCAACAACGCGGTGATGCCCAGCGCCGCGCACAGCAGGTAGACCAGGAACCCCAGCGCGATGCCGCCCAGCGACACCAGCCCGGCCGCGCGCCCCTGGCAGATCGAGCGCGACACCAGGTAGATCATGTTCGGCCCGGGGGTGAGCACCATGCCCAGCGAGATCAGGCCGAATGCCAGCAGGTGGGACAGCTCGGGCATCGCCGCACTCCGGGGGAAAGGTGCTGCGCATGCTAGGCCTGCCTGGCGCGGCGCAACAGCCACAGCGCCACCATGCGCAGGCGTGCATCTGTATCCATCGCAGGCCGCCGGGCGGCGCATAATCGGAGGCTTCTCCTGACAGGCGCCGCGCATGCCCACCACCTTGTATGGTTCCCCCAGCACCGCCTCGCTGGTGGTGCACTGGCTGCTGATCGAACTGGGTGTCGAGCACGAACTGGTCCTGCTCGATTTCGAGACCCGTCAGCACAAGTCCGACGACTACCTGGCGCTCAATCCGGCAGGCGTGGTACCCACGCTGGTGATGGATGGGCAGGTCCTGACCGAAGCGGCGGCGATTGCCCTGCACCTGGCCGACCTGCATCCGCAGGCGGGTCTGTTGCCGGCGCCGGGCACTGCCGAGCGCGGCGAGGCGTACCGCTGGATGTTCTGGTGCGCCAACACCGTGCAACCGGCGTACCGCGCCTGGTTCTACGCCCATGAAATGGCCGGGCCGGACAGCGCCGGTGCTACCCGCGAGATGGCCCGCGAAAGGCTGCAGGCCGCGTGGCAGCGGCTGTCCGACCACCTGCAGGCCGGTGGCCCGTACATGCTCGGCGCGCAGCTGAGCGTGGTCGACCTGATGCTGGTGATGTTGCTGCGCTGGTCGCGCAACATGCCCGTGCCAAGCGACACCTGGCCGGTGCTCAAGGCCTACGCCGATCGGCTCAAGGCGCGCCCGGCCTTCATCGAGGTGTACCGGCGCGAAGGCATCACCGACTGGCGGTGACCCGGCGATGCCGGCAACCGGCGCGAAGAATTGATACGCTTCTTGGTGATGCCACCAAGGAGCAATACCATGCAAAGGATGCTGTTCGGCGGACTGCTGGCCCTGTTGATGACCGCGTGCAGCAGCGGCGGCGATACCTATCCGGCACCCAGCCTGCGCGAGGTGACCGCCGCCAACCAGTGCATGGCGGTCTGCCAGAGCCGGTACGACAGTTGTTCGGCCAGCCCACTGGGCAGTGGCAGCAGCGACACCTGCGGCACCGGGGTGGCCACCCAGCGCGACGGTCGCTGCGACAAGATCGACAACCCGGAACTGCGCCGCTCGTGCCAGGCCAGTGCCGACTTCTGCCGTAATCGTTCGCCGGCGCTGCGCTGCGGTGAAGAGCGCGACCGCTGCGTGAGCCGCTGCGGCGGTTGAGCCACCGCGGGCCGGCGTCAGGCCGGCAGGATCTCCAGCACCGTTTCCGGCGGCCGGCACAGCCGAACGCCGCGCGGGGTGCGCACGATCGGCCGGTTGATCAGTGCCGGGTGCGCGTGCATCGCCGCGATCAGGGCCGTGTCGTCCAGCGTCGGATCGGCCAGGCCAAGCGCGGCATACGCGTCTTCCTTGGTACGCAGCAGGGCGCGTGCGCCGGTGCCCATCGCCGCGACCAACGACTGCAGCGTGGCCACGTCCGGCGGGCTGTCCAGGTAGGCGATGACGGTGGGTTCGATGCCGTGCTCATGCAGGATCTGCAACGCCCCGCGCGAGTTGCTGCAGCGCGGGTTGTGCCAGATCGTCACCGCCATCAGTACCACTCCAGCAGCGACACGCCCAGGCCGATGTAGGTGGCCTTGTGGTTGTAGTCGATCATGCTCTCGCCATAGCCGTCGAACACCTGCACGTGGCCGCGCAGCAGGTTGCTGATCGGGAAGCCGTAGTCCAGCTGCACCGCCCCGTGCGAACGGTCGCCGCCGCGCAGCGAATGGCGCGCCATCAGCGAGACTTCGTGGCCATTCCGGTTCCAGGTCAGGGTGGCGTCGCCGCGGCCCATGTAATCCTCGATATCCGGGTTGTTGTCGTCCTTGCGGTCTTCCGGCAGGCGGTACCACGGGCGCAGCACCAGTGCCCAGTTTTCGCGGTCCAGGCCGATCGTGGCGATCACCCGGTTCCAGCTGCGCGACAAGGGGTCGGGGCGGCCGTTGGACATGTGGTTGATGCTGATCCCGCTCATGCGCCCGCGCCAGCCGCCGATTGAATAGCCGTTGCGGAACAGCAGCATCATTTCGGGTTCGTAGTTGGTTTCGCGGAACGGGCGCGAGTTCTCGGCGTTGTACGCCTGCCAGCGCGAGCTCTGGGTATAGCCGGCCCAGATGTCGCCGTTGTCGCCGAACAGGTTCTCCACCACCTTGGTCTTGAAGCTGAGCTGGAACTTCAACTCGTTGCTGTCCAGCAGCTGCGGCGTGGTGACCGTGTTGGCCGGGTTGGGCGACTGCGGGGTCTGGTTCTTGTCGCTGGTCCAGAACGCCGGCAGCAGGTACACCGGCTTGTAGGCACGCAGCTGGAACGCGCCCAGCTTGGAGTCCTGCGCCAGCTCCCAACGGCTGTCCAGCAGCGAGCCCTTGCCCGCGTTGGCCAGTGCATCTTCATGCCCGTCGCTCTTGAACAGCTCGCCCAGCCGCTGCTTGGCGCGCTGCGTTGCCGGGGCGTCGGCCTCGGCCGTGCGCGCGGCCTGGCGTTCGTCGCGACGGGCCTGCTGCGCGGCAACGGCGGCGGCATCGGCGGCCTCGGTCACCCCGCGGGTGTGGCCGAACAGTTTGTCGTAGCAGGTCAGCCGCGCGGCGTCGGTATCCACCAGCGCACACGCCTCCGGCGAGGCCGGGGTGGGGGCCGCTTCCTGTGCGGCCAGCGGCAGGCTGGCAGAGGCCAGGGCCAGGGCGGTGAACAGAGCGGAGCGTGGGCGCGAAGAGGTCATGAAAGCAGGCCAGGTGGCAAAGATGAATGGGGTTTCCGGAACAGTGTGGCCGTTGCCCGCCGATCCTGCCAGCGCCGACCGTCGTCCCGCAGCAGGGTTTATGCCGGGCAGACCCGTGCGCGGGGCGTGAAAAGCGCGGCCGTCAGAAGAACCAGGCAAAGGCGAACAGGCCCAGCATCGCCACCACCAGCGCCATTTTCAGTGCCACCCCGAGCAGGATGCCCAGCCAGGTGGCAAAGCCCACCTTGGTCGAGCGGCCCAGTTCGCGGGTATGCCAGTACTCGCCCGCCAGGGCGCCCAGCAGCGGGCCGGCCAGCAGCCCGATCGGCATGAAGAACAGCCCGGCGATGCTGCCCAGCACGGTGCCCCACAGCGCCTTGCGGCTGGCCCCCACCCGCTGCGCGCCGACCACGGTGGCCAGGATGTCCACGGCGAAGGAGAGCAGGGTCAGGATGCCGAGCAGGGTCAGCGGCACCCAGCCCACATGGGCGAAGCCGTCGGCCCAGGCGGCCACCAGCAGGCCGGCGAATACCAGCGGGATGCCGGGCAGGGCCGGCAGGATGATGCCTGCGATGCCGGTCAGCACCAGCAGGGCGGCTACCAGGTAGAAGATGAATGAATAGTCCATGCTGTCCGGTATGGTCTGGGAAATAGGGTTGACATGTGAAAGCTTTTCACAGTTGATTTTTCGTTTTGCTCGGGTTAAGTTGCACTCGCTGAGCTTGGCAAGGTCACCGTGGATCGTGGCCTGATGATGGTAGATCTTCTGATCCGCTGCATCGTTGCACCTCGCTTCCCCCTTGCTGTCAGCCGCCTGTCAGGGCGTATCCAACAACAAGACAGACAGTTAGGGAGTAGCTGAGATGGCTGAGAAGGGCACCGTCAAGTGGTTCAACGACGCTAAGGGTTTTGGTTTCATCAGCCGTGAAAGCGGCGAGGACGTGTTCGTGCATTTCCGCGCGATCGAGTCCCAGGGCTTCAAGAGCCTCAAGGAAGGCCAGGCGGTCGAGTTCGAAGTAGTGACCGGCCAGAAGGGCTTGCAGGCCGACAAGGTGAAGCCGCTCTAAGCGCACACCGACGTCAGCTGGATGAAACACGAAAAGGGCCCGCTTGCGCGGGCCCTTTTCTTACGTCGCGGCGGGGCCCGGCGTAATCAGCGCAGGATCACCTTGCCGTTGACGACGCGGACATAGGTGTTCTCGCGGATGCCGCCGAGGTCGCGCTGGTTGACCACCACGGTACGGCCGTCGTCCATGCGCACGCTGATGTCGAAGGTGTCGCTGGTGACGTTCTTCTGGATCTGGTTGCCGGCCAGCGCGCCGCCCACGGCGCCAGCGGCGGCGGCGATGTTCTTGTTGCCCTTGCTGCCGCCAGTGTGGTCGGAGATCTCATGGCCAGCGACCGCGCCGACAAGGCCGCCCAGGATCGCGCCGGTGGCCGAAGGCGCGGTACGCCCGGAGGCGACCTGGTTGATGCGGGTCACGATGCCGCAGTCGGCGCACCGGTTGTTGGTGTTGTTGTTGTAGCCGCCGTTGTTGCCGTAACCGTTGTTGTAACCGCCGCTGCCATAGCCGGGCGAGGTGGTCGCACAGCCGGCCAGTGCGACGGTGGCGACGGCGGCTGCAGCAATGAGTTGGATCTTCATGGTGGTTCTCCTGGCCAGAGGGGTGGTCGAATGCGTCTGGGGCGCATGCCGCAGATCCTGTCCTGTCATACGTGAACAGCGCGCCAATCCCGCCCCCCAAGGGTGGCTGCCAGATGAATCAGCGGAAATCCTGGTGGCAGGCCTTGCAGTCGTTCTGGATCTTTTCGACCAGCTGGCCCATGCCCACGCAGTCGGTGGGCGGGGCGGCCAGGGCCTGGTTGAGCGTGGCGCGCAGCGCGCTGGCGTGCTGCTGGAAGCCCTGGCTGTCCTTGAGGCCGGGGAAGGCCAGGTCCACGTCATTGGACAGCGAGCGCAGGGTCTGCAGGCGCGGCACGCTGTCGGCCAGGGTGCAGCGGTTCTGTGCCTGGGCGTCCTGCAACAACTGCACCTGGCGGTTCATGACGTGCATGAGGGCATCGGGGAACGGGTCCTGGCGGGCCTGGATGGCACGCGAGACCATGACGGTGGCGATGAGTCCGACCACCAGGCCGAGCACGCCGACGAACAGATAGCGGTAGGCGGCGGAGGGGCGGTGGGGCGTGGCGGGCTGGCTCATGCAGTGGCGTCCTTTGGGGTGGCTGCGGTCGATCTTACGGTGCGTCCTGTCCATGTGGCGTTCCCGCGGGCTCGCGCGCCGGTAAAATGTGCCGATGAACGACGTACTGCGCGAGCGATTTGCCGGCATCGACCGGTTGTATGGGGTGGGCACCGTGGACCTGCTGTCGACCCGCCGGGTGGCGGTGGTCGGCATGGGCGGGGTGGGCTCGTGGGTGGTGGAAGCGCTGGCACGCACGGCGGTGGGCCACCTGACCCTGATCGATGCCGACGACATCTGCGTGTCCAACACCAACCGTCAGCTGCCGGCCCTGGCCGGTCAGTACGGCCGCAACAAGGCCGAGGCGATGGCCGAGCGTTGCCGGGCGATCAATCCGGACATCCAGGTCGATGCCATCGCCTCGTTCCTGACCGTGTCGAACATGGTGGAGCTGCTGGACCGCGATTTCGATCTGGTGATTGATGCCTGCGACAGTTTCCGGGTCAAGGTGGAGACGATTGCGTGGTGCCGGCGGCGCAAGCTGCCGATCCTGACCGTGGGCGCGGCGGGCGGGCGCACCGATCCGACGCTGGTGCGGATCCGCGATGTATCGCGCACCGAGCACGACGCGATGATGGCGTTGATCCGCAAGAAGCTGCGCAGCGATTTCAATTTCCCGAAGAACGCGTCGCGTTACTTCGGCGTGCCGGCGGTGTATTCGCTGGAGAACGTGAAGTACCCGCAGGCCGACGGCACCGTGTGCGGCATCCGCCCGAACCTGGGCGCGGACGCGGCACTGAAGCTGGACTGCGGCGCCGGCCTGGGCGCGGCCACCCACATCACCGGCGCCTTCGCCTTCGCCGCCGTGGGCAAAGCGCTGGAAATGCTGATGAAGCCCAAAAAGAGCGCCACCCCCGCGTAGAGCCGACCGGTGGTCAGCTGCCAGGAAACCGGACGCCACCGCCAACCGATCCGTCCCGGCACATTGCTGCCCAACGTTGGGTCGATCGGTCGGTACGGTTAAGAGCAGCCGACCAACGGTCGGCTCTACCGCCGGTAGAGCTGACCGTTGGTCAGCTGCCCGGAAACCCGGCGCCGCCAACCGATCCGTCCCAGCGCAGTGCGGCCCAGCGTTGGGTCGATCGGTCGGTACGGTTAAGAGCAGCCGACCAACGGTCGGCTCTACCGCCGGTAGAGCTGACCGTTGGTCAGCTGCCCGGAAACCCGACGCCACCGCCAACCGATCCGTACCGGCGCATTGCGGCCTGCGTTGGGTCGATCGGTCGGTACGGTCAAGAGCAGCCGACCAACGGTCGGCTCTACCGCCGGTAGAGCTGACCGTTGGTCAGCTGCCCGGAAACCCGGCACCGCCAACCGATCCGTCCCGGAGCATTGCGGCCTGCGTTGGGTCGATCGGTTGGTACGGTTAAGAGCAGCCGACCAACGGTCGGCTCTACCGCCGGCACGCATGCGCGGTGCGTGCTGTTACGGTAGCCCGAACAACCGCTTCGCATTCGCCGTGGTCTGCGCCGCGATGTCCTCGGCCGGCTGGCCGCGCAGTCGCGCGACAGTCTCCAGGATCACCGGCAGCCGGGCCGGTTCGTTGCGCTCGCCGCGGATGCCGGCGTCGGGCTGGTCCGGCGCGTCGGTCTCCAGCAGCAGCTGCTCCAGCGGCATCTGCGCCACCAGCCGCTGCAGGCGCTGGGCGCGGTCGTAGGTCAGTGGCCCGCCCACGCCCAGCAGGAACCCGAGCTTGTGCAGCTGCGCCGCCTGCTCGGGGCTGCCCGGGAAACTGTGCACCACCCCGCGCAGCCCGCCCACCTGCTTGATCGCGGCAATCACCGCATCCACCGCACGGCGTGCATGCACGATCACCGGCAGGTCGAACTCACGGGCCAGCCGCAGCTGCCCCACGAAGTACTGCTGCTGCAGGTCCGCATCCAGCCCCTCGACGAAGAAATCCAGCCCGCATTCGCCCACCGCACACGGGCGTTCGCGTTCGATCCAACCGCGCAGGTCGTCCAGGTGCTCGGGCCGGTGCGCGTCCTGGAACATCGGGTGCAGGCCATACGCCGGATACAGGCCGTCGGCCAGCCGGCAGGTGTCACGGAGCTTTGGCCAGCTCGCCGCGGTCACCGCGGGCACCACCTGGGTGTGCACGCCCGCGGCGCGGGCGCGGGCGATCACCTCGGAACGATCGGCATCGAACTCGGCCACATCCAGGTGGCAATGGCTGTCGACCAGCGTCACGCGCGGCGTTTGCCCGGCAGCACCGGCGGCAGCGCGGCGCTTCGGTTTTTCCAGTTGGCCAGCAGCAGCGTGCCCAGGCCCAGCAGGATCTCGTCCACGAACGGCACCGGATCGGGAATGAACAGCGTCAGCGCGAACAGCCCCGCGGTGAGTTTGAACAGGGTGGGGTAGCGCAGCCGGCGTGCCCATTCCAGCACCGGCAACAACAGTGGATTGGCCATGACGCGCTCCTCGACAGAAGCTGTAAACGCTATCACGGCCTGCAATGGCACAGAACCTGAATGGGTAAGGGGGGCGTGCACGCCGTGTGGAGATTCCGTTCAGGCACCGCATGCTGGAATCCCGCTCAAGAACGTTGCGGATCGTCCGCAGGGAGCCGGTTATGAAAAGTACTACTACCACTGCTTTGGTCGCCGCTGGCGCGCTGCTTGTCGGCGGCATCGCCACCGCTGCTTTCATGAAGAGTGGCTCGTCCGCCGCCGATCCGGTAGCCGCGACGCAGACCCGGCCGACCCTGGACACCACCCCGCTGGCCGACGACGGTGCGCGCACCGATGCTGTTGCCATTGAAGATAAGGCCGGCAAGCTGGAATACGCCGACATCGTCAAGGTGGATCCGCTGACCAAGAAAGAGAAGGCCTACGCCACCGTGATCGGCACCGAGCCGGTGCGCCAGACCTCCACCACCCAGACCCCGCATGAAGTCTGCCAGGACGTGGTGGTGCAGGAGCGCCTGCCCGAGCGCGATGGCAACGTCGGCGGCACCGTCGCCGGTGCGGTCATCGGCGGCCTGCTGGGCAACCAGGTGGGCGGCGGCAACGGCAAGAAGGCCGCCACCGCGGCCGGTGCCGTGGCCGGCGGCCTGATCGGCAACCAGGTCGACAAGCGCCACGTGGGTGGCCGCGTGGTCAACCGCACCGAGCGCCAGTGCCACACCGAAACGGCGACCTCCGAGTCGACCAAGGTCACCGGCTACAACGTCACTTACCGCAATGAAGATGGCACCACCGGCACCATGCGCATGGCCAGCAAGCCGGGCAACCGCATTCCGATGGGCACCAACAACGCGGTCACCGGCTACAACGTGACCTACCGCTACGATGGCGTGGAAAAGACCGTGAAGATGGACAACAAGCCGAGCAGCGACCGCCTGCCGGTCATCGACGGCCAGCTGGTCACCCAGACCGCCGCGCTGGATTCGAACAAGCAGTAACTCCGCGCGGATGGATCGTGCGAGCAACAGGCCGGCGTCGTCCGGCCTGTTGCGTTTTGCGGGGGCCGCCACAGCGCGCCGCCCGGCCTTCTGCGATGATCTCTGCCTGTGTTCCGACGGCCATCGCAATGAGCATCTTCGACCTGCAGCTGGAAACCGACCGCCTGATCCTGCGCCCACCCCGCGCCGAGGATTTCGACGCCTTCCTGCGCTTCTGCTCCGATCCGGAGGTCATGCAGCACCTCGGCGGTGTGCAGGCCCCGTCGCAGGCGTGGCGCAGCTTCAGCTGCCTGGCCGGCAGCTGGCACCTGTACGGCTTTTCGATGTTCTCGGTGATCGAGAAAAGCAGCGGCGACTGGGTCGGCCGCATGGGCCCGTGGCAGCCGCTGGACTGGCCCGGCACCGAAGTGGGCTGGAGCATCCGCCGCGAAAGCTGGGGCAAGGGCTATGCCCCGGAAGCGGCGGTGGCCAGCATCGACTGGGCGTTCAACGCACTGGGCTGGGAGGAGGTGATCCACACCATCGACGCGGCCAACGAGAACTCCAAGATCGTGGCGCGCAAGCTCGGCAGCACGCTGCTGCGCATGGGCGAGTTGCCGCCGCCGCATGACGGCAAGCCGATCGAGATCTGGGGCCAGTCGCGCGACCAATGGCAGCACCGCCGCCGTACGTGACCGCGCATGCTGCACCCGCGCTTGGCAACCTGCGCAGGTTGCGGCCATGCTCGCGGCGTGGCCACCTGGGCCGCGCGTCACGGAGGCTGATGGATGTTTGCCGTGGTTCCCGATCCGATTCCCGCACGCATGAAGGCCCTCAACCGGGCTGAGATCTGCGATACCAACTTCACTGAATTCGTGCAGCAGTGGCGGGGCGATCCCGCACCGCGTCCGGCCGCCGACGCGCCGATCCTGCCCGGCAGCACCCTCGACGCCGCCGGCTTCGACGCGCTGCTGGAGTCGCAGCTGGTCAGCCGCCACCTTGACCTGATGGCGCGCGTGCTGCGCGTTCAGAACAAGGTCTTCTACACCATCGGCTCGTCCGGCCACGAGGGCAACGCGCTGGTGGCGCGGCTGGCCCGGCACACCGATCCGGCGTTCCTGCATTACCGCTCCGGGGCGTTCATGGCCGAACGCTTCCGTCAGCTGCCGGGCATGGACCCGGTGCTCGACGCGGCGCTGTCGTTCGCTGCCAGCTGTGACGACCCGGCGAGCGGCGGCCGGCACAAGGTGTGGGGCAGCAAGCCGCTGTGGGTGCTGCCGCAGACCTCCACCATCGCCTCGCACCTGCCCAAGGCACTGGGCACGGCGATGGCCATCGAAAGCGCGCGCCGCATCGGCCACGCGCTGCCGATTCCCGACGACAGCGTGGTGATCTGCTCCTTTGGCGATGCCTCGTCCAACCACGCCACCGCGCAGACCGCGTTCAACACGGCGGCCTGGGCGGCCTACCAGCGGCTGCCGGCGCCGGTGCTGTTCGTGTGCGAAGACAACGGCATCGGCATTTCGGTGAAGACGCCCGACGGCTGGATCGCGCAGGCCTTCAGCCAGCGCCCGGGGCTGGACTATTTCTTCGCCGACGGCCTGGACCTGTCCACCGGCCACGGTCAGGTGCAACGCGCGCTCGAGCACTGCCGGCGCACCCGGCGGCCCACCTTCCTGCACCTGCGCACCACGCGCCTGATGGGCCACGCCGGTACCGACTTCGAAATCGAGTGGCGCCCCTTGCCGGAACTGTGCGCAGCCGAGGCGGCCGACCCGTTGCTGCGCTCGGCGGACATTGCGCTTGCATCGGGCTGGTTGACCGCCGAGCAGCTGCTGCAACGCTACGAAGCGATGCGTGCACGGTGTTTCGCCGCCGCCGAAGAGGCCGACCGCCGGCCCAAGCTGGACGGGCTCGCGCAGATCATGGCACCGCTGGCCCCCTACTCGCCGGCGGCGGTGCAGGCCGAAGCCGCACGCGTGGCCGATCCGCAGGCGCGCGTGGCCGCCTTCGGCAGCGAGGCGCAGCTGCCCGAGCAGCTGCCGCCGCGGCATCTGGCCATCCAGATCAACCAGGGCCTGCACGAACTGATGGCCAAGTACCCGTCCACGCTGCTGTTCGGCGAGGACGTGGCGCAGAAGGGCGGGGTGTACACGGTCAGCAAGGGCCTGCTCAAGGCGTTCGGGCCGCGCCGGGTGTTCAACACGCTGCTGGATGAAACCATGATCTTGGGCATGGCACAGGGCCTGGCCAACCTGGGCATGCTGCCGATCCCGGAGATCCAGTACCTGGCCTACCTGCACAACGCCGCCGACCAGCTGCGCGGCGAGGCCTGTTCGCTGCAGTTCTTCTCCAACGACCAGTACCGCAACCCGATGCTGGTACGCATTGCCGGGCTGGGCTACCAGAAGGGCTTTGGCGGTCACTTCCACAACGACAACTCGATCACCGCGCTGCGCGACATCCCCGGGCTGGTGGTGGGGTGCCCGTCGCGGGGCGACGATGCGGCAATGATGCTGCGTACGTTGGCCGCGCTGGCCCAGGTGGACGGCCGGGTGTCGGTGTTCCTTGAGCCGATCGCGCTGTACATGACCAAGGACCTGTACGAGCCTGGCGATGGCCAGTGGCTGTTCCCGTACCCATCGCCCACCCAGACCATGCGCCCGGGCGAGGGCCGGGTCTACGCGCGGGAGGCCAACGACCTGGTGATCTTCAGCTACGGCAATGGCGTGCCGATGAGCCTGCGCGCGGCGCGCACCATCCAGGCCGAACTGGGCTGGCAGGTGCGGGTGGTGGACCTGCGCTGGCTGGTGCCGCTCAATGCCGGCTTCATCGCCGAACAGGCCGCCGACGCCCAGCGGGTGCTGGTGGTGGACGAAGGCCGGCACAGCGCCGGGGTGGGCGAGGGCGTCATCACCGCGCTGGTCGAGGCCGGGCTGGGCCACCTGCCGTTGCAGCGGGTCTGCGGCGCCGATACCTACACCCCGCTGGCGGGGGCAGCAATGTGCGTGCTTCCAAGCGACAATGCGCTGGTAAGCGCCGCCCGGGTACTGGCGCAGGATCTCTGACGCATGTGTGGATTGGCAGGAATGCTGTTGCCGGCTCCGGTAGCGGAGCAGGCAGCACTGGAAGGCTTGGCGCGCCGCATGGGCGACGCGCTGGTCCATCGTGGCCCGGATGACAGCGGGGTGTGGGCCGATGCCGGCCGTGGCATCGCGCTGGCGCACCGGCGGCTGAGCATCCTGGACCTGTCGCCGCTGGGGCACCAGCCGATGGCGTCCAACGACGGCCGTTACGTGCTGGCCTACAACGGCGAGGTGTACAACTTCGCCGCCCTGCGCGCCGAGCTGGAAGTGCTGGGGCACCGCTTCCGTGGCCATTCGGATACCGAAGTGTTGCTGGCCGCGTTCGTGGCCTGGGGGCTGGACGAGACCCTGCAGCGCGCCAACGGCATGTTCGCCATCGCGCTGTGGGACCACGCCGAGCAGTGCCTGTGGCTGGCCCGCGACCGGGTCGGCAAGAAGCCGCTGTACTACGGCTGGGCCGGCGATGCGCTGGTGTTCGGCTCGGAGCTGAAGGCGCTGTGGCAGCACCCGCACTTCGACAACGACATCGACCGCGACGCGCTGACCCTGCTGCTGCGGCTGGATTACATTCCCGCCCCGCACTGCATCCACGAACGCTGCTTCAAGCTGATGCCCGGCCGCGCGCTGCGGCTGGATGCGGCGGCCGTAGCGGCCGGTGCCGCGGCGCACCGCCCGGACCAACAGCAGGTGCCGTTCTGGAATGCGCGCGAGCGCATGCAGCAGGCGCTGGCGCAGCCGTTCCGGGGCAGCGATGACGAGGCCGAAGCGCAGCTGGACGCGGTGCTGCGCGATGCGGTGGCGCTGCGCATGGTGGCCGACGTTCCGGTGGGGGTGTTCCTGTCCGGCGGCACCGATTCGTCGGTGGTGGCCGCGCTGATGCAGGCGCAGTCGGCATCGCCGATCCACAGTTTCAGCATCGGTTTCCAGGGCTCGGACCACGATGAAGCGCCGCTGGCCAAGGCGCTGGCGCAGCACCTGGGCACCGATCACACCGAGCTGTATGTCAGCGGTGCGGATGCCCTGGCGGTGGTGCCGCAGTTGCCGGCGATGTTCGACGAGCCGTTTGCCGATGCCTCGCAGGTGCCCACCGCGCTGGTGGCCAAGCTGGCGCGCGGATCGGTCACCGTGGCGCTGTCCGGCGACGGCGGCGATGAGCTGTTCTTCGGCTACAGCCGGTACCAGCGTGCGCTGCGCAACTGGGCGATGCTGGGCAAGGTGCCGGCACCGCTGCGGCGCTGGATGGCAGCGCATTCGCAGACCCAAGGCGAAGCCTCGCGCACCGGCGGCCTGGCCGCGCTGCTGGCCGAGACGGGCGCGCGCGGCATCGGCGATGTGTACCGCAACCGCATCTCGCGCTGGCGCGACCCGGTCGCGGCGGTGAAGGGGGCCAGCGGGGCCGGCAGCTTCTACGACCTGGCGGACCCGTTGCACGGCGCCGGCTCGCCGGCCGACGCGATGATGCTGGCCGACTTCAACACCTACCTGCCCGACGACCTGCTGTGCAAGGTGGACCGCACCAGCATGGCGGTGAGCCTGGAGGCGCGCGCGCCGCTGCTGGACTGGCGTGTGGCCGAGTTCGCCTGGTCGCTGCCGCTGGGCATGAAGCAGCGCGACGGGGTGAGCAAGTACCTGCTGAAACGGGTGCTGGGCCGTTACGTGCCGCAGGACATGGTCCACCGGCCCAAGCGCGGCTTCGGCGCGCCGGTCAGCGCCTGGCTCAAGGGCGACCTGCGCAGCTGGGCCGACGCACTGCTGGACCCGGCCCGACTGGCTGCCGAGGGCGTGTTCAACGTCGAGGCGGTGGTGCCGCTGTGGCAGCAGTTCCAGCAGGGCGAGCGCAAGTGGCACACGCACCTGTGGAACGTGTTGATGTTCCAGGCCTGGCAGGCGCATTGGCGCGACGTGCGTGCCACCGTCCCGCGCGGGTAGCTGCCGACCGTTGGTCGGCACGCGCGCGCCATCCACGTGCGCATGGCGCCCTGGTAGAGCCACCCCATGGGTGGCTGACGTGTCGATGATGCGGGGTTGAAAGGTAGCCACCCATGGGGTGGCTCTACCCCCCTTCACCATGACCGAAGGGCCGCCCGCCTAGGCTGGGGTTTTCCCCCAACGGAGACATCCCATGGCCGACGTGAAGATTGCGGTACTGGTTGGCAGCCTGCGCAAGGGCTCGCACAACAAGGCGCTCGCCCACGCGCTGGAGAAGCTGGCCGGTGGCAAGGCGCGCTTCGAGCATGTGGAGATCGGCGACCTGCCGCTCTACAACCAGGATTTCGACAAGGACTACCCGGCCCAGGGCGTCCGCCTGAAGCAGCAGATCCGTGACGCCGACGCGGTGCTGTTTGTCACCCCCGAGTACAACCGTTCCATTCCCGGCGTGCTCAAGAACGCCATCGACCTGGGCTCGCGGCCCTACGGCGACAGCGCCTTCGCCGGCAAGCCAGCGGCGGTGGTCGGGGCTTCGATCGGCGTGATCGGCACCGCGTTGGCCCAGCAGCACCTGCGCAACGTGCTGGCCTACCTGGACATGCCGGTGCTGGGCCAGCCGGAGGTGTTCCTGCATTTCAAGGAGGGCCTGATCGACGAGGCGGGCCACATCACCAGTGAAGGTACCCGCACGTTCCTGCAGGGCTTCGTGGACAAATTCCTCGCCTGGATCGCCACCCACGGCGGTCAGCATTGAGCCGGGTGCTTCTGCGATAATGCGGTTCGGCGCACGGCCCGGCGTCGTGCGCCACGCGCTGCCGCCGCAATCGGCCGGCAAGCGCCGTTATACCCAGCTCATCCACTGCTTATCCACAGGGTTGTGCGTGGTTGCGGCGCGCGCGCCGTGCCTACCATGCCCCACGCCCCGCACCGCAGGAAGTACGCCTTCACATGTCCGCCCGCTCTGGCTTCCGTTCCGACCGCAAAGACCGCGGTGACCGCTTCGACCGCGATGAATCGCGGATCGACCAGCTGCGCGTGCCGCCGCATTCGATCGAGGCCGAACAGGCGGTGCTGGGCGGGTTGATGCTGGCGCCGGAAAGCTACGACCGCATCAACGACCAGCTGACCGAGACCGACTTCTACCGTCGCGACCACCAGATGATCTACCGGGCGATCCGCGAGCTGTCCGAGCGCGACCGCCCGTTCGATGCGGTCACCCTGGGCGAATGGTTCGAGTCGCAGGGCCGCATGGAACTGGTGGCTGACGGCGCCTACCTGATCGAACTGGCCAGCACCACGCCGTCGGCCGCCAACATCGCCGCCTACGCCGAAATCGTGCGTGACAAGGCGGTGCTGCGCCAGCTGATCCAGGTGGGCACCGACATCGTCAACGACGGCTTCCAGCCCGAAGGCCGCGAGAGCAGCGAACTGCTGTCGGCGGCGGAAAAGTCGGTGTTCGCCATTGCCGAGCAGGGCGCGCGTGGCCGCACCGATTTCGTGGCGATGCCCGGCGCGTTGAAAGACGCGTTCGAAGAACTGCGCAACCGCTTCGAGAACGGCGGCAACATCACCGGCCTGCCGACCGGCTACGCCGATTTCGACGCGATGACCTCCGGCCTGCAGCCAACCGACCTGATCATCCTGGCCGCGCGCCCGGCCATGGGCAAGACCACCTTCGCGCTGAACATCGCCGAGTACGCGGCGATCAAGTCCAAGAAGGGCGTGGCGGTGTTCTCGATGGAAATGTCAGCCTCGCAGCTGGCCATGCGTCTGATTTCCTCCAACGGCCGCATCAACGCCCAGCGCCTGCGTACCGGCCAGCTGGAAGACGAAGACTGGAGCCGGGTGACCGGTGCGATCCGGATGCTGAAGGAAACCAAGATCTTCATCGACGACACGCCGGGCGTGTCGCCGGAGATCCTGCGCTCCAAGTGCCGCCGCCTCAAGCGCGAGCACGACCTGGGCCTGATCGTGATCGACTACCTGCAGCTGATGAGCGTGCCGGGCAACAGCGAAAACCGCGCGACCGAAATCTCGGAAATCTCGCGTTCGTTGAAGGGCCTGGCCAAGGAACTCAACGTGCCGGTGATCGCGCTGTCCCAGCTCAACCGCTCGCTGGAAACGCGTACCGACAAGCGCCCGGTGATGGCCGACCTTCGCGAATCCGGCGCTATCGAGCAGGACGCGGACATGATCGTGTTCATCTACCGCGACGACTATTACAACAAGGAAAACTCGCCCGACAAGGGCCTGGCCGAGATCATCATCGGCAAGCACCGAGGCGGCCCGACCGGCTCGTGCAAGCTCAAGTTCTTCGGTGAGTACACCCGCTTCGACAACCTGTCGCACGATTCGGTGGGTTCGTTCGAATGACCTGCGGCACTCGACCAACGGTCGTGTGCTACCGGTGGTTGGCCCGGGTCCTGTAACGGATTGCGTACCGGCCGTTGGTCGGTACGCCCGGCGATGGGTCGGTACGCCTGGGCGATGGGGCGGTACGCCTTGGCGATGGGGCGGTACGCCTGGGCCCCGGAACGGGGTAGAGCCGACCGTTGGTCGGCTGCTCTCGCGGCCGGCGATCCTGGCCGTTCAGCCGAGCAACGCTCGGCTCTACCGAAGCGGCGATCCTGGCGGTTCAGCCGAGCAACGCTCGGCTCTACCGAAGCGGCGATGCTGGCCGTTCAGCCGAGCAACGCTCGGCTCTACCGAAGCGGCGATCCTGGCGGTTCAGCCGAGCAACGCTCGGCTCTACCCGCTCATCGGCGTATTCCTGCTTTCGTCGGCCGGGGTCGGCGTTCGTCGCATCCCGCTTGCCGCGCGGACGGCGCAGCGGCAACGTGAGGCTGCGGGCATTGCCGCCCGATGCCGGTGGAGACCGACGATGAAGACACTGCTTGCGCTGGGGGTGTGGTGCCTGTTGTTCGTGCTGTGCTGGCCGCTGGCGATCCTGGCCCTGGTCGCCTGGCCCTTGGTGTGGCTGTTGAGCCTGCCGTTCCGCCTGGTGGGCATCACGTTCTCGGCGCTGTTCGCGTTCCTGCGCGCCCTGTTCATGCTGCCAGCGCGCCTGCTGGGCGACGGCGGCCGCCCATTGGCGGCCTGACCCGGATGATGCCGGCTTGCTGGCCGGCCCCTGGAAATCGGTAGTGCCGGCCGCTGGCCGGCGCCTCGAAAATCCGTAGTGCCGGCCGCTGGCCGGCCCCTCGAAAATCGGTAGTGCCGGCCGCTGGCCGGCTCCTCATGTGCCCGGCAGAAAGCGCAGCCGACCAACGGTCGGCTCTACCGGTTTTGTCGGTGCTGCGCCTAGACTGCTGGCTGCCTTCAGACAGGGATGTGGTCATGACGTTGCCGGAACAGGATTTCATCGCGCTCTGCGCATCGCATGGGCTTGGTCCGCATGCCAGTGCGCTGCTGCCGTGGTTGCGGCCGCGCGTGGGTTTCAGCCGTCGGGCGGAGACGGATGCACCGATCGGCGCCTCACGGATCGGCGGCGGGCCGGATGTGCCCGCAGGGTTCGCGTGGCCTACCCACAAGGGCAGGGCGCTGGACTTCCTGCTGCAGATCAACCTGGCCGACCTGCAGGGTCCGCAGTGCGGGCTGGACCTGCCTGCGCAGGGCGTGCTGTCGTTCTTCTACGACACCCAGACACAACCGTGGGGCTACGACCCGGCCGATCGCAGTGGGCATGGCATCTACCTGTTCGACCCGGGCGAATTGCAGCGGCTGCCTGCGCCGGATGCGGAGGCCGCGCTGGCGCCGTCCGCGCTGGCATTCCACCCGGCCTGGAGCCTGCCGCATCCGTTTTCGTCCGAGGGCGAGCAGGTGGCGCAGGCGTTGCGTGACGCGGGGTTGAGCTGGGACGACGACGCGGAGGAGGGCTACTACGCGCTGGTGGAGGAGGTTGCCGACCTGGGGTCGCCGACGCCGGGCGAACGGCACGGCCTGGGTGGCTGGTCGCACAACGTGCAGGGTGACATGGCACTGGAAGCGCAGCTGGTCAGCCATGGGCTGTATTGCGGCGACCCGAGCGGGTATGGCGATCCCCGCGCGGCTGCGCTGGAGGCCGGCGTGGGCGACTGGACGCTGCTGCTGCAGCTGGATTCGGACGACGAGGCGATGTGGGGCGATTCGGGAATGCTGTACGTCTGGGTGCGCCGGCAGGACCTGGCCGCGCGGGACCTGTCGCAGACCTGGGTGGGGCTGCAGTGTTGCTGACGGAATCGCGCCGGTAGTGCCGGCCGCTGGCCGGCTCCACGTAGGGCTGATCGAGGAGCCGGCCAGCGGCCGGCACTACCGGAGCCATGGTCGAGGCGAGTGCCAGCGAGCCACCCCACCGGAGCGATGGTCGAGGCGAGCGCCAGCGAGCCGCACCACCTGCTGCTGCAGCTGGATTCGGACGACGAGGCGATGTGGGGCGATTCGGGAATGCTGTACGTCTGGGTGCGCCGGCAGGACCTGGCCGCGCGGGACCTGTCGCAGACCTGGCTGGGGCTGCAGTGTTGCTGACGGAATCGCGCCGGTAGTGCCGGCCGCTGGCCGGCTCCACGTAGGGCTGATCGAGGAGCCGGCCAGCGGCCGGCACTACCGGAGCCAGGGTCGAGGCGAGTGCCAGCGAGCCACCCCACCGGCGCGATGGTCGAGGCGAGTGCCAGCGAGCCACCCCACCGGAGCAATGGCCGAGGAGCCGGCCAGCGGCCGGCACCACCGGATGAGCAGGCACAAAAAACCCCGCCTTGGCGGGGTTTTTCGTTACGCGTTCCGCAGGGCGATCAGTTCGCCTTGTGGATCGCGCGCTTGGTCACGGCCATGGCCGCGTCGTGCACCGCTTCGGACAGCGACGGGTGGGCGTGGCAGATGCGCGCCAGGTCGTCGGACGAGCCGTTGAACTCCATGGTCAGAACGCCTTCGTGCACCAGTTCCGACACGTTGGCACCCACCAGGTGCATGCCGAGCACGCGGTCGGTTTCAGCGTGGGCCAGCACCTTGACGAAGCCGGCCGGCTCGATCATGGCCACGGCACGGCCGTTGGCGGCGAACGGGAAGCTGCCAGCCTTGTACGGAATGCCTTCGGCCTTCAGTTGCTGCTCGGTCTTGCCAACCCAGGCCAGCTCCGGCTCGGTGTAGATGACCCACGGAATGGTGTCGAAGTTGACGTGGCCCGGCAGGCCGGCGATCAGCTCGGCAACCGCGATGCCTTCCTCGAAGCCCTTGTGCGCCAGCATCGGGCCGCGCACGCAGTCACCGACCGCCCACACGCCGTCGACGCCGGTGTGGCAATGGTCGTCCACTTCGATCTGGCCACGCTCGTTGACCTTGACGCCGGTGCCTTCGGCCAGCAGGCCCTTGGTCGCGGCGCGACGGCCAACGGCCACCAGCAGCTTGTCCACGATCAGGCTCTTTTCGCCTTCCGCGTCGGCGTAGGTCAGGGCGACTTCCTTCTTCTTGCCCTTGCTGGTCACGTCGGCCTTGGAGACCTTGGCGCCCAGGCGGATGTCCAGGCCCTGCTTCTTGAATTCCTTGGCGGCCGCCTTGGCCACTTCGGTATCCGCAGCGGCCAGGAACTCCGGCAGCGCTTCCAGGATGGTCACTTCCGAACCCAGGCGCTTCCACACGCTGCCCAGTTCCAGACCGATCACGCCGGCGCCGATCACGGCCAGGCGGGCCGGCACTTCGGTGAAGTCCAGGCCGCCGACGTTGTCGACGATGGTGTCGCCGTCGAACTTGGCGAACGGCAGTTCGATCGAGTCCGAACCGGCGGCGATGATGACGTTGGTGCCCTTCAGCTCGACGATGGAACCGTCATGCTGGGTGACCTTGACCACGTTGCCCGGCTGCAGTTCGCCGAAGCCGTAGTAGGCGGCGACCTTGTTGGCCTTGAACAGCATGCCGATGCCGCCGGTGAACTGCTTGACGATCTTGTCCTTGCGGCCAACCATCGCTTCGACGTCCATCTTGGCGTCCTTGAAGCTGATGCCGTGGTCGCCAAAGATGTGGCCCATGTTCCAGAACTGGCGCGAGGAATCCAGCAGCGCCTTGGACGGGATGCAGCCCACGCGCAGGCAGGTGCCACCGAGGGCCGGCTTGCCATCCTTGCCCAGGGCCGCGTCGATGCAGGCGGTCTTCAGACCCAGCTGCGCGGCACGGATGGCGGCGTGGTAGCCGGCCGGACCGGCACCGATGACGACGACGTCGAATTGTTCAGCCATTGAAATAGTCCTTGTTGCATTCCCGAGCTTCGGTCGAAGCCGGTGGCGCGCAGGCGCCGGGGAGAGAGCAGGGCAGTGCGGTGCAGTGCCGTAAAACCAACACCCCTCCGCGCAGGCGCGGAGGGGTGGCAGGTGTTACAGGCCGAACAGCATGCGGCCCGGGTTTTCCAGCTGGTTCTTGATGTCCACCAGGAACTGCACCGAATCCTTGCCATCGATGATGCGATGGTCGTAGGACAGCGCCAAGTACATCATCGGGGCGATCACGACCTGGCCGTTCTGGGCGATCGGACGCTCCTTGATGGCATGCATGCCCAGGATGGCGCTCTGCGGCGGGTTGATGATCGGCGTGGACAGCAGCGAGCCGAAGGTGCCGCCGTTGGTCACGGTGAAGGTGCCGCCCTGCAGTTCTTCCAGGCTCAGCTTGCCGTCACGGGCTTTCTTGGCGTAGTCGGCGATGGTCTTTTCGATGTCGGCAAACGACATGCGCTCGACGTTGCGCAGCACCGGCGTCACCAGGCCCTTGTCGGTCGACACGGCGATGGAGATATCCGAGTAGCCGTGATAGATGACGTCGTCGCCGTCGATCGAGGCATTGACCAGCGGGAAGCGCTGCAGCGCGTTGGCGGCGGCCTTCACGAAGAAGCTCATGAAGCCCAGCTTGATGCCGTGGGCCTTGACGAACTCGTCCTGCAGATCCTTGCGCGCGGCCGAGACCTTGGACAGGTCGACCTCGTTGAAGGTGGTCAGCATGGCGGTGCTGTTCTTGGACTGCATCAGGCGCTCGGCGATGCGCTTGCGGATGCGGGTCATCGGCACGCGTTCTTCCGGACGCGCACCGGCGGCCTTGCCAGCGCCGCCACTGCGGGCGAAGTTGACGATGTCTTCCTTGGTCACCGCGCCATGACGGCCGGTGCCGGATACGTCGGCCGGGTTCACGCCTTCGGTGATCGCCGAGAAACGCGCGCCCGGGGGCAGGCCGTCGGCAGCCGACTTGGCGGCCGGTGCCGGGGCAGCAGCCGCGGCCGGCGCAGCAGCGGCCGGTGCGGCGTCAGCCTTCTTCTCTTCCGCAGCCGGAGCCGGGGCAGCGGCCACGGCGCCTTCTTCGATGATGGCCACGATCTGGCTGGAGGTCACGGTGGCGCCCACCTCGAACTTGATCTCCTTCAGCACGCCATCGACCGGCGACGGCACTTCCAGGACGACCTTGTCGGTTTCCAGATCAAGCAGGTTTTCATCGCGCTTGACGGCATCGCCGACTTTCTTGTGCCAGGTGGCGATGGTGCCGTCGGCGACGGATTCGGGCAGTACCGGGGCTTTGACTTCGGTGGCCATGCGGGAGCTTCCTGGTTTGTCTTTTCTAGAATGAGGGGGAGAGGTTATTCAGCAACCGAGTCGTTGAACGGGTTGACCAGGGCATCGGCGATCAGCTTCTGCTGTTCGATGATGTGGTCAGCCATGTGTCCAGCGGCCGGCGATGCCGAACGGGCGCGACCGGCGTAGTGCAGGCTCTGGCCATCGGCCAGGCAGAACTGCAGGTGGTGGCGGATCTGGTACCACGCCCCCTGGTTCTGCGGTTCTTCCTGCGTCCACACCACATCGGCAGCCTTGCCGTACTTCTTCAGTTCGGCAGCCAGCAGCGCGCGCGGGAACGGATACAGCTGTTCGACGCGGATGATGGCCACATCGTCCTGGCCACGCTTGGTCTGGTCTTCCAGCAGGTCGTAATAGACCTTGCCCGAACACAGCACCACGCGCTTGACCTTCTTGGCGTCTGCGTTGGCATCGCCGATCAGGTGCTGGAACTCGCCATTGGCCAGCTCTTCCAGGCTCGACACGGCCAGCTTGTGGCGCAGCAGCGACTTGGGCGACATCACCACCAGCGGCTTGCGCGTGGTCATGCGCATCTGGCGACGCAGCATGTGGTACGCCTGCGCCGGGGTCGACGGCACGCACACCAGCATGTTCTCCAGCGCGCACAGCTGCAGGAAACGCTCCAGGCGCGCGGAGCTGTGCTCCGGACCCTGGCCTTCGTAACCGTGCGGCAGCAGCAGGGTCAGGCCGGTGATACGGCCCCACTTGGCTTCGCCGGCAGCGATGAACTGATCGATCACGACCTGGGCGCCGTTGGCGAAATCGCCGAACTGGCCTTCCCAGATGCACAGGGTGTTCGGATCGGTGGTGGAGAAGCCGTACTCATAGGCCATCACCGCTTCTTCGCTGAGCAGCGAATCGATGATGGTGGCCTGTTCCGGCGACTCGACCAGCTGGCGCAGCGGCAGGTAGTAGTTGTCGGTCTTCTGGTCGTGCAGGATCGCGTGGCGGTGGGTAAACGTACCGCGGCCGACGTCCTGGCCGACCAGGCGCAGGCTGTTGCCTTCGTCCAGCACGGTGGCGTAAGCCAGGTTCTCGGCAAAGCCCCAGTCGCCCGGGATCTCGCCGGCGGCCATCTTGCGACGGTCGTCATACACCTTGGCCACACGCGAGTGCAGCTCCACGCCTTCAGGCACGGTGTTGATCAGCTTCGCCAGCTGCTTGACCTTCTCCATGCCCACCGCGGTGGAGATGGGATCGGACAGCTTGCCGTTCAGCAGCGCGGGCCAATCGACGTACATCTTGCTCGTGGCCGGGGTCTTCTCGACCGCCGCCAGCTCGGTGGTGACTTCACCGGCATCGAGCTTGTTGCGGTAAGCATCGACCAGCGCCTTGCCGGCGTCGGCCGGAATCACGCCGGCCGCTTCCAGCTTGGCCGCGTACAGCTCGCGGGTGGTCTGGTGCTTGCGGATCACCTGGTACATCAGCGGCTGGGTGATCGCCGGTTCGTCGGCCTCGTTGTGGCCCCAACGGCGGTAGCACATCAGATCGATGACCACGTCCTTGGCGAACTTCTGGCGGAACTCGAAGGCCAGCTGGGCCGCGAACACCACCGCTTCGGGATCATCGCCATTCACGTGCAGCACCGGGGCGGCGATCATTTTCGCCACGTCGGTGGCATAGCGCGTGGAGCGCGTATCCAGCGGGTTGGAGGTGGTGAAGCCGACCTGGTTGTTGACCACGATGTGCACCGTGCCACCGACGGCGAAGCCGCGGGCCTGGGACATCTGGAACAGTTCCATGACCACGCCCTGGCCGGAGAAGGCCGCGTCGCCGTGGATCAGGATCGGCATCACCTGCTTGCGCGCGGAGTCGCCGCGGCGCTCCTGGCGCGAACGCACCGAACCGGCCACGACCGGGTCGGCGATTTCCAGGTGCGACGGGTTGAAGGCCAGCGCCAGGTGGACGGCGCCGCCCGGGGTGGACACGTCAGCCGAGAAGCCCATGTGGTACTTCACGTCGCCGGCCGAGGCGTGCTCGTCGTGCTCGAACTTGCCTTCGAACTCGTCGAACAGCTTGCGTGGGCTCTTGCCCAGCGTGTTGACCAGCACGTTCAGGCGGCCGCGGTGGGCCATGCCGATCACCACGTCCTTGACGCCATCCTTGCCGGCGTCACGGATGATGGTGTCCATCATCGGGATCAGCGCATCGCCGCCTTCCAGCGAGAAGCGCTTCTGGCCCACGTACTTGGTATGCAGGTAGCGCTCCAGACCCTCGGCCGCCGTGAGGCGTTCCAGGGTGCGGCGCTGGGTGTCGGCATCCAGGTTGTAGTTGCCACCGGCCGTTTCCAGGCGCTGGTACAGCCACTGGCGCTGCTCGACCTCGGAGATGTGCATGAATTCCGCACCGATCGAGCCGGTGTAGGTCTTCTTCAGGCGCTCCAGCAGGTCGCGCAGCTTCATGCGCGGCTGGCCGGCGATGCCGCCGGTGCTGAACTCGCTGCCCAGGTCGCTCTCGGACAGGCTGTGGAACGGCAGCCCCAGGTCCGGCGGGTTGGTCGGCGGGGTCAGGCCCAGCGGGTCCAGGCTCGCACCGAGGTGGCCACGCGAACGGTAGGCGGTGATCAGACGGCCGACATTGCGCTCGCGCTCGTCGCCGGCACCGGTGGCCGTACCGCTGTTGGCAGCGTTCTTGGCAGCGTCGGTGATGTGGGCGATGACGGCCGAGTGCGGAATGTCACCGGCTTCGCGGCCCTTGAAGCCGTCGAAGTAGGTCTTCCATTTGGGATCGACACTGTCCGGAGAAACGAGGTACTGCTCGTACAGATCCTCGATATAGGAGGCGTTGCCGCCGGCGAGCTGCGAAGACTGCGCAAACTGCTTCAGTAGATTGTCCACGATGGAGGGTCGGATTCGCTTGTGGGGTAAGGCTTCGATGATCCGGCAGGGAAAAGTGAATAGCCCTGCGCGGGCGGTATCTAACTCCCCAAATTGTACCCCCATCGGGACAGGAAGGGGCACCGCAGGGACCTTGGCAGGACCTGCGATGTCATTCCCAGACAGGTTCGAGCCCGTGGCGTGAGCTACAGGCCGATCGCCCGCAGTTCGCTGCATTCACGCGAACGTTCCCATACGCGCTGCAAACCGTCCTGCAACGGCCGCGAACGTGCTCGCAGCGCGAGCCCGGCTTCGCCGTCGAAACGGTGCCCGCTCAGACGAAAGTAGTAGTCGCCGGCATCGTTGAGCAGGCAGGCCGAGGCCGACGCGCGGTCGATCGGGTCGCTGACCTGGCGGATCCGGAACACGCTGGGCAGGCGTTGCAGCAGTCCCAGCAGCGGTGAGCCGGCCTGGGCGATGGCGGCGGCGTCGTGCACGATCAACAGGGCCTGCTTGTCGTGGCGGGCGGTGGCGAACCGGCGCAGCGCCTCCAGCACCGGCGGGGCATCCAGCACCCCGGGGTCGAGCTGGCGGCTGTGCAGCCACAGCTGGCGGCGGGCACGGTGGACCAGGGCGGTGGTGATCGCCACGGCCTGGTCGGCACTATCGATGGCCACCGCCCCGTCCAGCACCAGACGCATGTGCTGGTGGGCGATGCCGGCCTCGGTGAAGACCTCGCCCTCGGGCAGGAAGCCCTGGCGGGTATAGAACACCCGGGCCGGCAGCTGGGCGTGCAGGCTCACTTCCCGCCAGTGGCGGCTGCGCGCGGCGTCGATCAGGGCCAGCAGCAGGGCCTCCCCGACGCCGCGGCCCCGCCAGTCGGCCAGCACCGCCATGCGGCCGATCCGGCCGTCCGGGGTGAGTCGCCCGGCACCGATCGGTTCGCCATCGCTGCCACGGGCCAGTACGTGGGCGCTGAGCGGGTCCAGCGCGTCGATTTCCAGCGCGGCCGGCACCTGCTGCTCCTCGACGAACACGCGCTGGCGGACCCGATGCAGCGCCTCGCGCTGCGTCGGGTAGTCCACGACGTCGACCTGGAAGCGGGTCGCCATGCTCAGACGGGCTTGCCGTCGTCCTGGTCGTCGCTGTCGTCGAAATCGACGATGACTTCGATGCCATCTTCGTGGATGGTCACTTCATGCACGTCGGCCTCGACGGTGGCGTCGTGCATGACCTCGATGCTGTCGGTGCCGTCAACGACGGCGTCCTCGGCGAAGTGGCCGTCTTCGACGTCGTCCTCTTCGTCATCGACATCCTCCTCGATGGCGTTCGGGTCGAACAGCTGGTAGTAGCCACCGGCCACCAGGGCCTGCACGGCGTCGCGGCCCTTGGCCGAGAGCTTGAGGTAGAGCGGACCGCCGAGCTGTTCGGTGGCCGCCAGGACCTGCGCATCCTTGACCGGCAGGGCAAACTCCAGGCCGCTGCAGTACAGGCTGGCCCCGCGCTTGGCGCGGCGCCAGGCCATGCGTGCCCACGGGTGGCGCTGCAGGTCCAGGCCCGTGGCCAGCGCGGCCTCGATTTCTTCACGCGGCAGCGGGTCGGCACCGGCGACCACGTCGCCGGCGGCGCGGTAGGTGGTGATGAAGCGGCCGAACCAGTCGCCGAGCTTGTCGGGGTCGTTCATGCGGATGGCATTGAGCGCCTCGACCACGCGGTTCATGGCCAGTACGTCGATTTCGTTGGGGTCTTCGGGCAGCTTGAGATCCGGATCCTGGTAGCGGATCGACTCGTCGGCGCCTTCGATGAGGGTGTCCAGGTAGTCGCTGATCAGTTCGGCCGAGGCCGGTGCGCGCATGCCGAAGGAGAAGGTCAGGCAGGGGTCTTCGGCGACGCCGTTGTGCGGGACGTTGGGCGGCAGGTAGAGCATGTCGCCCGGTTCCAGCACCCAGTCGTGGGTGGGCTTGAAGCGGCGCAGGAGCTTGAGTTCGACGTCGTCGCGGAAGTCCAGCGGGGGGCGCTTGCCCTTGGTGGATTCACTGGCGTCGATCTGCCAGCGGCGGTGGCCGTAGGCCTGCAGCAGGAAGACGTCGTACTGGTCGACGTGGGCGCCGACCGAGCCGCCGGTGGCGGCGAAGCTGATCATCACATCGTCCATGCGCCAGCGCGGCAGGAAGTCGAAGTGGTTGACGAGGGCGCGGACGTCGGCGTCCCACTTGTCCACGTCCTGCACGAGCAGGGTCCAGTCGTGGTCGGGCATGCCGGGGAATTCGTCTTCCTGGAACGGGCCGGTACGCACGCTCCAGCCGTCGGTGGCGCGGTCATGGGTGATGAGGCGCGACAGGGCGGTTTCTTCGCAGGCCAGGCCGGCGAGGTCTTCGGGCTGGACGGGGGTTTCGAAATCGGGGAAGGCGCCGCGGATGAGCAGCGGGCGCTTCTGCCAGTAGTCGCGCAGGAAGACGGCGGCGGGCATGCCGAGCGGCAGGCCGGGGCGGGCCTGGATTTCGATGACGGGGGTCTTGGTGGTGCGGGCAGCCATGGGGGAATCCTTGGAGCGTGTAGACGGAAAGCGGGGGCGCGGCAGGTGGCCGGCGCGAGCGGGGCCATTGTCCGCTGGTTGGGGCCGATGTGCACCTGCGGTGGGGTGTCGCGGGGTGGTGGGGGGAGTTTCAAAGCGTTAAGGCCACGTCCAAAGCCACGTCCAAAGCCACGTCGAAAGCAGCGCCTTGGCTGACTGCGGCGGGAGGTGGCCGGGCAGCCTTGCCCAGGACACGCCGTAAACCCGTCCATGGGGGCTCGGTGTTGCCATCCATGGCAACACACGGTCCTGGGCAAGGCCGCCCGGCCACCTCTGGACGGTATCCGGTCTGGGCGGCAGGTAAGGCGGGTCAGTGGCCTACGTTGTTACGTGACGTGCGCGGTAACGAAGTACGACAGAGGTGATGTGTGGCTCTGGTAGGGTCGGGTCCCAACCGACTGCCGATACGGGGTCCAGACCCGGTAACGCATTGCAACGAAACACAGGTAGAGCCGGGCTCTGCCCGGCTGCTCTGTAGCCCGTGGCGATAAATGGACCCTGACGATGCCAGCGCCCGTCCTTCTCCGGCCAAGGTCATGCGTTCGTCGCGTTGATCAGCAGGATCGGCGGTCGATCGGGATCCGACCCTACCGGGTGGGTTGGCGACGGGCATGTCCGCGGCCTTTGTCTTGCGGGAATGTGCGCGGGTGCCGCACCGGGCGACGTCGGCTCGGGCGATGTCCCGCGGCCCGTTCCGTCCGTGGCTTAGCGGCGACGTAATGCCGGGCGATGCATGGCCCGGTAGGGTCGGGTCCCAACCGACTGCCGATACGGGGTCCGGACCCGGTAACGCATTGCAACGAAACACAGGTAGAGCCGGGCTCTGCCCGGCTGCTCTATGGCCCGCGGCGATAAAGAGACGATGCCAGCGCCCGTCCTTCTCCGGCCAGGGTCATGCGTTCGTCGCGTTGATCAGCAGGGTCGGTGGTCGATCGGGATCCGACCCTACCGGGTGGGTCGGCGACGGGAATGGCCGCGGCCTTCGTCCAGACCCGGTAACGCATTGCAACGAAACGCCGTAGAGCCGGGCTCTGCCCGGCTGCCCCGAAGCCCACAACGAAGAAGGGACGCGGGCACTGCCGGCGTCCCTGCTGGGATCCTGCGGGTGGCGCGATCCTCAGATCGCCTTGGCCAGGTCCGCCGCCAGGCCGATGTAGCCGCCCGGGGTCAGGTCGCGCAGGTTCTGCTTGGCGTCTTCGGGCAGGTCCAGCGATTCGACGAAGGCCTGCATCGATTCGGCGGTGATGCCCTGGCCGCGGGTGAGGGCCTTGAGCTGTTCGTAGGGGTTGGGTAGGCCGTAGCGGCGCATGACCGTCTGCACGGCTTCGGCCAGCACTTCCCACGCGGCGTTGAGGTCGGCGTCCAGGCGCTCGGGGTTCACGGTCAGCTTGCCCAGGCCCTTGGCCAGCGAGTCCAGGCCGACCTGGGTGTGGCCGAAGGCGGTGCCGACCGCGCGCAGCACGGTGGAGTCGGTGAGGTCGCGCTGCCAGCGGCTGATCGGCAGCTTGGCGCTGAAATGCTCGAACAGGGCGTTGGCGATGCCGAAATTGCCTTCGGCGTTTTCGAAGTCGATCGGGTTGACCTTGTGCGGCATGGTCGAGGAGCCCACTTCGCCTTCCTTGAGCTTCTGCTTGAAGTAGCCCAGCGAGATGTAGCCCCAGATGTCGCGGGCCAGGTCGATCAGGATGATGTTGGCGCGGCGCGCGGCATCGCCGATTTCGGCGACGTTGTCGTGCGGCTCGATCTGGGTGGTGTACGGGTTGAACACCAGGCCCAGGCTTTCCACGAAGCGCTTGGCGAAGGCCGGCCAGTCGACCGCCGGGTAGGCGATGACGTGGGCGTTGTAGTTGCCGACCGCGCCGTTGATCTTGCCGGTCAGTTCCACCGCGGCGATCTGCCTGCGCTGGCGCTCCAGGCGCGCCACCACGTTGGCCACTTCCTTGCCCAGGGTGGTGGGCGAGGCGGTCTGGCCATGAGTGCGCGACAGCATGGGCTGTTCGGCCTGGGCATGGGCGAGGGCGCGCAGGCTGGCGGTCACGCCGTCCAGGCTGGGCAGCAGCACCTCGCGGCGGGCCTGTTCCAGGATCAGGCCGTAGCTGAGGTTGTTGATGTCTTCGCTGGTGCAGGCGAAATGCACGAACTCCAGCGCCGGGCCCAGCTCGGCGTCGGCCTTGAGCTGTTCCTTGATGAAGTACTCCACCGCCTTGACGTCGTGGTTGGTGGTGCGCTCGATTTCCTTCACCCGCGCGGCGTGGGCGGGGGCGAAATCCTCGGCCAGGGCGCGCAGGCGGGCGCTGGCGGCGGCCGAGAACGGCGCCAGTTCGACGATGCCCGGCTCGTTGGCCAGGGCCAGCAGCCATTCCACTTCGACCTTCACGCGGGCCTTGATCAGGCCGTATTCGGAGAAGATCGGACGCAGTGCGTCGACCTTGCCGGCGTAGCGGCCATCGAGCGGGGACAGGGCGAGCAGGGCGAATTCGGACATGGCGGGCGCAGGGCAATGACGGCGGGGGCCGTCATTCTACGCTGCCCCGGGGGCCTCGGCCTGTGCCATGCGTACGGTGACGGCCTGGATGCGGTGGCCGACCATGCGCTTGATGGTGAACTGGTGGCCATCGATCACCAGCTGTTCGCCCTCTTCAGGCAGCCGCTGCAACTGGTGGACGATCAGCCCGCCGACCGAATTGAGGTGGTCCGGGGCCTCCAGGTCATGCCCGAGCAGGCGTTCCAGCCGGAAGATCGAGGTCGAGCCGGCCACCAGCAGGCTGCCATCGGCGCCGCGGGTGGGGGCGTCCTTGACGATATGCGGGTGCTCGTCCTCGATGTCACCCACCACCACTTCCAGCAGGTCTTCCAGGGTGAAGTAGCCCAGGATGCGGCCATGTTCCTCCACGCACAGCGCCAGGTGCGTGGTGCCGGTGCGGAAGCGTTCCAGCACGCTGGGAACCGGGGTCTCCAGCGCGATCAGGTTGGCCGGGCGCAGCAGGGCGCGCAGATTGTCGGTGGGGTTGCCGCGGGCAATTTCCACCAGCAGGTCCTTCATGTGCAGGATGCCGAGCACGTCCTCGCCATCGCGGTCGAACCACGGGTAGCGGCTGTAGCGGCTTTCGGCAAATTCGGCCATCACCTCGGCCAGATCCATGCCATCGCGGAACGAGCGCAGGTGGTCGCGCGGGCGCATCAGGTCGCCGGCGACCAGCTCCGGCAGTTCCAGGGCGTGGCTCATCAGGGTCAGGCCGTGGTCGGGCGCACTGTCGGTGGGCTGCTGGCGGCCGACGATGAGCTTGAGTTCCTCGCGCGAATAGCGGTGCGAGGTGTGTTCAACATCGCCCCAGCCGGCCAGCCGCAGCAGCGCGTTGGCGCTGTTGTTGAGCAGCCAGATGGCCGGGTACATGGCCCAATAGAACAGGTACAGGGGCGCGGCGGTCCACAGCGACATGCGGTCCGGGCGGCGGATCGCCATCGACTTGGGGGCCAGTTCGCCCAGCACGATGTGCAGGAAGGAAATCACGCTGAAGGCAATGATGAAAGCGGTCAGGCGCGAGGCGTCGGCGCTCATGCCGAAGGCATCGAACAGCGGTTGCAGCAGGTGCGCGAAGGCCGGCTCGCCGACCCAGCCCAGGCCCAGCGACGACAGGGTGATGCCGAGCTGGCACGCCGACAGATAGGCATCCAGATGGGAGTGCACGTTGAGCAGCAGGCGGCCGCGCCAGCCGTGCCGTTCGGCCAGGCCGACGGCCTGGGTATGGCGCAGTTTGACCAGGGCGAACTCGGCGGCCACGAAGAAGCCGTTGAGCAGCACCAGGCCGAAGGCCAACAGCAGCAGGAGCAGGTTGCCGATCATCGCGCGCCTCGCGGCGTGGCCGCAGGCAGGGAGGCAACCGCATGGACGCAGCGAGCGTGCAGGGCTGCGCGCGCAGCGGCGCGCCAGGAACTACAGTGAGGGTCGTCACCCATGGGGGCGGAGATCTTTCTGAATGGACACGAATCCCGAGTCTAGCCGATCACCCGCGCTGTTGGGTTTCAGCGCACGGTGGGAGTATTGTGCGCAGAGCCGCCAGCCAGGGAATCAGGCCCATTGCCAGCCGCAGATTCCCTTTCCCTACCGAAAGAATCGCGGAGTAATGCAATGAGCAAGGGTTTCAGGATCGAACACGACAGCATGGGCGAACTGCAGGTGCCCAGTGATGCGTTGTGGGGCGCGCAGACGCAGCGGGCGGTGAACAACTTCCCGGTTTCCGGGCAGCGCATGCCACGCGGCTTCATCCGCGCGCTGGGCCTGGTCAAGGGCGCGGCGGCGGCGGTGAACGTGGAGCTCGGTCATCTGCCGAAGAACATCGGCAAGGCGGTCGAGGCAGCCGCGGCCGAAGTGGCCGACGGCCAGCACGATGCGCACTTCCCGATCGATGTGTACCAGACCGGTTCGGGCACGTCGTCGAACATGAATGCCAACGAGGTGATTGCCACCCTGGCCAACCGCGCGGGCAAGGCGGGCAAGCTGGCGGTGCATCCCAACGACCACGTCAACCAGGGGCAGAGCTCCAACGATGTGATTCCCACCGCGTTGCGCGTGTCGGCGCTGCTGGGCGTGCATGAACAGCTGCTGCCGGCGCTGGTGCACCTGCGCAAGACCATCGACAAGAAGGGCCGCAGCCTGCGCAAGGTGGTCAAGACCGGGCGCACCCACCTCATGGATGCCATGCCGCTCACCTTTGAGCAGGAGTTCGGGGCGTGGTCGGCGCAGTTGTCGTCGGCGCAGGAGCGTATCGAAGACAGCCTCAAGCGCCTGCGTCGGCTGCCGCTGGGTGGCACGGCGATCGGCACTGGCATCAATGCCGATCCGCGCTTTGGCGAACGCGTGGCCAAGCTGCTCAAGCAGCAGACCGGGGTCAAGTTCGACAGTGCCGAGAACAAGTTCGAAGGCCTGGCTGCGCAGGACGACGCGGTGGAACTGTCCGGCCAGCTCAACGCGCTGGCGGTGGCCCTGATCAAGATCGCCAACGACCTGCGCTGGATGAACGCCGGTCCGCTGGCCGGCCTGGGCGAGATCGAGCTTCCGGCACTGCAGCCGGGCAGCTCGATCATGCCGGGCAAGGTCAACCCGGTGATTCCCGAAGCGACGGTGATGGTGTGTGCGCAGGTGATCGGCCACCACACCGCGATCACCGTGGCCGGGCAGACCGGCAACTTCCAGTTGAACGTGACGCTGCCGCTGATCGCGGCCAACCTGCTCGATGGGATCGGCCTGCTGGCCAACATCTCGCGCCTGCTGGCCGATACCGCGATTGCCGGCCTGACGGTGCGCGAAGACCGGGTACGCGAGGCGCTGGACCGCAACCCGATCCTGGTGACGGCGCTGAACCCGATCATCGGCTATGAAAAGGCCGCGGGAATCGCCAAGCGCGCCTACAAGGAGCAGCGCCCGGTGCTGGACGTGGCGCTGGAAGACAGCGGGCTGTCCGAGGCCGAGCTGCGCAAGCTGCTGGATCCGGCGGCGCTGACGGCCGGTGGTATCCATGCTGGCAGTAGCGGCGGCGGTGGTTAATCGATACAGGTAGTGGCAACAACGAAAAACGGGCCGAAAGGCCCGTTTTTTGTTCCGCAGGGCGCTGGCTCAGTGGCAGTCGGTGGGTCGGGCGCTGGGCCCCCATGCCCTTGGAGGCGAACTAAAGGGGGAGGGGGGGCCGCAGGCCGACGCCGGAGGACATTCGCCGGAAAGGGTATGGGGGCCCAGCGCCCGACCCACCGACCCCCGCGCTACCGAAGCGTCAGTGCCGATCCGCCTGCAGGTTGTCGAACGTCTCGGTGTAATCCTTGAACTCCGGAATCCGCTGCACCAGGTCCGGCGGAATCGGCTGCATGCCATCGGGCACCTGGATCTTGACCGAGCGCTTGGCCGGGTCAGGCGGGGCATCGGTGAGCGTGTTCTGGCGCAGCACCTGCAGCTGGCCGAACATGCCCTGCAGCAGCGCCTGCTGGCTCGGGTCGAGCGGAATTTCGATCTCGTCGATCTTCATGTGGCCGTTGGGCAGCACGATGATGTTCGGCGCGGGTGCGCGGCGCACGGTAAGCATGCCGTCGCTGACGGTGATCTTCGGCTTGCCGCGCTCGGCACGATGGTTGCGGTATTCCTGGTCGCAGCCGGTGGCGGCCAGGCAGAACAGGGCGAACAGCAGCAGGCACAGCTTCTTCATGGTGGGCGCAGGCATGAAAAGGGGGAGGACCATTCTAGTCCTCCCCCCGTGCATGCGGGCCCGGCTGCGACCGAACGTCGCAGGCAGGGCGGTTACTTGCCGCAGTCGTCGATGTCGCTCTGGTCCATGGTGGCGTACGGCTTGAACTCGGGCACCGCGGCGGCCAGTGCCTGCTGCTTGGCCATCATGCCCGGCAGCAGGGTGCACAGCTGCTTGGCCTGGGCTTCGATCTTGCTGGCCTCGGCGTTCACGCGTTCCTCGATCCCGTTGGTATCCCCGGAGAAAATACCCTTGAGCGCCTCGCCAGCCGCCTTCACGCCCAGGTTGGCACCGGCCACGCCGATGTCCATGCCGGCGCCGGCAATCGCCTCGACCTGCTTGCGGTAATCCAGCAGCAGCGCGCGCTGGCTGGCGGTGGTGGAGACCGTCTTGCCGTTGATCAGCAGCTCGCCCTGCGGGGTGATCTCGGCCTTGTCGGACTGGTCGTTGGAAATCTTGATGTTGCCTTGGGCCAGTTCCCTGCGCGCCTTGTCGGTGGCGTCCTGTACGGTCTTGCCAACGGTGCTCGCTTCAGCGGCCGGTGACGCGGCCTTGCCGGTGGCCGGATCGGCCTTGCCGGCATCGTGGTTGCCGCAGGCTGCCAGCGGCAGGCACAGCAGCAGGGTGGGCAGCAGCAGTCGGGTCATCATGCGCACGTTCCTCGAAAAGGGGGGAGTTACTTGCCGCGCGGCAGCTGCACGCGACCGCCGATACCGCTGTGGCGTACATCGCCACTGCCGCTGTGGGCCACGGTCAGGTCGCCGCCGACATCGCGCGCGGTGATGTCACCGGAGCCATGCCGTTCGACGCTGACGTTGCCGCCCACGCCGCGCAGCTCGACATCGCCCGAGCCCACGTTGCCGACGCTGACGTTGCCCTTGACCTGGCGCACGTCGGCATCACCGGAGCCCAGCGTTTCCAGCGTCACGTTGCCCTGCACGCCGTCCAGTTCGAGATCGCCCGACCCTACCGTGCCGACCTTCGCGTTGCCGCGCAGGTTGCGTGCCTTGAAGTCGCCCGAGCCGACCGACAGCAGATTGAGCGCGCCGGCACCGTCCAGGGTCACATCGCCGGAGCCGATCGCCGCGGTGACCGGGCCCTTGATGTCGCGCAACGTGATGTCGCCCGAACCGACGTCGGCACTGAGCGAGTGCGCGCCGGTGACGCTGACGTCGCCCGAGCCGACCTTCAGCTGCACCAGCAGGGTGTCCGGCACGCTGCCGCGCAGGTCCAGGTAGGCGTAGTTGCTGCCCCCGATGTTGATGCTGAGGTTCTGCTTCTCGCGTTGCAGGCGCACCACCAGCTTGTCGCCCACCTTCTGCTGGGTCACGGTGAGCTGGCGCAGCCAGTCGGCGTTGGAGGCACAGGCGCGGCCAGAGAGCTGGGCTGCACCGCCACCGGCGGTGAGCACCAGATCGTGCTGGTTGACCTCGAACACCACCGCCTTGGCACCGGCCAGGTCGAGCTTGAGGTCGCGCGGTTCATTGAACGTGCACTGCGGCTGTTCGGCCAGGGCCGACAGCGGCAGCAACAGCAGGGAAGCAACAGCGAGCGTGCGGATCATATGCGGCTCCTTGAATGAATCGATCAGATCTCGCCGGCGCGGCGGCGCAGGCGGATGGCGACAATGATGAACACCACGCCCACTGCGGCACCGATCCAGATATCGGGCAGGCTCAACGCGGCCAGCTGGTTGGTCGGGGCCAGTGCGGCCACCAGGTTGTCACGGTCGCCGATCACCGCGCGCAGCTGGTCGGTACGGTAGAACACGTCGCTGCCCGGCAGGGTGCCCAGCAACAGGCGGCCGACGATGTGCTTCCAGAACCAGCCGCTGGTGCTGTCGAAGGCGTTCATCAGGTGCGTGCTGCTGACGATGATGCCGGCAAACAGCGGCAGCATCACCGCCCACAGGAACGGCTTGGTCTTGGCCCAGGCCGAGCACATCAGCAGCCAGCCCACGCTCGGCAGCGCCCAGAGCAGGTACACCGGCAGCCAGGACAGGTGGCCGGCCATGATGGCCAGCGGGCTGGCCGGGCCCCAGATCAGGGTCATCGGGTCGCCGCCGTGGCTGAGCACCACCACGCTGATGATCAGCAGGAAGCCGAACATGGTCAGGATCGAGGCGATCACCGCGATCACCGGTGCCACCAGCAGGGCGCTCACTGCCTTGGACAGCACGGTCTGGGTGTCCGACAGCGGCAGCGACTTCCAGAACAGGATGCTGCGGTCGCGGCGGTCGTCGTACAGCGCCCCCAGGCAGTAGAAGAACACCACGAAGGCCAGCACGATGAACGGCCACAGCGAACTCAGCAGCAGGGTCAGGTCCAGGCCGTTGGCCAGGTTGTGCAGCGCCTCGGCGTCCAGCTTCTTCGTCAGCAGGGCCAGGTCCAGCCCGTTGACGTTGACGCTTTCATTGTCGATCACCAGGCCGCCGCTCTTGGCCGCGCGGTTCATGGCCAGCAGCCCGAACAGAATGCCGATCAGGCTCATCACCAGCGAAATCGCGCCGGCGATCAGCGGCGCATACAGGAACCCGCCGCGGTTCTCCCAGTACTCGCGCTTGAGCATCCACTTGAAGGTGCTGGCCTTGCTGATGGGGTGGTAGTGGACGGTGTTCATGCGTAGGTTCCCTTCATGATGGCCACGAACAGGTCCGCCAGCCCCGGGCTGCGGATCTCGCCCAGGGGCGTGAGCTGGGCGCGTGGCACCCCGTCGAACAACAGCACCGTCTTGCCGAACGGCAGCGCACGCTCATCGATGGGCTGCAGGGCGCGGGCGGCGTCCAGCGATTCGGCCGACACCAGCACTTCGCTGTAGCGGTCGCCGATGTCTTCCATGTCGGTGGTGAGCACGATGCGGCCATCGCGGATGAACATCACGTCGGTGAGGATGTGCTCGATCTCTTCCACCTGGTGGGTGGTGACGATGATGGTCTTCTGCTCGTCGAAGTAATCCTCCAGCAGGCGCTGGTAGAACTCTTTGCGGTACAGGATGTCCAGGCCCAGGGTCGGCTCGTCCAGCACCAGCACCTTGGCATCGATGGCCATCACCAGGGCCAGGTGCAGCTGCACGATCATGCCCTTGGACAGCTCGCGCACACGCTGCTTGGGCTGCAGCTTGGTCGAGGCCAGGAAACGCTCGCAGCGGGCGCGGTCGAAGCGCGGGTGGGTGCCGGCGACGAAGTCGATCGCTTCGCGCACCTTCATCCAGCGCGGCAGCACGGCCACGTCGGCGATGAAGCACACATCGTTCATGAGCGCGTTGCGCTGCACGGCCGGGTCCAGCCCCAGCACCTGCAGCTCGCCTTCCACCGTGGTCAGGCCCAGCAGCGCCTTGAGCAGGGTGGTCTTGCCGGCGCCGTTGGGGCCGATCAGGCCGGTGATCCGGCCCGGGGCGATGGTGAAGCTGGTGTTGTCCAGCGCCACGGTCTGTTTGTAGGCCTTGCGCAGGCCGCGGGCGGAAATGACGACATCACTTGCAACGGCATTCATGAGGATTTCCCCTGGGGCAGCAATTCGTCGAGATTCAGGCCCAGGCGCTGGATGCGTTCCAACACCAGTGGCCATTCTTCATTGAGGAACCGGTCGCGCTCGCTGCTGCGCAGCTGCGTGGCCGCTTCCTCGGTCATGAACATGCCCAGCCCGCGGCGCTTCTCGACCAGGCCTTCGTCAGCCAGTTCCTGGTAGGCGCGTGAAACGGTGATGGGGTTGAGCTGGTACTCGGCGGCGACCTGTCGGACCGAAGGCAGGGCGTCGCCAGGCTTGATGATGCCGTCAAGCATCATGGCAATCACGCGCTCTTTCAGCTGACGGTAGATCGGAGCACCATCGCTCCATTGGATATCGCTCATGGTCAGCTCCGTGGGTTCAGCGACTGTGCGAATGAGAAGTAAGGCATGGACAGGGAGCTGTGCAGCCGGCGGGGGGGCGTGGGGGCGCCGTTGGCGTTCCCTGCCTGGAGTACGCCTGCGTCCTGCGGGCTTTCAAACGCACCGGTGGCGGCGGTGCTGCCGATGTCACCGGCGGGGGTGCCAAGCCAGCCGAGCAGCAACAGCGCGGAGGCGGCGGTGACAGCTTTGGCGGACTGGCGGCGGCGCATGCGGTTCATGGGCTTCCCCTGCATCAGGTGACTGGTGTTGTATGCAACTATAACACCGGCACGCCGGAGTGCAACAGGTTGCCAGCCCCAACTGATGGCAGGGGTATGACAGCGACGCCGCCGTGATTTCAAGTGGTTGATTTGTAAAATGATGTTTTGGATTCCTTACGGCCGGGTGGGCTATCGTCCATTCAGTCTGGTCAATGGTAGGTGAGCGGGGGCCTCTATTCAGGTGCGGCGCCAGACCGCCAGATTCGGCAAGCCGGGGCTGACCCGGCCCTGGGCCGCGGTGGGTGCCGGGGGCGCCAGGTCCGTCGGTCGGCGCCCCGGCAGGGCGCTGCCGGCCCTGCCACGCAGCGGCAAAAGTGCCGGTGATATAGTCCGAAACAGCCCTTTTCATCCCTTTCGTGGAGTGTTGCGATGCCCCTGACCCCCCTTGAGTCGTCCCCGCGCCGTGCGGCCACCGTGCGGGTGCGCCGCTGGGGCGTGACGCTGCTGCTGGGCGGGTTGCTGGCCGCCGGCGGGGCCCACGCGGCCGGGCTGCTGGACGTGGCCTATCGCCCGCTGGCCGGCAAGGCCGAAGTCAACCTGCAGAAGCAGTACGGCGGCAAGGTGCTGCTGGTGGTCAACACCGCCAGCAAGTGCGGCTTCACCCCGCAGTACGAAGGCCTGGAGGCGCTGCAGCAGAAGTACGCCGCGCGCGGGTTCTCGGTGCTGGGCTTCCCGTCCAACGACTTCAAGGGGCAGGAGCCGGGCGATGAGACCCAGATCCAGGAATTCTGCACGCTGACCTACGGGGTCAAGTTCCCGATGTTCCAGAAGGTGCAGGTCACCGGGCCGCAGGCCACGCCGCTGTACCAGCGGTTGACCGCCGCCACCGGGGTGGCGCCGGGCTGGAACTTCCACAAGTACCTGATCGGCCGGGACGGCCGGGTGGTGGCGCAGTTCCCCAGCAAGGTCACGCCGGACGACAAGGCGCTGGTGGCCGCGATCGAACGTGAGCTGTCTGTCACACCGGCAAAGCACTGACCACCTCGACATCTCGCATGTGCGTGCGACAATGATCGCTTTCGCGCCGTCGTCGGCGTCCAGTCACTTCCAGGAAAGCAGCGAATGAAGATGGGAATGCGCGGCGCCGCGGCGTCGGTTCTGATTCTGGCGATGGGTGCCACCGGTACCGTGATGTCGCAACAACCGGCCGCGCGTGCGGCCGTCAAGGAGACTTCCGCTTTGAACTCCCAACGGGAAAAGCTCGGCTACGCCATCGGTATCGATGTGGCCAACTCGTTTGCCCCGATCTCCAGCGAGATCGATCTGGCTGCCCTGCGCCGCGGCGTGACCAATGCCTTTGAAGGCAAGCCGCCGCTGATTTCGCAGGACGAGGCGCAGAAGACCGACGCCGCCCTGCGCCAGGCGATGATGGCCAAGAGTGGCCAGCCGGTGCCGGGCGTGGCCCCGGGTACCGCGCCGCCGAAGGTGGACCGCGAGAAGGTGGGCCTGATGCTGGGCACCTACGCCGTGGGTCCGTCGCTGGCACCGCTGAAGGCGGACCTGGACCTGGACGCGCTGTTCGATGCCGTCACCACCACCTTCAACGGTGGCACCGCCAAGATGACCCCGGAGCAGGCCAAGGCCACGCTGGAAGGCTTCATGGCCGGCAAGCAGGCTGAAATGCAGGCCCAAGCGGCTGCCAAGGGCGGTACCAACCGCGCCGAAGGCAACGCGTTCCTGGCCAAGAACAAGACCGTGCCGGGCGTTGTCACCACCGCCTCGGGCCTGCAGTACCAGGTGCTGCGTCCGGGTTCGGGCGAGCGCCCGATGCCGACCAGCAAGGTCCGCGTCAACTATGAAGGCAAGCTGCTGGACGGCACCGTGTTCGACAGCAGCTACGAGCGTGGCCAGCCGATCGAATTCGGCCTGGACCAGGTGATCAAGGGCTGGTCCGAAGGTGTCTCGCTGATGCCGACCGGGTCCAAGTACCGCTTCTGGATCCCGGGCGAGCTGGCCTACGGCGAACAGGGCACGCCGGGCGGTCCGATCGGTCCGAACGCGACGCTGACCTTCGACGTCGAACTGCTCAACGTCCTGCCGTAAGCGAAACTGGAGTCCCCACGGACATGCGTGTAGCGATTTTCGGTACCGGTTACGTCGGTCTGGTCACGGGTACCTGCCTGGCCGATGTCGGCCACCAGGTGGTCTGCGTCGATATCGACCAGGCCAAGGTCGATGGCCTGAACCGTGGCGTCATCCCGATCTACGAACCGGGCCTGGAGCCGATGGTCAAGGCCAATCACGCCGCATCGCGGCTGGCCTTCACCACCGATGCTGCCAGCGCGATCACGCATGGCCAGGTGATTTTCATCGCCGTGGGCACGCCACCGGACGAGGACGGCAGCGCCGACCTGCAGTACGTGCTGGCGGTGGCCCGCACGATCGGCACGCACATGGCCGTGCCGACCGTGGTGGTGAACAAGTCGACCGTGCCGGTAGGCACGGCCGACAAGGTACGTGCCGCCATTGCCGAGGTACTGGCGGCGCGTGGGGTTGAGATCGCGTTCGACGTGGTCTCCAACCCGGAATTCCTGAAGGAGGGCGACGCGGTTGCCGACTGCATGCGGCCGGACCGCATCGTGGTGGGCGCCTCCAACCCCGATTCGGTGGCGCTGATGCGCCGCCTGTACGCACCGTTCAACCGCAACCACGACCGCGTGGTGGAAATGGACGTGCGCTCGGCGGAGCTGACCAAGTACGCCGCCAACGCGATGCTGGCGACCAAGATTTCGTTCATGAACGAAATTGCCAACATCGCCGAGAAGGTCGGTGCCGATATCGAGCAGGTCCGCCAGGGCATCGGCTCGGATCCGCGCATCGGCTGGCACTTCATCTACCCGGGCGCCGGTTACGGCGGCTCGTGTTTCCCCAAGGACGTGCAGGCGTTGGCCCGCACCGCGCAGCAGCATGGCCATGAGCCGAAGCTGTTGAACGCGGTGGAGGCGGTCAACGAAGCGCAGAAGGGGCATCTTTACCAGCTGATCCAGCGCCACTACGACCGTGGCGAGGACGAAGGCGTGCGTGGCAAGACGTTCGCGGTGTGGGGGTTGGCCTTCAAGCCCAACACCGACGACATGCGCGAAGCGTCCAGCCGGCGCCTGCTGGCCCAGTTGTGGGAAGGCGGCGCCACCGTGCGCGCCTACGATCCCGAAGCCACCGACGAAGCGCGCCGCATTTTCGGGCAGCGCGATGACCTGGTGTTCTGCGACAACGCCTACGACGCGCTGGACGGCGCCGATGCGCTGGTCGTGGTGACCGAATGGAAGCAGTTCCGCAGCCCGGATTTCGTCCGCCTGCGCGAGATGCTCAACGATGCGGTCGTGTTCGACGGCCGCAACCTGTACGACCCGCAGGAGATCGAAGCCGCGGGCCTGGCCTACTACGGCATTGGCCGGGGACGTTCGCTGCATGCATGATTCAACCCCCACACCGCGTGAGCAGGCGCTGGAAGCGCGCCTGATCGAGCTGGAAATGCGCGTGTCCTTCCAGGAACAGGCCTTGGCCGAGCTCAGTGAAGCACTGGCCGATGCACGCATCGAAGGCAGCCGCAACGCCGACCTGACCCGCCTGCTGCTGGAGGACCTGGGCAAGGTCCGCAACGCGCTGTATTCCGATTCGGGCGAAGAACCGCCGCCCCCGCACTACTGATCGATTCCACGTCATGAGCGATACACTCCGCGACCAGCTGCTGGGCCTTGGTTTCAAATCCGCGCCCAAGCCAGAACGCAAACCCGACGCCCGCCGTGACGGCCGGCCGGGCAACAAACCCCACGGTGCGCGTCCCCCGGGCAAGCCCGGCGAAGCGCGCCCGCCGCGTGAGGGTGCCCCGGGGCGTCCGCCGCGCGAGGGCGATGCCGCGCGCCGCGCGCCGCACGGCAAGGGCCGCCCGGGTGGTGGCAATCGTCCCGGCCAGGGCCAGAACGCCGGCCAAGGCAAGCCCCGTTCGCGCGAGGACATCGACCTGGCCAAGGCCTACGCGATCCGTGCGCAGAAGGAAAAAGACGACCGCATCGAAGCCGAGCGCCTGAAGCAGGAAGAGGCACGCCTGCGCCGCGAAGCCAAGGCCAAGCTGGACGTGCTGCTGGAAGGCAAGTCGTTGAATGACGCCGGCGCCGAGATTGCCCGCCACTTCAACTACGGTGGCAAAATCAAGCGCGTGTACGTCACCGCCGACCAGCTCAAGGCGCTCAACGCCGGCGAGTTGGGCGTGCTGCAGCAGAACGGCCGCTACTTGCTGGTGACGGCGGCCGTGCTCGACGAGGCCGAAGCGATCTTCGCCCCGTCAGTTGCGCTGCGCGTGGATCCCAACGCCACCGCCGAGGCTGACCCGTACGCCGACCCGGCCTACCAGGTGCCCGACGACCTGGTCTGGTAAGCGGTTGATCGCACGACGAAGAAGGGCGCCGAAAGGCGCCCTTCTTTGGTCCTTCGCCCCGATGCGGGGCAAGCAGAAACTGCTTTGACGCTGTCCAGGCGCAGCCGTCGGTGGATCGGGCGCTGGGCCCCCATGCCCTTTCCGGCGAATGTCCCCCGGCGTCGGCCTGCGGCCGCCCCCTCCTCCTTTATTTCGCCTCCAAGGGCATGGGGGCCCAGCGCCCGACCCACCGACAGCGCCAGAAAAGCCTGGCTTCCCCTCCTTACCGCAAGCCGAGCTCCGTAGCGGCCGGTAGGCTCCTGGGCAAAATAAAGGAGGAGGCCGCCATGCGCGGCCGGGGGACATTTGCGCCAGGGGCCTACCGGTTGCTACGGGGCCCTCACGCTCGCGACCGGTCCGATCGGAGACGCCAGCCGATCCAAACCGCGCCTGCACACCCGGCCACCCGCGTAGCGTCGTGCTGACTCTGCGACGGCCCTCGCAGCAAAACCCTCCCCTTGGTTGGAAGAAGAACTCTCTTTTTTAGGGCGCAAGGCCCATCGTGCCGAGCGGGGGTTACTCCGTGATCTGCCCGGCCACTTCCTGCCCGGCCTGCCAGACCGCGCCGATGCGCTGGGTGTTGGCGATGTCGGTGAGCGGGTCGGCGTCCAGCACCAGCAGGTCGGCGCGCTTGCCGGCGGCGATCCGGCCACGGTCGGCCAGGCCCAGCAGGTCTGCCGCCTGTGACGTGGCCACCTGCAGTGCCTGTGCCGGGCTCAGCCCGGCCTGCACCAGCAGCTGCAGCTCGCGGTGCTCGGCAACGCCGATCACCCGGTGCGGCATCGCACCGGCGTCGGTGCCGAAACCCAGCTTGACCCCGGCCGCATGCAGGCGGCGCACGTTGTCCAGGTTGGTCGCCACCGCCTCGCGCGTGGCCGGAATGCCGCTGCCGGCCAGTTGCGCGCGCTGCCATTCCGGCTGCGACCAGCGCGCCAGCACGTCGCGGTGCAGCGCCTGGCGCAGGAACGGCTGGTGCAGCGCCTGCGGGTGTTCGGCATACCAGTAGTTGGCCTCGTCGATGGCCACCGTCGGGATGTACCACGTGCCCTGGTCGCGCATTTTCCTCGCCAGCATCGGATCGACTGCACGGTCACGGATGCCGTGGGCGAGGATGTCGACCCGGGCATCGACCAGGTCGCGGGCCTGGTCAAGGTCGTGGATGTGTGCGGCCACGGTGAGCCCGCGTGCGTGCGCTTCGGCGATGGCGGCGCGGTACACCTCCGGGGTCATCATCGGGCGCTTGCCGCCGAGGTCGTCCACCCACAACTTGATCAGGTCCACACCGTCAGCATGCTGGGTGGCGACCGCCGCGCGCGCCTGTTCGGCGGTGCGCGGGCGTGCCACCGGATCGTGGCGCAGACCCATGCTGTCAGCCGGCGGTGCGCCATCGGGCGCGCCGATCCCGCCGCCGGCGCCGTACAGCTGCGCGCCCAGGCGGGGATCGGCGTTCACCTCGGTGCGGAGGGCGAAGAAGTCGGCGCCATTCATGCCCAGCGCGGTGACCGTAGTGATGCCATAGCGCTGGAACTGGCGCAGGTCGCGCACCACGTTGTCGCGCGTGTAGAAGCGGTCGCCGTGCTCCAGCCCCTGCGTGTTGCCCACATGCGCGTGGTCGCTGACCAGTGCAGGCAGCAGCGTCTTGCCGGTGTAATCGACCCGGCGCGCACCGGTGGCGGCCGCGGGCAGGGGCGTGCCGATGTGCACGATGCGGGCGCCGTCGATCAGCACGGGGGTGATGCCGCGGTCGCGCTGGCCATCGAAGACGCGCGCGTTCTCGAACAGGATCGGCTCGGCGGCGGCAGGCAGGGCGACGGCGGCGAGCAGCAGTGCCCACAGGCGGGTCGGTCGCATCGGCGGCTCCAGTCTTGGTGAGGGGTGAGCCTACCTTATCGGCGTGGTCGGGTTGGGGGGCGCGGGGGTTGCCGGCCAGCGGCCGGCACTACCGGGTTCGGGGTGCGTGGTTGCTGGGCACCACCCTCATCTGCGCGGGCGGGCGCGGAGCAGGGGCAGGCTGATGGCGAAGAAGCACAGCAGGGCGCCGGCGAGCGCGAAGCCGCTGCCCGCCAGGAAGGCGGTGCGGCCCTGGTCGATGCCCCACAGCTGGCCGGCGATCAGGGCGCCCAGCACGCCGCCCACGCCGGAGGAGAAGCCATACAGCAGGCCCTGGCCGTGGCCGTTGAGGCGGCCGGGGAAATAGGTGGCCAGCATCTGCATCGCGGCTGCGAAGAACGCGGCAAACCCCAGGGCGTGCGCGGTCTGTGCCATCAGCATCACCGGCAGGTTCTCCGGGAACAGCGCGGTGATCGCCCAGCGCACGGTGGAACTGAGCAGGGCAATCAGCAGCATCCAGCTGGCGTCATAGCGGCGGAAGAAGCGGCCGATGGTGAAGAACACGCCCACTTCGAATACCACCCCGACGGTCCACAGCAGCCCCAGCGTGGAGGTGGCATAGCCGTGGTGGTCCATGTAGACCGAGAAGAACGTGTAGTACGGACCAAACGACAGCTGTTCCATGAACGCGGCCAGGAAGAAGGCCAGCACCTGCGGCTTGCGCACGATCTGCCAGAAGCCGGTCGCGTCGCCGTCGCTGCGCTGCAGGTTGCGCGCGTAGTGGTTGGCAAACCCCGAGGCGGTCAGCAGGCCGAACAGCGGCAGCATCAGCCACGGCAGCAGGTGCGCGTTGCCGGCGCCGCCGTGGCCTTCGATGATCCAGCCAAACAGCATCACCACAGCGATGAAACCCAGCGAGCCCCAAACGCGGATCAACCCGTAGCGATGGCTGTCGCTGCCCAGGTGGGTCAACGTGATCGATTCGAACTGCGGCATCACCGCGTTGTAGAAGAAGCAGAACGCGACCATCGCCGGGTACAGCCACGGTTGCGGCAGCGGCAGCAGGAACGCGCAGAACGTGAGCAGCGTCAGCACGCAGCCCAAGCGCAGCCAGAAAATCGGGCGCGGCGAGGCGGCGGCGAGCGAGGTCCACGTGGTGGGCGCGACGATGCGGGTGGCGTACCAGATGCCCATCATCACGCTGATCGCGGTGACGCTCATCCCGCGGGAGGTCAGGAACAACGACCAGTACGGGGTGAACGCGCCGAGCGCGGCGTAGTAGACCAGGTAGAACGAAGAGAGGCGGACGACCGGTACGGCGTCGCGGGTGGGGGCGGTCATGCGGGATCTCGATGGGCGCGCACCCATCAACGGTGGGTACCAACCGGTGGATTATGCCGGTGTCACCCGACCGTTGGTCGGGCGAACATCCCACCGACCCGCCACGACGCGGTGTCACCCGACCGTTGGTCGGGTGACACCCTCACTCCGGATCGTAATCCAGGTTCGAGGCCAGCCAGCGCTCGGCCTGCACGCGGTCCACGCCCTTGCGCTTGGCGTAGTCGCTCACCTGCTCGCGCGACACCCGCCCCACCACGAAATACTGGCTCTGCGGATGGCTGAAGTAATAGCCGGATACGGCGGCCGTCGGCAACATCGCAAAGCTCTCGGTGAGCTGCATGTCGGCGTTGCGCTCGGCGTCCAGCAGCCGGAACAGCGTGGCCTTTTCGCTGTGCTCGGGGCAGGCCGGGTAGCCCGGGGCCGGGCGGATGCCGCTGTACTTCTCGGCGATCAACGCTTCGTTGTCCAGCTGTTCGTCGGGCTGGTAGCCCCAGTAGTCGGTGCGCACGTGCTGGTGCAGGCGCTCAGCCAGCGCTTCGGCGAAGCGGTCGGCCAGCGCCTTGTGCAGGATGGCGTTGTAGTCGTCGTGGTCGGCCTCGAAACGGGCCACGTGCGCGTCGATGCCGATCCCGGCGGTCACCGCGAACGCGCCGATCCAGTCCTGCTTGCCGCTGTCGGCCGGGGCGATGAAATCGGCCAGGCAGAAATCCGGCCGTTCCACCGGCTTGTCGACCTGCTGGCGCAGGAAGTGCAGTACCGCCGGGCCGTCGTCGGTGCGCAGGTGCACGTCGTCGCCGACGCTGTTGGCCGGCCACAGCCCGAACACCGCCTTGGCGGTCAGCCATTTTTCGCTGACGATGCGGTCGAGCATCGCGCGCGCGTCGCGGTACAGCTCGGTGGCCTGCGTGCCCACGATCTCATCGGTGAGGATGGCCGGGTACTTGCCGGCCAGTTCCCAGGCCTGGAAGAACGGCGTCCAGTCGATCACCCCGACCAGGTCGGCCAGGGGGTAGTCGTGCAGCACGTGCAGGCCCGGCTTGCGCGGCGTGGGCGGGCTGTAGGCGGCCCAGTCGCCGCTGAAGCGCTGCGCACGCGCCTTGGCCAGCGTTACCAGGCGCTTGGCGTCGCCGCGGTTGCGGTGGCGCTGGCGGATGTCAGCGTAGTCGGCCTCGTTGGCGGCCACGAAGGCCTCGCGCAGCTCGCTGGAAATCAGCGACTGGGCCACGCCGACCGCACGCGAGGCATCCTTCACCCAGACCGTGGGCGCCTTGTAGTGGGGGTCGATCTTCAGCGCGGTGTGCGCGCGCGAGGTAGTCGCGCCGCCGATCATCAGCGGCATCGTGAAGCCCTGCCGCTCCATCTCGCGGGCGACGTGGCTCATTTCCTCCAGCGACGGCGTGATCAGGCCGGACAGGCCGATGATGTCGGCATTCTCGGCGCGCGCGGCGTCGAGGATCTTCTGCGCCGGCACCATCACGCCCAGGTCGACCACCTCGAAGTTGTTGCAGGCCAGGACCACGCCGACGATGTTCTTGCCGATGTCGTGCACGTCGCCCTTGACCGTGGCCATGATGATCTTGCCGTTGCTCTTGGCGGTGTCGCCGCTGCGTGCCTTCTCCGCTTCGATGTAGGGCAGCAGGTAGGCCACCGCCTTCTTCATCACGCGTGCGGATTTGACCACCTGCGGCAGGAACATCTTGCCGGCGCCGAACAGGTCGCCCACGATGTTCATGCCGTCCATCAACGGCCCTTCGATCACGTCCAGCGGGCGGCTGGAACGGGCGCGGGCTTCTTCGGTATCGGCCTCCACCCAGGCGTCCAGACCGTGCACCAGCGCATGCGCCAGGCGCGCGTCGATCGGCTTCTCGCGCCAGGCCAGGTCCTCGCCCTTGACCTCGCCTTTCTTGCCCTTGTAGCGCTCGGCGATCTCCAGCAGGCGCTCGGTGCCGTCGCGGCGGCGGTTGAGGATCACGTCCTCCACGCGCTCGCGCAGCTCCGGGTCCAGCTCGTCGTAGATCGGCATGGCGCCGGCGTTGACGATGCCCATGTCCATGCCGGCGGCGATGGCGTGGTACAGGAACACCGCATGGATCGCCTGGCGCACGCTTTCGTTGCCGCGGAAGGAGAACGACACGTTGGAGACGCCGCCGGAGACATGGCAGTGCGGCAGGGTGCGCTTGATGATGCGGGTGGCTTCGATGAAGTCGACCGCGTAGTTGTCGTGTTCCTCGATGCCGGTGGCGACGGCGAAGATGTTCGGATCGAAGATGATGTCCTGCGGCGGGAAGCCCACCTCGTCCACCAGGATGCGGTAGGCGCGGGTGCAGATCTCCACCTTGCGCGCGCAGGTATCGGCCTGACCGTCCTCGTCGAAGGCCATCACCACCGCGGCGGCGCCATAGCGCAGTACCTTGCGCGCGTGCTCGATGAACTGCGCCTCGCCTTCCTTGAGCGAGATCGAATTGACCACGCTCTTGCCCTGCAGGCACTTCAGCCCGGCCTCGATCACGCTCCATTTGGAGGAATCGACCATCACCGGGATCCGCGCGATGTCCGGCTCGGACATGATCAGGTTGAGGTAGCGCGTCATCGCCTTTTCGGAATCGATGAGGCCCTCGTCCATGTTCACATCGAGGATCTGCGCGCCGTTGGCCACCTGCTGGCGCGCCACGTCCACCGCCTCTTCGTAGCGCTCCTCCTTGACCAGCTTGCGGAACTGCGCGCTGCCGGTGACGTTGGTGCGTTCGCCGATGTTGACGAACAGCAGGTCCGGCGTGATCACCAGCGGCTCGAGGCCGGACAGGCGGGTGGGGCGGGGAGTCGTCATGGGCGGGCGGGCACGTGCTGGCGGGGGAGGGTCAACGACAACGGGAGGCGGATGCGCTCACGCGGCATCCTCCAGGGCGGGGCCGGGCAGGGCGCGCGGCGGCAGGTCGGCCACCGCCTCGGCGATGGCCCGGATGTGCGCGGGGGTGGTGCCGCAGCAGCCCCCCACCAGGTTGAGCAGGCCGGCGCTGGCGAATTCGCGCAGGGTGCCGGCCATTTCCTCGGGGGTCTCGTCGTACTCGCCGAACGCGTTGGGCAGGCCGGCGTTGGGATGCGCGCTGACCAGGCAGTCGGCCACGATCGACAGGGTTTCCACGTGCGGGCGCATGTCGTCGGCACCCAGCGCGCAGTTCAGTCCGACCGACAGCGGTCGGCTGTGCGCGACCGAGGCATAGAACGCCTCGGCGGTCTGCCCGGACAGGGTGCGCCCGGATGCATCGGTGATGGTGCCGGAGATCATGATCGGCAGGCGCGCGCCCCGGTCGTCGAACGCTTCTTCGATGGCGTACAGGGCGGCCTTGGCATTGAGCGTGTCGAAGATGGTTTCCACCATCAGCGTGTCGGCGCCGCCGTCGATCAGCCCGTCGATGGCTTCGCGGTAGGTCTCGCGCAGCGCGTCGAAGCTGGTGTTGCGGAACCCGGGATCATTCACGTCCGGGCTGATCGAAGCGGTGCGGCTGGTGGGACCCAGCACGCCGATCACGAAGCGCGGCTTGTCCGGGGTGGTCGCCGCGACCGCGTCGCAGCACGCACGGGCGACGGCGGCGCCGGCCTTGTTGAGCTCGTAGACCAGGTGCTCCAGGTGGTAGTCGGCCTGGCTGACCGAGGTGGCATTGAAGGTGTTGGTCTCCACAAGGTCCGCGCCCGCTTCCAGGTAGGCGGTGTGGATGCCGGCGATCACTTCCGGCTTGCTGAGCAGCAGCAGGTCGTTGTTGCCCTTCAGGTCGTGGCCTTCGGGTGCGGCGTGGTCGCAGCCGGCGCCATGGATATGCGCCACGTGGGCGCTGTCGTAGCCGTCGACGAAGCGCGCGCCCCGGTAGTCGTCTTCCTGCAGCCCGTGGCGCTGGATCATCGTGCCCATCGCGCCGTCGATGATCAGGATGCGCCGGGCAAGCGCTTCCTGCAGGGCGTGGACGCGATCGGGGTGCAACCAGGGCAGGGACGACATGGCGGGCCTCAGGGTTTGGTGGCGATCAGCGAGATGACTTCGAAATGCGGCGGGCGCTTCTCGCGGGTCACCGTTTCCAGGTTGGAGACCACCAGCCCGGCCTTCTCGGCGAACTTGCGCAGTTCCTTGTCCGAGAAGCCCAGGTTGACGTGGCCGTACGCATCCACGGCGGCCTTGTGCTCGTGGCGGGCCAGGCTGCACAGCAGCAGGCGCCCGCCCGAGCGCAGCACGCGCGCGCCTTCGGCCACGGCCTGGGCCGGCTTGGCGGCATAGGTGAGGGCATGCATCAGCACCACCAGGTCGAAGCTGCGGTCCTTGAACGGCAGGGCGTGCATGTCGCCTTCGCGCACTTCCACGTTGGCCAGGCGGCGCAGGCGCTCGCTGGCGGCGGCGACCACGCGCGCACTGGTGTCGATGCACACGTAGCGTTTGGCGTGCGGGGCGACCAGCTCGGCCAGCACGCCGTCGCCGGAGGCGATGTCGAGCACGTCGCCGGTTTCCAGCAGCGGCAGCGCGGTGCGCGCCAGCGCCTCCCAGGTGCGGCCGGGCGAGTAATGGCGCTCCATGTCGCCGGCGACGCTGTCGGCCCAGTTCTGGTCGGCAGCGCGGCTGGCCAGCACCGAGGCCACCCGTTCAGCGTCCTGGCGCAGCAGCGGGTCGTCGCTGCCGGTGCTGAGCGCATGCCACAATGCACGCTGCGCGGGGTCCAGCGCGGCGTCGTCGAAGCGGTAGTAAGCCGACACGCCGGCCCGGCGGTCGCGCACCAGGCCGGCTTCCTTGAGCCGGGCCAGGTGGGTGGACACGCGTGGCTGGGCCAGCGTGGTGATGGCCGAGAGCTCGGCCACGGTGAGTTCTTCCTGCTCCAGCAGTGCCAGCAGGCGTACGCGGGTGGCGTCGGCGAACACTTTCAGCCGGATCGACCAGTCCTCAAGATCCATAAATATCTACCTATCGCGATATAGAGATATTTTCGTCCCTGGACCGGGTGGGGTCAAGTCAGCCGGTATTGCCTGCCCCCCGGTACAATCGCCGCACCTGGACGCGCGTTGCGCGGCCATAAAACAACCATGTTCCCGGGAGGGTGTTGTGGATTTCAGTTTTACCGAAGAGCAGCTGATGCTGCAGGACGTTGCGCGCCGGATCGCGCAGGAAAAGATCGCGCCGAGCGCCGAACATCACGACCGTACCGGCGAATTCCCGCTGGACAACATCCGCCTGCTGGGTGAAAACGGCCTGATGGGCATCGAAGTGCCGGCCGAATACGGCGGCGCGGGCATGGACCCGATTGCCTACGTGCTGGCGATGGTGGAGGTCGCCGCCGGTGACGCTGCGCATTCGACCATCATGTCGGTCAACAACTCGCTGTTCTGCAACGGCATCCTGACCCACGGCAGCGAAGCGCAGAAGCAGAAGTACGTGCGCGCCATCGCCGAGGGTGAGGCCATCGGCGCGTTCGCGCTGACCGAGCCGCAGTCCGGTTCGGACGCCACGGCCATGCGCTGCCGCGCGGTCAAGCAGGCCGACGGTACCTTCGTGATCAACGGCAAGAAGAGCTGGATCACCTCCGGCCCGGTCGCCAAGTACATCGTGCTGTTTGCGATGACCGACCCGGACCAGGGCGCGCGCGGCATCACCGCCTTCATGATCGACACCGACAACGCCGGTTTCCACCGTGGCAAGACCGAGCCGAAGCTCGGCATCCGTGCCTCGGCTACCTGCGAGATCGAGTTCCAGGATTACGTGGCCAGCGCCGACGACGTGCTGGGCAAGGAAGGCGAGGGCTTCAAGATCGCCATGGGCGTGCTCGACGCCGGCCGCATCGGCATCGCCTCGCAGGCCATCGGTATTGCCCGCGCGGCGTATGAAGCGACCCTGGAGTACGTGAAGGACCGCAAGGCCTTCGGTGCGGCCATCGGTACCTTCCAGATGACCCAGGCCAAGATTGCCGACATGAAGTGCAAGCTGGACGCAGCGCTGCTGCTGACCCTGCGCGCGGCATGGGTGAAGGGCCAGGGCAAGCGTTTCAGCAATGAAGCGGCCATCGCCAAGCTGACCGCATCCGAAGCGGCGATGTGGATCACCCATCAGGCCGTGCAGATCCACGGCGGCATGGGTTATTCCAAGGAAATGCCGCTGGAGCGGTACTTCCGTGATGCCAAGATCACCGAGATCTATGAGGGCACCTCGGAGATCCAGCGGCTGGTGATCGCGCGCAACGAGACCGGGCTGCGCTGAGAGTGCGGGGCCACGACCATCGGTCGTGGCCCACCCGGTAGGTGCCGCCCGTTGGTCGGCACGCCGATGAGGCAGAATGTGCGCTCGTTTTTCTGCCGGACATTCCATGCTGATTTACCGAGGCGCAGGTTTCCTGACCCTGCTCACCCCCCTCGCCACGTTGCTGCTGCTGATGTGGCTGTGGCCCGACCCTGCCGTTGCCAAGGGCAATACGTCGCTGACGCAGCTGCTGGTCGGATTCGGCATAGGCGCGGCCATCAATGTGCTGCTGGGTCTGGTGCTCAACCGTGGCCCGCGCGCCCCGGGTGAGCGGGCCCGCCATCATTTCTTCTTCGTGCCGATGCAGTGGCCGTCGCTGGTGATCGTGGTTGCCTGCGCGGCGGTGGCGCTGCTGCGCTGAGCGGTAGTGCCGGCCGCTGGCCGGCAACCAGGCGGTGCATGCAGAACAGGGTAGTGCCGGCCGCTGGCCGGCAACCAGGCGGTGCATGCAGAACAGGGTAGTGCCGGCCGCTGGCCGGCAACCAGGCGGTGCATGCAGAACAGCGTAGTGCCGGCCGCTGGCCGGCAACCAGGCGGTGCATGCAGAACAGCGTAGTGCCGGCCGCTGGCCGGCAACCAGGCGGTGCATGTAGAACAGCGTAGTGCCGGCCGCTGGCCGGCAACCAGGCGGCGCATGCAGAACAGGGTAGCGCCGGCCGCTGGCCGGCAACCAGGCGGTCCATGCATGGCACGTATCTGGAGGAGCCGGCCAGCGGCCGGCACTACCGGATCGAGGCATGCATCTGAACATGCGCCCGCCGATGAAAGGCTGTACCACCTGGCAATGCACCGCCCACAAAAAAGCCCCGGCTCGCGCCGGGGCTTTTCCGTTTCAGGGCGTCACCGCCGGATCAACGATCCGGGCGGTGCGTCGCGTTGGCTTCGCTCTGGCGCTCGACGAACTCCTTGGACGGTTCGTCCAGCTTGTCGCCCAGCATGCGGCGGACCACGATGAAGAACACCGGGATCATCAGCAGGCCCAGGAAGGTGGCGAACACCATGCCGCCGATCACGCCGGTACCGATGGCGTGGCGGGCATTGGCGCCCGCACCGGTGGAAATGGCCATCGGCACCACGCCGAGGATGAAGGCGAAGGAGGTCATCAGGATCGGACGGAAACGCAGGCGGGAGGCCTCGATGGTGGCCTCGCGCAGGGTCTTGCCGGCTGCACGCTGCTCCACCGCGAACTCCACGATCAGGATGGCGTTCTTGGCCGCCAGGCCGATCACGGTGATCAGGCCGATCTTGAAGTACAGATCGTTGGGCAGGCCGCGGGCCAGCGAGAACGCCAGCGCGCCGAGCACGCCCAACGGCACCACCAGCAGCACCGCCACCGGGATCGACCAGCTTTCATACAGCGCGGCCAGGCAGAGGAACACCACCACGATGGACAGCACCAGCAGCAGCGTGGCGGCGTTGCCGGCCAGGATTTCCTGGTAGCTCATACCCGACCAGTCGTAGCCGAAGCCGGCGGGCAGGTCGTCGCTGACGATCCGCTCCATCGCCTGCATCGCCTCACCCGAGCTGCGCCCCGGTGCCTGCGAACCGACGATGTTGACCGCCGAGTAGCCGTTGTAGCGGCTCAGCGACGGCGGTGCGGACACCCACTCGGACTTCACCACGGTGCTCAGCGGAATCATCGCCGGGGTGCCGTCCGCGTTGGTCTGCAGGCTGCTGGGCGTGTAGAAGCTGTTGAGCGACTCGGCGCCGGTACGGTACGGGCCGTCGGCCTGCATGGTCACGCGCTTGATGCGGCCTTCGTAGAAGAAGTCGTTGACGTACACCGGGGCCAGCATCAGCTGGATGGTGCTGTACACGTCCGACACCGACAGCCCCATCGTCTGGGCCTGCACGCGGTCCACATGCAACTGCAGCTGCGGGGCGTTTTCCAGGCCGTTGGGACGCACGCCGGTGAGCAGGTCGCTCTCCTCGGCGGCCTTGCCCAGCAGCACGTTACGCGCCTGCGTCAGCTGTTCATAGCCGGCGCCGCCACGGTCCTGCAGCCACATGTCGAAGCCGCCGAACTGGCCCAGGCCCTGCACGGTAGGCAGGTTGACCACGAAGATCTGCGCTTCCTTGATGCCGTAGAAAGCACCGTTCATGTTCTGGATGAACTCGGGCACGGTCACCTTGCGGTCGGCCCACGGCTTGAGCCGGATGAAGCCCATACCGACGTTTTCACCAGAGCCGACGAAGCTGAAACCGGCCACCTGCAGCATGCCTTCGAAGCCTTCCTGGTCCTTGAGCACGCCACGCATCTGCGCGAAGGCCTGGTTGGTCTGCGACTTGGTCGAGCCCGGGGGCAGCTGTACGATCGCCAGCGCATAGCCCTGGTCTTCCTCGGGCAGGAAGCTGCCCGGCATGCGGGTGAACAGGAAGCCGCACAGCACGGTGAGCACCACGAACAGGATCATCCAGCGCGGCGCATGGCGCACCGCCGAGGTGATGTGGCCCACGTAGGTGCCACTGATCTTGTCGTAGTACTTGTTGAAGGTGCGGTAGACGACGTTGGGCTTGTCGGAGTGGGTCGGCTTGAGGAAGGTCGCGCACAGGGCCGGGGTGAAGCCCAGCGCCAGGAACGCGGAGAAGCCCATCGCGATGGCGATGGTCAGCGCGAACTGCTTGTAGATCTCACCGGCCGCACCGCCCTGCAGCGCCGACGGAATGAACACTGCCGCCAGCACCACGGTGATGGCCACCACCGCGCCGGTGATCTGGGTCATGGCCTTCTGGGTGGCGGCCTTGGGCGGCAGCTTCTCCTCGGTCATGATGCGTTCGACGTTCTCGATCACCACGATAGCGTCATCGACCACGATGCCGATCGCCAGCACCATCGCAAACAGCGTCAGCTGGTTGATGGTGAAGCCGATGACGCTCATGCCCAGGAAGGTGCCGAGCAGGGCCACCGGGATGACCAGCGTGGGGATCAGGGTGGCGCGGAAGTTCTGCAGGAAGATCAGCATCACCAGGAACACCAGCACGACCGCTTCGATCAGCGTCTTGACCACTTCTTCGATCGAGATCTTGACGAAGGTGGTGCTGTCGTACGGCGAGAACCAGCTGACACCGGCCGGGAAGCTCGGCGACAGTTCGTCCATCTTGGCGGTGACCGCGTTGGCCACGTTCAGGGCGTTGGCGCCCGGCAGCAGCTGGATCGCGAAGGCACCGGTCGGCTTGCCGTTGTACTGGGTATCAAAGCCGTAGTTGTTGGCACCGAAGGCAATCCGGGCGATGTCCTTGAGCATCACGCGCGAGCCATCTGCATTGGCGCGCAGGATGATCTGCTCGAACTGCTCGGGCGAGCTGAAGCGGCCTTCGGCCGAGACCGTGGCGGTGAAGTAGTGGCCCTGCGGGGACGGATCCGAGCCCAGCGAACCGGCGGCGAACTGCACGTTCTGGGCCTTGATCGCCGCCAGCACCTGGCTGGCCGACAGGCCGTAGCCCTGCATCTTTTCCGGGTTGAGCCAGATGTTCATGGCGTACTCGGAACCGAACTGCTGGGTGCTGCCGACGCCGGGGATGCGCGAGATCTGGTCGAGCACGCGCGAACCGACGATGTCGTTGAGCGCGTCACGGTCGATCGAGGCGGTGTCGGACTGCAGCGCCACCACCATCAGGAAGCCGGCGTTGGCCTTGGCCACCACCACGCCCTGCTGGGTCACTTCGGTGGGCAGGCGCGGGGTGGCCAGCGACACCTTGTTCTGCACCTGGACCTGGGCGATGTCCGGATCGGTACCGGTCTCGAAGGTCAGGGTGATCGAGGCGCGGCCGTTGGAGGCCGACGACGAACTGAAATACAGCAGGTGATCGATACCGGTCAGCTGCTGCTCGATCACCTGGGTGACCGACTTTTCGGTGGTGTCGGCGCTGGCGCCGGGGTAGGTGGCGCTCACCGTCACCTGGGGAGGTGCGATGCTCGGGTAGGACTCCACGCCCAGACCCAGGATCGAGATCACGCCTGAAAGCGAGATCAGGATCGCGACCACCCAGGCGAATACCGGGTGTTCAATGAAAAATTTAGGCATGACGGAGGGTTCCCGTTATTGCTTGTTCGGTTCGGCAGCCGGAGCGGCGTCGGACGTTTTGGCGGCGGCGTCTGCCGGGGCAGCGGCATCGGGCTTGGCGGCGGCCGGTGCGGCACCCGCAGGCGCAGCACCCGCAGGCGCCTTGCCATTGGCAGCGGCGGCGTCCGGGTTCCACGGGGTGGCCTTGGCCGGGGCGCCTTCCTTGACCTTCTGCACGCCGGCCACGATCACCTGGTCGCCAGCTTCGAGACCGCCGCTGACCAGCCAGTTGGTGCCCTGCTGGCCTTCGCTCTTGACGTTCTTGCGCGCCACCTTGCCGTCCTTGCCGACCACCAGCACGTAGCCGCCGGTGGTATCGCGCTGAAGCGCCTGCAACGGCACCAGGTAGGCGTTGTTGCGCTCACCCAGGGTGGCCTGGAAGCTCACGAAGGCACCCGGCAGCAGGATCTGCTGCGGGTTGGGCAGCACTGCGCGCAGCGACACCGCACCGGTGGTGGGGTCCACGGTGGTCGAGGAGAAGTCCAGCGTGCCCGGCTGGTCGTAGACCGTGCCGTCGGACAACTTGACCTGCACGGTGGACTTGCCGTCCCCGCTCAGCGCCAGCTGGCCCTTGGCCTGCGCGGCGCGCATCTGGGTCAGCTCGTCCACGCTCATCGAGAAGTTCACATACAGCGGGTCCAGCTGGTCCACGGTGGTCAGCAGGGTGACGTCACCCTGGCCCACCAGTGCACCTTCGGTCACCTGCTGCTTGCCGGCGCGGCCACTGATCGGCGCGGTCACCTCGGCATAGCCCAGGTTGATCTTCGCGCTGGTCAGGGCGGCCTGGGCCTGCTGCACGGCGGCAGCGGCGGTACGCTCGGTCGCTTCGGCCGCGTCCAGGTCGGACTTGGACACATACTTCTGCGGGGCCAGCGAACGGGCGCGGTTGGCCGCGGCCTTGGCGTTGGCGTAGGTCGCCTGGGCCGAGGCCAGTTCGGCCTGCGAGGCGTTCAAGGACGCGCGCAGCGGGGCCGGGTCGATCAGGAACAGGACCTGGCCCTGCTTGACGTCGGCGCCTTCCTGGTAGACACGCTTGAGCAGCACGCCGGGCACGCGGGCGCGCACATCGGCGCTGCGGTAGGGCGACAGGCGGCCGACCAGCTCACGCTGCAACGGCAGGGTCTGCGGCTTGGCATCGATCACGCCCACTTCCGGCGGCGGGGGCGTCTGCTGCTCTGGCTTCTTGCAAGCGGTCAGTGCAACAGCAACTGCGCAGGTCAGGGCAAGGCTGCGGAGTGGGGCGATCATCAGGAAAAACTCCGGTGTTGGTTTGAATGCAATGCCGCGGCGGTTTCCGGCGTGGCAAACGCGCGCAGGAAGCTGTCAACGGAGAATTCGGCCCAGCGGCGGCGCTCGGCGGCGTCGGCACGATGGGGGGTATGGAAGCGTTGTTTCTCGAAATCCACGCCGGCGATCATGCTCAATAGCAGTTCGGCCATGAAGTGCGGGTCGTCATGCCTGAGCTGGCCCTGCGCACTGCGCACGGCAAGCCATTCAGCCACGTGAAGAACCAGCGCGCCGGCGCCGTCCCGGTAGAGCGCACGCGCCTCCTGGGGGAACTGGGCGGTATCGGTCGCGATCAGCCGGCGCGCCTGCATCACGTGGGGCTGGTTGCAGTGCTCCAGGTAGTCGGTGGCAAAGCGCAGCAGGCTGCCGCGCAGGTCGCCCTGGTCCAGGCTGTGCAGCCCGGCGGTGGCGCGGCTGACGTGGCGCTGCATCACCCGGCGCAGCAGTTCCTGCTTGCTGCCGTAGCGGCTGTAGAGGGTCTGCTTGGAACACCCGGCCTGCTGGGCCACCGCATCCATGCTGATCTGCATGCCCTGGGTGGCGAACAGGTCGCGCACGGCATCGAACACGCGCTGGTCGCGCGCATCCAGGGTGCTGGCGGCGGGGTGGGGGGGATTCACGCGGTGGACTATACCGTCCAGTTCAGAATTGGAGAAGCCTTGTGTTTGCGCGGGATTTGATACCCATCGTCAAGTTGCCACGGAAGTGGCCGATGCTTGGCTGCGTGGATCTCCTACGCGAGCGTCCGTACTCGTGCGGATTGACCATCGCGACGTAAACGCCACCCAACCCGAATCACCTTATTCCGTCCTGCAGCAAGGTATTTTTGTGCGGTAGGCCTACAATTTCATTTTCCCAACTGAGCAACACGCACCGCTCCGTCATGAAATCGCAGAAACCAGCAGCCAAGACCGTGAAAAACAAATCCAAACCAGCCGATACGCAGACTGTTTCGCCAGTGGGCTTCTCGCTGGAGCCGGTGTACACGGCCTTGCGCAAGCGCTACCCGGCGGCCGGGCAGGCCGAGGCCGTGGCATTTGCCGCCGACTTCTACAAGCGCATGGAGGCGGACGAGTTCCCGCACCACACCGCCGAGGAGTGGGCCGCCCTGGCGGCCGACACGCTGGAATTCGCGCGTGTGCGCAAGTCCGGCAAGGCCAATGTGCGTGTGTTCAACCCGACCCTGAAGGGCAACGGGTGGGAATCGCCGCATACGGTGCTGCAGATCGTCAATGACGACATGCCGTTCCTGGTCGACACGGTGACCATGTCGCTGGCCGAGCACGGCATCGGCGTGCACGTGCTGGGCCACCCGGTGATCCGCTTCGCACGCGACAAGGCCGGCAAGCTGAGCGGTGTCAGCGACGGCAACGCCGAATCGGTGATGCTGCTGGAAATCGACCGCCAGCCGGCCGAGGCCATGGCCGACGTCGAGCAGGCGATCGTCAAGGCGCTGGACGAGGTGCGTGCCATCGTCGGCGACTGGGATGCGATGCGCAGCAAGGCCAAGAGCCTGGCTGACGACCTCGGCACCCGCCAGCTGCCGATCGATGCGGCCTCGCGCGCCGAAGCGCAGGAATTCCTGCGCTGGGCCGCCGACAACCACTTCACCTTCTTCGGCTACCGCGAATACCGCGTGGAGAAGCAGGGCAAGGAAGACGTGCTGGCCCCGCTCAACGAGACCGGCCTGGGCCTGATGCGCGGCAAGGACAAGTCCGCCGCCCGTCCGGTCAAGACCCTGGCCGCGCAGGGCCTCAACGCCACCACCGGGTTGAAGGACGCGCTGATCCTGACCAAGACCAATGCCCGTTCGCGCGTTCACCGCGCCGGCTACATGGACTACATCGGCGTGCTGGAATTCGACGCCAAGGGCAAGATCATCGGGGAGCAGCGCTTCCTGGGCCTGTTCACCTCCAGCGCGTACAACCGCCGCCCGTGGGAAATTCCGCTGGTGCGTCAGCGCCACGAATATGTGATGACCCAGTCCGGCCTGGCGCCGAGCAGCCACAGCGGCAAGGCCCTGCGCCACATCCTGGAAACCCTGCCGCGCGAAGAACTGTTCCAGTCCAGCGAGGACGAACTGTTCCGCACCGCCATGGGCGTGCTGGGCCTGCAGGAGCGCGTGCGCAGCCGCCTGTTCCTGCGCCGCGACAAGTACAGCCGTTTCATCTCCGCGCTGGTCTACCTGCCGCGCGAGCGCTTCAATACCGATGTGCGCCTGCGCATCGAAGCGATGCTCAAGGACGCCCTGCAGGGCGAGTACGTGGACAGCTCGGTGGTACTGGGCGAGTCGCCGCTGGCCCAGGTGCACCTGATCGTGCGCCCGAAGGCTGGCCAGACCCTTGAAGTGGACACCAGCGCGCTGGAACAGAAGCTGGCCCAGGTGCTGCGCAACTGGCAGGACGACCTGCGCGAAGCGCTGGTGGCCCGCCACGGTGAAAGCGAAGGCCTGCGCATTGCGGCCCGTATCGGCAAGGCACTGCCGGCCGGCTACATCGAAGACTCCAGCACCGAGATCGCGGCCAACGACGTCAGCCAGCTCGACGCGCTGACCGGCCCGGACGACCTGCGCCTGAGCCTGCAGGCCGTGCAGCGCGAAGGTGGTGATGGCCTGCGCCTGAAGCTGTACCGCCAGCTGGACGACATTCCGCTGTCGGACGCGCTGCCGATGATGGAAAACATGGGCCTGCGCGTGATCGCCGAGCGTCCGTACCGCCTCACGGTGGACAACGCGCCGGTGTACGTGCAGGACTTCGAAGTGGAATCGGTGGCCGGTGCGATCGACGCCCCGAGCGTGGATGCCGCCTTCGGTGAAACCTTCGCCCGCGTGTGGCACGGCGATGCCGAGAACGACGGCTTCAACCGCCTGGTGCTGGCCGCTGGCCTGCATTGGCGCCAGGTGGCGATGCTGCGTGGCTACTGCAAGTACCTGCTGCAGACCGGCGTGCCGTTCTCGCAGGCCTATGTGGAAGGCACCTTCACCCGCTACCCGCTGCTGGCCCGCCTGCTGGTGGAACTGTTCGAAGCCCGCTTCGACCCGGCAACCGGCCACGAGAGCAAGGACGCCATCGCCGAGGGCCAGGCCCAGCTGCGCGAGCACCTGACGGTGCTGGCCGGCGGCGACGAGGCCACCCTGAAGGTGCTCAAGACCGTGGTCGATGCCCGCAAGGGCGACCGCAAGGCACAGATGGATGCCGCGCGCGACGCGCTGCTGAAGCTGATGGACCGCGTCTCCAGCCTGGATGAAGACCGCATCCTGCGCAGCTTCATGGGCGTGATCGACGCCACCCTGCGGACCAGCTACTACCAGACCGATGCCAACGGCCAGCACGGCCATGTCATCAGCTTCAAGTTCGATTCGGCGCTGGTGCCGGACCTGCCCAAGCCGCGTCCGTACCGCGAAATCTTCGTGTACGGCCCGCGCGTGGAAGGCACCCACCTGCGCTTCGGCGCGGTGGCCCGTGGTGGCCTGCGCTGGTCGGACCGTCGCGAAGACTTCCGTACCGAAGTGCTGGGCCTGGTCAAGGCGCAGATGGTCAAGAACACGGTCATCGTGCCGGTCGGCGCGAAGGGCGGCTTCTTCGCCAAGGTGCCGCCGGCCAGCGGCGACCGTGATGCGGTGTTCGCCAACGGCGTGGCCTGCTACAAGCTGTTCATCCAGGGCCTGCTGGACATCACCGACAACATCGTCAACAACAAGATCGTGCCGCCGGTGGACGTGGTCCGCCACGACATGGACGACCCGTACCTGGTGGTGGCGGCCGACAAGGGCACCGCGACCTTCTCCGACATCGCCAACGGCCTGGCCGTCGCGCACGGCTTCTGGATGGGCGACGCGTTCGCCTCCGGTGGTTCGGTGGGCTACGACCACAAGGGCATGGGCATCACCGCGCGCGGTGCGTGGGAGTCGGTCAAGCGCCACTTCCGTGCCCTGGGCCGTGACAGCCAGAGCCAGGACTTCACCACGGTGGGCGTCGGCGACATGTCCGGCGACGTGTTCGGCAACGGCATGCTGCTGTCGCGCCACATCCGCCTGGTGGCCGCGTTCGATCACCGCCACATCTTCCTGGACCCGAACCCGGATGCGGCCACCACGTTCGTCGAACGTGAGCGCCTGTTCACCGTGCCGCGCTCCAGCTGGGCCGACTACGACGCCAAGCTGATCAGCAAGGGCGGTGGCATCTTCCCGCGTTCGTTGAAGTCCATCGAGATCACCCCGCAGGTGCGTGAGGTGCTGGGCCTGGACGAGAACGTCAAGGCGATGTCGCCGAACGACCTGATGAGCGCCATCCTCAAGGCGCCGGTGGACCTGCTGTGGAACGGCGGCATCGGCACCTACGTCAAGGCCGCCACCGAGCAGCACAGCGACGTGGGCGACCGCGCCAACAACGCGCTGCGCGTCAATGGTGGCGAGCTGCGCTGCAAGGTGGTGGGCGAGGGCGGCAACCTGGGCATGACCCAGCTGGGCCGCATCGAGGCTGCCCAGGCCGGCGTGCTGCTCAATACCGACTTCATCGACAACTCGGCCGGTGTGGACACCTCCGACCACGAAGTCAACATCAAGATCCTGCTCAACGATGTGGTGCGGGCCAAGAAGCTGACCGTTGAACAGCGCAACAAGCTGCTGGCGTCGATGACCGACGAAGTGGCCGCGCTGGTGCTCAACGACAACTACCGCCAGAACCAGGCCCTGAGCCTGATGGAGCGGATGGCGGTCAAGCGCCTGGGCTCCAAGCAGCACTTCATCCGCACGCTGGAGCAGCAGGGTCTGCTGGATCGCCAGATCGAGTACCTGCCCTCTGATGCGGAGCTGTCGGCACGCAAGGCGCGCGGCCAGGGCCTGACCCGTCCGGAACTGTCGGTGCTGCTGTCCTATTCCAAGCTGGTGGCGTTTGCCCAGCTGCTGGATTCGGACATCCCGGAAGATCCGTACCTGTCCAAGGAGCTGCAGCGTTACTTCCCGACGCCGCTGCAGAAGAAGTATGCCGATGCGATGGAGCGTCACCGCCTGAAGCGCGAAATCATCGCCACGGCCGTGACCAACCAGACCATCAACCGGATGGGCGCCACGTTCCTGATGCGTATGCAGGAAGACACCGGCCGCAGCGTGGCCGAGGTCGCCAAGGCCTACACGATCAGCCGTGAAACGCTGGACGCGCGTGCGCTGTGGGCGCAGATCGATGCGCTCGACGGCACGCTGCCGGAATCGGTGCAGATCGATGCGCTGGAAGTGATCTGGAAGCTGCAGCGTTCGTTCGTGCGCTGGCTGCTGTCGCGCCCGGGCACGATGCCGGGCATCACCGAGGCGGTGAACCGCTACCAGGCCGCGTTCAACGATATCCGCGTGGCATCGGGCGTGCTGCCCGATTCGCAGCGCCCGGCCTACGAGGCGAGCGTGGCCGAGTGGAAGGAAAAGGGCCTGCCGCCGGCACTGGCACAGCAGCTGTCCGAGCTGCAGTTCCTGGAACCGGCGTTCGACATCATCGAACTGGCCCGGACCCGCAAGCTGAAGCCGGTGGACGTGTCCAAGATCCACTTCCGCCTGGGCGACGCCCTGCAGCTGCCGTGGCTGTTCGAGCAGATCGACGCGCTGGAGGTCAACGGCCGTTGGCATGCCGTGGCGCGTGGCGTGCTGCGCGACGAGCTGGCCGCCCACCATCGCAACCTGGCTGCCCAGGTGCTGTCGATGAAGGGCAGCAGCGCCGAAGCCAAGGTGGCGGCCTGGATCGGCCGTGACGACAGCAGCCTGCGCTTCACGCTGTCGATGCTGGCCGAACTGGCCGAGCAGAAGACCCTGGACTACCCGACCGTCTCGGTCGCGGTGCAGCGCCTGGGTCAGCTGGCCGCGCATGGGGCGTAAGCGCATTCGCGCTGACGCCCCACGGTTTGCGTTGCAAACCGTGGGCCCCATGCGGACCGTGCTTCCAGACTCCTGCGCCTTCGGCGCGCCCCCCTGACTCAGGGGGGTTCTGCTCCAGCCGCGTGTTTCTGGATCTGCAGCTGCATGAGTAACCAACGGCCCCGCTCACGCGGGGCCGTTTTTGTTTGGTTGTTTGGCTTGGTGCGGCAAAGGCGAAAGGCAGCGCGTGCCGTTTGCTCCTGGGCTGGGCGGGGCTGTGTGGGTTCACGGGACACGCCGCCATGGATGGCGCTGCGGAGCCTACAAGGATGTACTTGCGGCGTGTCCCGTGAACCCACACCCCCCGGCCCAGCCCAGGAACAGAGAGCGACGGCTGCTTTGCCGTGGTGCGGCAGGTATGCTCTGTGCAACAAACTGCCGCACCGGATCCACCGATGAGCGCTTCCCCCCGTATCGCCTTTCTGGCCAGCAACACCGAGGCTGCGCAGCAGGCGCTGGCGCAGATGCTGGCCCGCTATGGCGATTGCACGCCCGAGCAGGCCGATGTGCTGTGCCCGCTGGGGGGCGATGGCTTCATGCTGCAGACCCTGCATCGCCATGCCGCGCTCGGCAAGCCGGTGTTCGGCATGAAGCTGGGCACGGTCGGGTTCCTGATGAACCAGTTCCGTGACGACGACCTGCCGGCCCGCCTCGCGGCGGCCGAGCCCGCCCACCTGCGACCGCTGGAGATGCTGGCGCTGACCGAATCGGGTACCACCACCGGCTCGCTCGCCTACAACGACGTCTCGCTGCTGCGCCAGACCCGCCAGGCCGCGCATATCGGCGTGGATCTCAACGGCCAGGAGCGCGTGGCCGAACTGATCGGGGACGGCGTGCTGGTGGCCACCCCGGCCGGCAGCACCGCCTACAACTATTCCGCGCATGGCCCGATCCTGCCGCTGGGCTCGCATACCATCGCGCTGACCCCGTTGGCCCCGTACCGGCCGCGTCGTTGGCGCGGGGCGATCCTCAAGGCCGACACCGAGGTGCGCTTCCGCGTGCTCGATCCGTACAAGCGGCCGGTGAGTGTGACCGCCGACTCGCACGAAACCCGCGACGTGGTCGAAGTGACCATCCGCGAATCGCGCGAGCGCCGGGTCACCCTGCTGTTCGACCCGGAGCACAACCTGGAAGACCGCATCCTCAGCGAACAGTTCATGTTCTGAACGGGGCGGGCCGTAGCAGCCATGCACTGTGGGACAATGGCTGGCCGGCCGCTGCGGCCGCATTGGATTGCTGAGTGCCATGGGCGACAACACCCCCCGTCTGCTGACCGTCGCGGTAACCTCGCGCGCGCTGTTCGACCTCGAAGAAGGCCATGCGCTGTTCGAGGCCGAGGGCGTGGACGCCTACGCCGAGTACCAGCGCAAGCATGAGGACGACGTGCTGCGCCCCGGCGTGGCATTCCCGGTGGTACGCAAGCTGCTGGCGCTCAACCAGGGCCAGTCGCCGGAGTCGCCGCGGGTGGAAGTGATCCTGCTGTCGCGCAACTCGGCCGATACGGGGCTGCGCATCTTCAATTCGATCCAGCATTACGGCCTGGGCATCATCCGCGCCACCTTCACGGCTGGCGAGCCCACCTGGCCGTACGTGAAGCCGTTCGGCACCGACCTGTTCCTGTCGGCCAACCCCGACTCGGTGCGCCGCGCGCTGTCGCACGGCATTGCCGCGGCCACCATCCTGCCCAAGCCGCCGGGCGAGACCATCGCCGCCGCCGAGCAGGTGGACCTGGGCCGGCCGCTTGGCCAGCTGCGCATCGCCTTTGATGGTGACGCGGTGATCTTCGGGGACGAAAGCGAGCGCATCTCGCGCGAGCAGGGCGTGGAAGCGTTTGGCCGGCATGAGCGCGAGAATGCGCGCGAGCCGCTCAGCGGTGGCCCGTTCCGCAACTTTCTTTCCGCCCTGCACACCCTGCAGGCGGTGTTCCCGTCGGGCGAAGACGCGCCGATCCGTACCGCGCTGGTCACCGCGCGTTCGGCACCGGCACACGAGCGGGTCATCCGCACGCTGCGCGAGTGGGGCGTGCGCCTGGATGAGGCGCTGTTCCTGGGCGGACGCCACAAAGGCCCGTTCCTGGAAGCGTTCGGCGCGGACATCTTCTTCGACGATTCCCAGCACAACATCGACAGCGCCCGCCAGCACCAGAGCGTGGCCGCCGGGCACGTCCCCCACGGCGTCGCCAACGACGGGTAGGCCATGACCGTTGGTCATGGCGCGGATAGATCGGCGTACCGACCAACGGTATGCCGGGCCTGCGGCCGGGCACCCTTCGGGCCGTCGCAAGCGACGTTAGGAACCGCGTGCGCGGTTCCTTGCGGTACCTACCGGATCGGGAGGCCGGTGGGCGCGGTGTCGTCGGCCAGCGGCAGGCGGATGTCCACCAGCTTCCAGCGCAGGCCGAACCGTTGCAGGACGAAGACGATCGGCGCGCCGCTGTCGGTGTGCGTGGTGGCGGTGAAGCGCGACAGCGATTCGAAATGGTGCTCGGCGCCCTTCAGCGGGCGCGGCTTGCGCGGCGCCGCGTAGGCGTCGTTGCTTTCCAGGTCGTTGCTGGCGCGCTTCCACAACGTGTGGCCTTCCAGCAGCGCGCCGATGCCGGTGGGCGTGGCCATCGCGTCCACGGCGGTCCCGGTGAGCTTCTCGCTGGCCGACAGCAACAGCGCCCCCAACAGGTTGGACTGCACCTCCGGGCCGGCCTGGCGCACCACGTAGTCGTTGAGCTGGGCGCGCAGGTTGGCGCGTAGCAGCGGGAAGTCGACGTAGCGGTCCAGCTTGGCGGTGTCGCGGGTTTCGATGGCCTGGGCCAGCCCGCGCACGGTCAGATGGGGCCCGCTGAAAAAGAGGCCTGCCAACACCAGCAGCAGGGCCAGCAGCAACCACGGAAGTTTCTTCATCGATCCGGTACCTGCAGGAGACTGCCCCGAGCTTGCCGCAGCGCCGGTGGAGAAGTGTGAACGCTACTGGCTGGGCGAACTGCCGGCGCGCTGGAACGCGGCCACCAGCCGCGCCCGTTCGTCGGGCTGCAGCGCGTCCACGCGGGTGTCCAGGATCTGGTCGAGGTTGCCCACCCGGGTCGTGCCCAGCACGCCACTGGCGATGCCCGGGTTCTGCAGCACGTAGGCAAACGCGGTCTGCCCCGGCGGCTGCGAATGCACGCCCGCCACCGCCTTCTGCAGGGTGCGCGCGCTGCGCATCAGCTGGCGGCTGGAGGGCTTCAACCACGCGCGCGCCAGGTACCAGGCGTCGGCCAGCCGCGGCAGCCGCACGCGCGCCGGCAGCAGGTGGCCCTGGGCCAGCACGGTGCCGGCCAGTACGCCGATGCCTGCCGCGTGCATGGCGGCAATCAGCGGTTCGCGGTCCTGCTGCAGCACGTTGTAATCGATCAACGCCACGTCGAACAGGGTGGGGTGGTCGGCGATGTGCTGCATGATCGCGCCGGTGTGGGTGTTGATGCCCAGTAGGCGGAACATCCCGTTGCGGCGCATGCGCTCCAGCGCGGTGAGCAGTTCATCGCTCAGTTCGTGCAGGCCGATGCCGTGCAGCTGGAAGATGTCCAGGTGGTCGCAGTGCAGGTTGCGCAGCGACGCGGCGCAGCTGCGCTCGATGTTCGCCGGGGAAAAGTCGCGGTGCTCGGCGCCGCTGATGCCGGCCTGGCCGGTCAACGTGCCGGCCTTGCTGGAAATCACCAGCCCGTCGCGCGGGTGGCTGGCATAGGCGCGCTGCAGGATGCGGCCCAGCCGTGGCTCGGCGTTGAACGCCGAATAGTTGTGGCCGGTGTCGAACAGGTTCACGCCGCGCTCCAACGCGCGGCGCACGATGCGTTCGGCCTCGCTTTCGGCGAACCGGTGGTTGCCCCAGAACCCGGAGCAGCCCAGCGCCACCTGCGATACCTGCAGGCCGCTGCGCCCCAGCGGGCGCGTTGGAACGGCCGTATGCGCGGGCATGGTGCTCAGAATTCCAGGTCCAGCGCCGCGCACAGGTAGTCCACGAACGGGCCCAGCGTGACCAGGTCGGCGGCGATGGTCTGGCGCAGGCGCGGGCCGGTCATCACCGTATCGTCCAGCGAGCGCCAGAACACCCAGTTGCGGTGCTTGAGGTCGTCGATGAATTCGAAATCCGGCTCGAACCCGCGCGGCGGGCGCACCAGCTTCTCGCTTTCCTCGAAGTCGAACTTCTTGCGCAGCACCGGCGAATGCGCGGCCGCCTTCCAGCTGCCGGGGTTGTCCACAATGAAGTGCCGCACCTTGCGCTGGGTAGCCGGTTCGGGATGCCACAGGCCGGCACCGACGAAGCTCTCGCCGGGTTGCAGGTGGATGTAGAACGACGGGGCCGGGACCTGTTTGCGCCGCTCATGGAACAACCGCGCGCCCTGCCAGCTCTTGTACGGCGACTTGTCGTTGGAGAAGCGCGCGTCGCGGTAGATGCGGAACAGCGAGCCGCCAACGCCGCGCGGGTCCGCGCGGAAGTGCTCGCTGACCGCGGCCAGGTCCGGTTGCAGGTCGGCGATCAGGCGCAGGAACGGCTGGCGCACGTGCTCTTCGTACTGCGGCTTGTGGTCGTTGAACCAGGCCTTCTCGTTGTTGCGGGCCAGGCCGCGCAGGAAGGTGAAGCTCTTCGGGCTGAAATACGTGCTCACAGGCTCTGCTCCAGGTGGGTGCCCCAGTCGCGCAGCTGCTGCAGCAGGGCGAGCCTGGCCGGATCGTCGGCATGCTCGGTGGCCAGTGCGTCCAGCTGCGCGCGGAACTGCGGCAGGGTCTGCTCGCCCAGCGCGGTGTCGCCAAGCAGGCGCTGGCGACGATAGTCGTTCCAGCGTGAGCGTTCGGTCGCGTCCAGGGTCTGCGGGTGGTTGCGCGCGCGGTAGCGGAACAGCAGCTCGGGCATGCGCGGATCGCGCAGGCGTTCGGCGTAGCTGGCCAGTTCGGCCGGCGGGCTGGTACGGATACGGGTCATCAGCGCTTTGTCGCCGTCGGCCAGGAAGCCGTCGTACAGCGACGCGTCCACGTCGCTGGGGGGCAGCACGCGCTCACCGCCGAACACCTGGCGCACCTTCTCGGCCAGGGTCGGGCCCAGCGCGCGCAGGCGTGCGGCCTTCGCCTCGATCTCCGCCGGGTCGATGCCCAGGCGAGCGTGGTCGGCGGGGCGCAGGTGATTCCAGGCCACCAGCGCCGGCACCTTGTTGAGGTGCACTTCCTTGAGTGGCACGCGCTGCTCGCCTTCGGCCAGATCGGCCGCGCGGGTGTACAGGCGTGCGGCCAGGGTCTCGGCCGGCAGCGCCAGCAGCGCGTCGATGTCGCCGTCCAGGTCGAGCGCGATGATGCGGTTGTTGATGTACGGGTGGCGCGCCAGCGGCAGCACCGGGGCGGCGCACATGCGCTGGGCCGGGTAGCGCATGGAAATGTGCAGCACCGGCTGCAGGGCGTCCACGTCGAGCAGGCTGGCCACGAAGCGCTTGTCGCGCAGCTTCAGCGCGTAGTCCCACAGGCGCGGTTGGGCCTGCTTGAACAGGCGCGCCAGGCCGATGGTGGCATGCACGTCCGACAGCGCTTCGTGGGCATCGCCCTGGCGCACGTTGTTGGCGGTGGCCAGGTGTTCGAGCTTGAACGAGGTGGCGCCATCTTCGCGCTGCGGCCACACCACGCCCTCCGGGCGCAGCGCATGCAGCAGCCGCATCATGTCCAGCAGGTCCCAGCGCGAATTGCCGTTGCGCCACTCGCGCTCATACGGGTCATGGAAGTTGCGGAACAGCCCGTGGCGCACGAACTCATCGTCGAAGCGCAGCGTGTTGTAGCCCAGCGAGCAGGTGCCCGGACGCGCCATCAGGTCGTTGATGCGCGCGAACGCCTCGGCTTCGCTGACCCCGGCCGACAGCGCATGCTGCGGGGTGATGCCGGTGATCAGGGTGGCCACCGGCGACGGCAGCAGGTCATCGGCGGGCTTGACGTAGAAGCTGACCGGTTCGTCGATGATGTTCAGGTCGGCATCGGTGCGGATCGCGGCGAACTGTGCGATGCGGGTGCGGCGCGGGTCCTGGCCGAAGGTTTCCAGGTCGTAGAACAGGAAGCTGTCAGCCATCAGTGCGCGCCCTCCAGCACGGGCAGCTGCGCATGCACGATGTGCTCCAGCGCGGCCCAGTCGATGTGGTCCAGGCTGTCGTGCCCGGCGGTGGCGTCTTCGAGGATGCGACGCTGCAGTTCGGTGCGCGCGTGCGCCACCGCATACGGCGTGTGCAGGAAGGTGACCATGGTGTAGTGCGGCACGAAGCGGGTGGGCCAGCGTGCCTGCAGGGCCTGTTCCAGCTCGCGCTGCAGCAGGAAGGCCGGGTCGGCAACGCGATCGCGCATTTCAAGGTAGTTCTCCAGCGCCATCTGCTGGATCGCTTCGGCGTTCGGCTTGCGGTCGGCCTCGAAAGCGGCGAAGGCCGCGGCCAGCGTGTCCTGTTCCAGCAGGTGGCCGGCCAGCGCCACACAGTCCTCAAACGCGCAGTTCATGCCCTGGCCGTGGAACGGCACCATCGCATGCGCGGCGTCGCCCAGCAGCACGGCGCGGCCCTGCAGGTGCCAGTGGTTGAGATGCAGCGTGCCCAGCAGGCCGGGCGGGTGCTCTTCCCAGTCGCGGCGCAGGTTGGGGATCAGCGCCAGCGCATCGGGGAAGTCGCGCGCGAACAGCGCTTCGGCCTCGGCACCGGTGGTGGTGGTGGCAAAGCTCGGGTCGCCTTCGTTGGGCAGGAACAGGGTGACGGTGAAAGTGCCTTCGTCATTGGGCAGCGCAATGCACATGTAGTGCCCGCGCGGCCAGATGTGCAGCGCGTTGGCTTCGATGCGGAAGCCGCCGTCGGCGGTGGGCGGGATCTCCAGTTCCTTGTAGGAGTGGTCGAGGAACTCGGTGCGCTCGTCCAGCGGCTGCTTGCGGTTCATCGCCGCGCGCAGCGCCGAGCCGGCACCATCGGCGCCGATCAGGGTGTCGAACCGGATGTCGTGCGGCTGGTCGTCGCGGTCGTCGATGAAGCGGGCATAGCCGGCATCGAAATCAACCGTGTGCAGGCGGCGGTGGAAATGCACCTGCGCGCCGGCATCTTCGGCCAGCTGCAACAGTGTGGTGTTGAGGTCCTTGCGGTGGATCGACCAGATCACTTCGCTGTCGTCGCGGCCGTAGCGTTGCAGCTGCGGCTCGCCTTGGCGCGGGTGCACCATGCGCCCGCGCATCATCACCGCCTTGGCCATGACCGCGTCTTCGACCCCGGCCTGACGCAGCGCATTGCGGCCGCGTTCGGCCAGGGCCAGGTTGATCGAGCGGCCTGACTCGTAGTCGCTGATGCGCGGGTCGCCGCGACGTTCGTACAGGGTGATCCGCCAGCCCTGGCGGGACAGCAGGATGGCGAGCAGCGAGCCGGCCAGGCCAGCGCCGATGATGCTCAGCGAGCGGGAAGGGGGTGCGATCACATCGATGTCCGTGGGGGCGGGGAGGGCGGGGCGGATTACAGCCCTGCCCAGGCGTCCACTTCGTCGACGAAGTGGTGCAGGTCCTGGTAGCGGTTGTAGAGCGGGGTCGGCGAGATGCGGATGACGTCCGGTTCGCGCCAGTCACCGAGCACGCCGACGGTCTGCAGGTACTCGAACAGGCTGCGGCCCCGTTCGCGACCACCGACCACGCGCAGCGAGAGCTGGCAGCCGCGGCGGTCCGGTTCGCTGGGTGTGAGTACCTCGAGCACGCCGGTCAGGCGGGCGCGCACCAGCGCGTCGAGCAGGCCGGTCAGGCGCAGCGACTTCTCGCGCAGGGCGGCGATGCCACCGGCCTTGTCGACCACGTCGAGGGCGGCGCGCAGCGGTGCCAGGCCGAGCACGGGCGGGTTGCTGAGCTGCCAGCCTTCGGCGCCGACGGCGGGCACGAACTGCGGGGCCATTCTGAAGCGGGTGGCTTCTTCGTGACCCCACCAGCCGGCGAAGCGCGGCAAGCTGGTGTCGCGGTGGTGGCGTTCGTGCACGAAGCACCCGGCCACGGCGCCGGGGCCGGCGTTGAGGTACTTGTAGTGGCACCAGACGGCGAAGTCGGGGGCGATGTCGTGCAACTGCAGGGGGATGTTGCCGACCGAGTGGGCCAGGTCGAAGCCGACCCGGGCGCCCTGCAGGCGGGCCATGCGGGTGATGGCGTCGAGGTCGAAGACCTGGCCGCTGCGGTACTGCACGCCGGGCCACAACACCAGCGCCAGGCGCGGGCCGTGTTCGTTGATGGCGCGTTCGATGGCCTGCAGGGAGATGGTGCCGTTGGGTTCGTCGGGCTGGACTTCGATGAGGTCGGTGGCCGGGTCGAAGCCGTGGAAGCGGATCTGCGATTCGACGGCGTGGCGGTCGGTGGGGAACGCGCCGGCTTCGATGAGGATGGCGGGGCGCTCGCGGCTGGGCCGGTAGAAGCTGACCATCATCAGGTGCAGGTTGACGCTGAGGGTGTTCATGGCGACCACTTCGCTGGGCAGCGCGCCGACGACGCGGGCGAGCTGTTCGCTGACGAGGCGGTGGTAGCGCAGCCACTGGGTGTCGCCGGTGAAGTGGCCTTCGACGGCCAGGCTGGCCCATTTGTCCATGACGTCCTGGACGGCGGCACGGGCGCCGCGCGGCTGCAGGCCCAGCGAGTTGCCGACGAAGTAGGTCTGGTCGCGGTGGTTGTGCTGGGGGAAGACGAATTCGCTGCGGAGGGTGCGCAGGGGGTCGGCAGCGTCCAGGGCAACTGCATGGGTGCGGCTGAGGAGTTCGGACATGGTGCAACCGGCGGTGACAGTGACCGACAGTTTATCCGGGTGGTGGGGGTGTGGGCTGAATCCGGTGTGGGTGGGGGGTGTGTGTTTTTTTCGAGGCGTGAGGCAAGTGCAAGTGCAACGGCCACGGCCACGGCCACGGCAGAACCGTGGTGTCTGTGCGGTGGGTGGGCTGGCGCGGTGCGGGTGGGTGGCCGGGACACGCCGTAAATCCGTCCATGGAGGCTCCGCCACCGCATCCATGCGGTGGAGGGTCCCGGCCACCCACCCGCACCACGCCCTGACACAGGGCCGGTGCGCAGGGGAAATGCGGGTAGTGCGGGGATTGTGGTGATGCGGGGTGATGGGGGGTGATGGGGGGCCACGCGGGCTGACGTGGGCTGACGCGGGGTGACGTGGGGCCACGCTGGTAGAGCCGACCGTTGGTCGGCTGCTCTTCACTCAGAGGTCATGCTGCCATCGAGCGACGAAGGGGTATCGGCAGTCGATCGAGGATCGACCCTACCAGGGCCGTGGTCACGCAGGTCACGTTGTGGTCGTGGTCGCGGTCGCGCCGCAACGCAACGCAATGCAATGCAACGCAACGCAACGCAGCGCAACGCAGCGCAATGCAGCGCAACGCTGTGGTCGGGGCCGTGCAGGGCCGTGCAGGGCCATGCGGGGCCATGCGGGGCTACGCGGCGTCACCCCGGGGTAGAGCCGACCGTTGGTCGGCTGCTTTTCGCTCAAACGCGTGCGTGCAGCTCGGCGCTTCTCAATCCTCAGCCTTCCACCGCAACAACACCCGGCAACGGGTCTACATGCCCGCACGCCTCGCACGTGCGCATCTCCACCGATGCCTGGTACCGCGCAAACACCTTCGGCAGGTCGGTTTCGATGTTTTCCAGGGCGAAGTACTCCTCGTACAGCTTGTGGTTGCAGCGCTCGCAGAACCACAGCAGTCCGTCGCGTTCGTGCGCCAGCCGCTTGCGCTCCACCACCAGGCCCACGCCGCCGGGCGGGCGGCGGGGCGAATGGGGCACCTTGCCCGGCAGCAGGAAGATTTCGCCCGCGCGGATCGGAATGTCGCGCACTGCACCGTCTTCCTGCACCTTCAGCACCATCTCGCCTTCGAGCTGGTAGAACCACTCCGGGCCTTCGTCGTAATGGTAGTCCGTGCGGCTGTTCGGCCCGCCCACCACCATCACGATGAAGTCCCCGTTCTCGATCATCTTGTTGCCCACCGGCGGCTTCAGCAGGTGCCGGTTTTCTTCGATCCAGCCCAGCAGGTTGATCGGCATGGGAAGCATGGTGCGATGTCCGTAGTGGGGAAGGGTCAGTCGCGCTTGCCGCGGCGCGGCACGTGCGCCAGCGCCCGCTCGTAGGCCGGCTGCAGGTCTTCCGGCGCGCCCACGTCGATGCCCATCTCGCGCACCCGGCCGTCCTTCAGGCTGTAGACCCAGCCGTGCACCATCAGCTTCTGGCCGCGCGCCCAGGCGTCCTGCACGATCGTCGACCGGCAGGCGTTGACCACCTGCTCGATCACGTTCAGTTCGCACAGCCGTGCATGCTTCAGGTCCGGGTCTTCAATCGCATCCATGATCGACGCGTGCTTCTGCGCCACATCGCCCACGTGCCGCAGCCAGTTGTCGGCCAGGCCCACCCGCGTGTTGTGCAGGCTGGCGTGCACGCCGCCGCAGCCGTAATGGCCCACGATCAGGATGTGCTTCACCTTCAACTGGTCCACCGCGTACTGGATCACGCTCAGGCAGTTGAGGTCGGTGTGCACCACCACGTTGGCCACGTTGCGGTGCACGAACACCTCGCCCGGTGCCATGCCGATGATCTGGTTGGCCGGCACGCGCGAATCCGAGCAACCGATCCACAGGTATTCCGGATGCTGCTGCTTGGCCAGCTGGTGGAAGAAGTCCGGGTCTTCCTTCTCGATCCGGTCCGCCCATTCGCGGTTGTTCTGCAGCAGCTTGTGGATGTCTTTCATGGGGCAGGTGTCCCTGACGTAGGGTGGGGGCAAGGCGCGGCCAGCCTGGCCGCGGCGTCGCGGGAAACGGGGAGGGTCAGCCGGCGGTGCCGCCGTCGCGGCGCCAGCGCATCCACTGCGCCAGCTCGCGGGAAGCCGGGGCGTCCAGCGCCGACAGCGCGTCGATCACGCTGCGCTGGTTCGCCTCCGGGTGGTTCTGGCTCAGTTTGAGCTTGATCTGTACCTCGGCGGGGCGGAAGCGGAAGCCGACGATGCCGGCCAGCATGCGCTGCTGGCGCGGCTCGATCGGCAGCAGGTCCCAGTCGCCGCCGACGGTGCCTTCGTAATGCGTGCTCAGTGCATCCAGCATCGCCACCAGTGCATCCGGGTCGGTGACCGGCTCCAGTACGCCGCGCAGTTCGGCTGCGGCATAGTTCCAGGTGGGGACGCGCGCCTGCGCATCTTTGTCCGGATACCAGCCCGGCGACACGTACGCGTGCGGGCCGTTCACCAGCAGCGTGGCCGGGCCGGCGTGGCCGGCCTGCGGATTTGGTTTGGCCCAGTGGCCCTCGATCAGGATGCCGTCGGCATCCCGCGTGTACACCACCGGCAGGCGCGTGGCCTGCGGGTAGCCGTCGGCGCCGTTGGTCACCAGGGTGACGAACGCATCGCGAGCAAGCAGCCGGTCCAGCCAGATCAGGTCGGTCTCGGCGAAGGCGGACGGAATGAACATCGTCGGTTACGCGCGGGCGCCCAGGCTCTGCACCATGCGGCCATGCAGGTCGGCATCGCTGGCGCCCTGCGGCGGCTGCACTTCATGCAGCGAGAAGCCGCGGATCAGCGCGTCTTCCTCGTCCAGCCCGTCATAGGAGACGAATTCGGCGTCGAACAGCTGCGAGCGCGCGGTGTCTTCGCTGTCGTAGCTGAGCGTGTTGCCGTCGCTGTCGAGCACTTCGGCGGTGCCCGCCGGGCGGATCCGCAGGCGGGCCCAGATCAGCGTGTTGCCCAGGCTGGCCAGGAACCACTCGTCGCGGTCAGGGGTCGTGTCGTTCATATCAGTACCATCGAAAGCAGCCAGAGCAGGGCAGCCATGCCCAGCCCGGCAAGAAGAGTAAGCAGCGAGAGCCAGGCCGGCGTGGCCAGGCCGGTCAGCGAGCGGTCACTGCTCTGGCGATAGTCGCGGCCGAGCAGCCAGCGCAGCGCATCCGGGCGCAGGAATGCGCCCGTACCGAAGCGATCCGCCAGCGCCGGGTGGCGGTCGCGGATGTGGACCAGGGTGAGCGGCCAGAAGATCACGAAGGCACTGAACCCGGCGATCGCCACGCCGACGAAGCACAGCGCGAAGAACAAGGTCATGGGTCAGTGCCTCCGTAGGTGGATCAGAACTCGGCGGTGCCCGGTGCGCGCGGGTAGGCGATCGCATCGCGGATGTTGCCCAGCCCGCAGACGTAGACCACCAGGCGCTCGAAGCCCAGCCCGAAGCCGGCGTGCGGCACCGAACCGTAGCGGCGGAAATCGCGGTACCAGCCGTAGTGTTCGCGGTCCAGGCCGAACTGCGCCATGCGCGCGTCCAGCACGTCCAGGCGCTCTTCGCGCTGGCTGCCGCCGATGATCTCGCCGATGCCCGGGGCCAGCACGTCCATCGCCGCAACGGTCTTGCCGTCGTCGTTCAGGCGCATGTAGAACGCCTTGATGTGCTCGGGGTAGTTGGTCACCACCACCGGGCGGCCGATGTGTTCCTCGGTCAGCCAGCGCTCGTGCTCGGTCTGCAGGTCCAGGCCCCACTCGACCGGGAAGTCGAACTTCTTGCCCGAGTTCTGCAGCAGCTTCACCGCCTCGGTGTAGTCGATCTGCTCGAACGGGGCGTTGATGAAGGCTTCCAGCTTGGTGATCGCGTTCTTGTCCACGCGCTCGGCCAGGAACGCCAGGTCGTCGCCGCGCTCGTCGAGCACCGCGCGGAACAGGTACTTCAGGAACTGCTCGGCCAGGCGCGCGTCTTCGGCCAGGTCGGCGAAGGCGATTTCCGGCTCGATCATCCAGAACTCCGCCAGGTGGCGGGTGGTGTTGGAGTTCTCGGCGCGGAAGGTCGGGCCGAACGTGTACACCTTGCTCAGGGCCAGGCAGTACGCCTCGACGTTGAGCTGGCCGGACACGGTCAGGAAGGTTTCCTTGCCGAAGAAATCGCGGCTGAAATCGACCTCGCCCTTGTCGTTGCGGGGCAGGTTGGCCATGTCCAGGGTGGATACCCGGAACATCTGGCCGGCGCCTTCGGCATCGGAGGTGGTGATGATCGGGGTGCTGATCCAGTTGAACCCGTTCTCGTGGAAGAACCGGTGCACGGCCTGGGACAGGCAGTTGCGGATGCGGGTGACCGCGCCGAACAGGTTGGTGCGCGGGCGCAGGTGCGCCACTTCACGCAGGAACTCGGCGCTCATCGGCTTGGGCTGGATCGGGTAGGTCAGCGGGTCTTCGACCAGGCCGACGATCTCGATGTGGCTGGCCTGGATCTCGAACGACTGGCCCTTGCCCTGCGACTTGACCAGGGTGCCGCGGGCGATCACCGAGCAGCCGGGGGTGAGCGCCTTGATCTCGTCGAAGTTGCCCAGGGTGTCATTGGCCACCACCTGGATGGGGGCAAAGCAGGAGCCATCGGTGACATTGACGAAGGCCAGTGCTGCCGACCCACGCACCGTACGCACCCAACCGCGTACGGTTGCCTCGCCGCCTTCCGGGATCTTCCCGGCAAGCGCATGTTCAACGCTGACCACCGTCATGACTTGAATCCTCTATTGATCGACTCGATCTCTGAACGAGGAGTTTAACGGGTGCAGCGTTCTGCTTGCGAGGCATTTTTAGCCGCCGTGGGCTCCTATAATGACCCCGATCCGCTGGAGTTGCCTGTCATGGCTGTAAGCCTTACCCCTGTTGCCTTTGCCCGTGTGCAGAAGTTCGTCGCCCAGACCCCGGGCGCGCTGGGCCTGCGTTTCGGCGTCACCCGTACCGGTTGCTCGGGCTGGGGCCACATCACCGACCTGGCCCGCGACGAGCGCCAGGGCGACACCGTGTTTGAGCAGGACGGGGTGCGCATCTACGTGGATGCCGACAGCCTGGGCCTGGTCGACGGCACCGAGATCGACTTCGGCAAGCACGGGCTGAGCGAGACGTTCACGTTCAGGAACCCGAACGCCACCGCCGAATGCGGCTGCGGCGAGAGCTTCACCACCGAAGCCGACAAGGCCTGATCCGGGTCGGCAGAAGCGCCCAGCCCCGCGGCTGCTTGCCTGCGGGCGCTTGTGCTGCCATACTTTGCGGCTTCCTGCCTGATTCCGGGCAGGACCCTTGCCCCACCGCGTTCATCTGCGGGGGGCTGTCCGGCCCCTGCGGGCCACATCCGAAAGGTAAAAACACATGAGTCGTCATTACGAAGTCGTGTTCCTGGTCCATCCGGACCAGAGCGAACAGGTCCCGGCCATGATCGAGCGCTACAAGGCGCTGGTCGAGAACGGCAGCGGCACCATCCACCGTCTGGAAGACTGGGGCCGTCGTCAGCTGGCCTACCCGATCCAGAACCTGGTGAAGGCCCACTACGTCATGCTCAACATCGAGTGCGACCAGGCCGTGCTGAGCGAGCTGGTGGAAAGCTTCCGCTTCAACGATGCCGTGCTGCGCAACCTCGTCATCAAGCGTGACGAAGCTGACACCGAGCAGTCGCTGATCATGAAGAGCAAGGACGAGAAGGGTGACAAGCCCGAGCGTGGCGAGCGTCGTCGTCGTGATGACGAAGAAGGTGAAACCACCCCCGCCGCTGACACCGATGCCGGCGAAGACGCCGCTTCGGCCGCTTAAGGAGCACTGACATGTCCAAGTTCTTCCGTCGCCGCAAGTTCTGCAAGTTCACGGCCGAAGGTGTCAAGGAGATCGATTACAAGGATCTCAACACCCTGCGCCAGTACCTGACCGAGAACGGCAAGATCGTGCCGAGCCGCGTCACCGGTACCAAGTCGAAGTACCAGCGCCAGCTGGCAACGGCCGTCAAGCGCGCCCGTTTCCTGGCCCTGATTCCGTACACCGACAACCACGACGTCTGATGAAAGCCGGCGGCTTCGGTCGCCGCTTTCGTGGACCTGGCCGCCCGCGCTGCAAAGCGTCGGGCGGTTTCACGGTCTACCGTTCGGATATTCGGACAGCCATCGCTGCGGGGCCACGCCTCGCTAACGAATACATATTTGGAGCTACACCATGAAGCTGATTCTTCTCCAGAAGGTCACCAACCTCGGCGGTCTGGGCGATCTGGTCGACGTGAAGCCGGGCTACGGCCGCAACTTCCTCGTCCCGACCGGCAAGGCCGTTCCGGCCACCACCACCAACGTTGCCGAGTTCGAAGCCAAGCGCGCCGATTACGAAGCCAAGGCCCAGTCGATCCACGCTGACGCCGAAGCCCGCAAGGCTCAGCTGGAAGGCAAGAGCGTCACCATCGCCGCCAACGCGTCGACGGAAGGCAAGCTGTACGGTTCGGTTGGCCCGCGCGACATCGCCGAAGCCTTCACCAAGGCCGGCCTGCCGCTGGAAAAGAGCGAAGTGATCCTGGGCGAAGGCGCCTTCCGCAACGTGGGCGAGTACGAGGTGACTGTTCACCTGCACGCCGACGTCGAAACCACCGTCAAGGTGGTTGTGGAAGCCGAAAAGGCCTGATCCCTGCCGAAAGGCTGGAGTCACTGAAACGGGTGCCCGCAAGGGTGCCCGTTTTTGTATGTGGGGGTTTTGTTTTTTAAAAGCTTAGAAGCTTGAAGCCTGAAGCCAGATCAACGGCGGGTGCCGGCGCTTTGGTTCTTCCGGTGTGAGGGTGCCGGGTGGCCTTGGCCGGGACACGCCGTAAATCCATCCCTGGAGGCTCGTGGGCGCCTTGCTCGTTTGTGCAGTCCTGCACAAACGGCAAGACCGGGGTTGGGCGTCCTGCCCAACCCGTCCGGCGCATGCGCCGGACCCATGGCGCCCAACGGTCCCGGCCAAGGCCACCCGACACCCTCTGCCAGGATCTGCGATGCGGGCGGGTAGAGCCACGCCATGCGTGGCCGGGGCAATGAAGTAGGGTTATGTGATGCGTGGGTAGGCGGTAC
>NZ_JCAXES010000027.1:0-293 GCF_059758695.1 Stenotrophomonas sp. GQ19 | reverse complement strand
AAGGGTAAGTTCGAGCGCACCAAGCCGCACGTCAACGTCGGCACCATCGGTCACGTCGATCACGGCAAGACCACGCTGACCGCCGCACTGACCAAGATCGGTGCCGAGCGCTTCGGTGGCGAGTTCAAGGATTACTCCTCGATCGACGCCGCGCCGGAAGAAAAGGCACGTGGCATCACGATCTCGACCGCGCACGTCGAATACGAATCCACCGAGCGTCATTACGCCCACGTGGATTGCCCGGGCCATGCTGACTACGTCAAGAACATGATCACCGGTGCCGCCCAGATGGA
>NZ_JCAXES010000026.1:0-321 GCF_059758695.1 Stenotrophomonas sp. GQ19 | reverse complement strand
TGACCCGTCCTGAATTGAGTTGACACCTTTTCCCACAGGAAGAGGAATGTTCAATGGATTCAACACTCAGGCGCAGCCAGCGGGATTACTCGCTGGCCTTCAAATTGTCGGTGGTCGACCAGGTCGAGCGCGGGGAACTGACCTACAAAAAGGCCCAGGAGCGATACGGTATCCAAGGACGGAGCACCGTGCTTGGCTGGCTTCGCCGACATGGTCGGCAGGACTGGTCGGGTGGTGCATCATCTGCCCCCATGACCACTTCACCCAAAAGCGGGGCGGCCAAGCCGCTGACGCCGGAACAACAGATCAAGGCCTTGCAGA
>NZ_JCAXES010000025.1:0-323 GCF_059758695.1 Stenotrophomonas sp. GQ19 | reverse complement strand
GGTCACCGCAGAGCCGGCATCGTTCAATCGTAGGGCAGGACCCGCGCCGTTCAACAGTCATGTCGCCACCGCACGTTGCACCGTTACCGGCAGTCGACCAAGGTTCGACCCTACCGGCAATCTGGCACCCGCCGAGGTAGGGTCGGTTCCCAAACGACTGCCGATATCCCGTCCACACCCGGCGAACGCATGGCAATCATCGAGGCCACGCACGGTCACCGCAGAGCCGGCATCGTTCAATCGTAGGGCAGGACCCGCGCCGTTCAACAGTCATGTCGCCACCGCGCGTTGCACCGTTACCGGCAGTCGACCAAGGTTCGACC
>NZ_JCAXES010000024.1:0-354 GCF_059758695.1 Stenotrophomonas sp. GQ19 | reverse complement strand
TGCAACTGCGGGAAGCCAACGAGAAAGCGCAGCTTTTCGAAGCCATCGTCGATGTTCTCAAAGAGGACTACGGGGTGCGGATCGTAAAAAAGCCTTCCGGCAAGTCCTCACGCAAGGGCGCCTCCAAGGCCTAAGCGTGGCAAGGGCTTGCCGACATTTCGGCATTAGTCGGCAGGCGTACTACAAAGCCGGCCATCGCCAACAACAGCAGCTGGTCGAGGGCGCGCGGGCGATCGCCTTGGTGGGTGGCTATCGGGCCCGTCAGCCACGCATCGGCACCCGCAAGCTCCACGGTCTGATCAGGCCGGCACTGCAGGAATCGGGGATAGCGATGGGGCGGGACCGCCTGTTTGG
>NZ_JCAXES010000023.1:0-554 GCF_059758695.1 Stenotrophomonas sp. GQ19 | reverse complement strand
CTTATCTGACCGGAATCTGGCAGTTTAGGTGTCGAGAGCCGGCGTGGGCCGCCGTGTGAGCCTGGATCTCGACGATCGCCGTGTAGCTTGGCGCCCACGCCGGAATCTCCCTTGATCCGCCCGAACAGTTGCTGGAGCTGTCACTCGAAGCGATAAGACTGGGCAAGCGGGGGAGCTCTCGACCCTTCCAGACTATACGGAGTCGGGCGATGAACGGGATCGGGATTGATGTAAGCAAGCGCCGGCTGGATGTTGGAACCTCCGACGGCCAAACCCTGCAGGTCAGCAATGACCCCTCCGGTTTCACTGAATTGGACCTCTGGCTGAGGCAGCGCCCGAGTAACCAGATCGTGCTGGAGGCCACCGGTGGCTACGAACAGCCTGTGCTGGATTTTCTGCACAAGGCCGGTCATCCGGTGGTTCGGGCCAATGCCTTGCGGGCGCGGAAGCTTGCTCAGGGGCTGGGCCAGAGGGCCAAGACCGACCGCTTGGATGCCTATGCATTGGCACAGATGGCCACGCTGGTGAAGCTGCCGGCCTATCAGCCGTTGGAG
>NZ_JCAXES010000022.1:0-581 GCF_059758695.1 Stenotrophomonas sp. GQ19 | reverse complement strand
GGCGCGATCCTGGTCTGCTCCGCTGCTGACGGCCCGATGCCGCAGACCCGCGAGCACATCCTGCTGTCGCGCCAGGTCGGCGTGCCGTACATCGTCGTGTTCCTGAACAAGGCCGACATGGTGGACGACGCCGAGCTGCTGGAACTGGTCGAAATGGAAGTCCGCGAGCTGCTGAGCAAGTACGACTTCCCGGGCGACGACACCCCGATCATCGCGGGTTCGGCCCGTCTGGCGCTGGAAGGCGACCAGAGCGATATCGGCGTGCCGGCCGTGATCAAGCTGGTCGAAGCTCTCGACAGCTGGATCCCGACCCCGGAGCGTGACATCGACAAGCCGTTCCTGATGCCGGTGGAAGACGTGTTCTCGATCTCGGGCCGCGGCACCGTGGTGACCGGTCGTATCGAGCGCGGCGTGATCAAGGTCGGCGAAGAAATCGAAATCGTCGGTATCCGTCCGGTCCAGAAGACCACCGTCACCGGCGTGGAAATGTTCCGCAAGCTGCTCGACCAGGGTCAGGCAGGCGACAACGCCGGTCTGCTGCTGCGCGGCACCAAGCGTGACGACGTCGAGCGTGGCCAGGT
>NZ_JCAXES010000021.1:0-635 GCF_059758695.1 Stenotrophomonas sp. GQ19 | reverse complement strand
CCCATGCGGCGGGCATATCACAAGACAACCGACAGCCATCACCGCTTCCGACGGCACCCCAACCTGCTCAAAGCTGGCGAGGGGCGCGTGGTACCCACCGGCTGCGAGCAGGTGTGGGTCGCCGACATCACCTACCTGCCGACGCAAGGAAAATTCGTCTATCTGAGCCTGATTACGGATGCTTGGTCACGCAAGATCGTCGGCTGGAGTGTGCACGACACGCTGCAGACCGAGCAGGTTGCCCAGGCGTTGCAGATGGCGCTGAAAGGACGAAAAACGCGTCAACAACTGGTCCACCACTCCGATCGAGGTATCCAATACTGCTCGGATTACTACCAGAAGATCCACGCCGCGCACGGCGTAACCTGCTCGATGACCGACGGCTACGACTGCTACCAGAATGCGTTGGCAGAACGGGTAAATGGGATCTTGAAAGGCGAATTCCTGCTGCATCGCCCTCGGGACCTGGCGCAGGCACGGCAGATGGTGGCCGAGTCGGTGGCGATCTATAACGCCGAGCGGCCGCACCTGTCCCTTAAAATGCAGACGCCCGATGCAGTGCATCGGGCGTCCTTGGCCGCCTGACGGCGGCCGGTTCATCCACCACAGGTGTCAACCTATGGCAGGACGGGTCA
>NZ_JCAXES010000020.1:0-697 GCF_059758695.1 Stenotrophomonas sp. GQ19 | reverse complement strand
CTTGGCAGCAGAAACTGCGGGAGTTTGTGCGGGCACGTCGACAGATGATCCAGGCCTTGGCCGTCGCGCGACAGCAGCAGGAAATGGTGGGTGATCGTGAACTGCGCCGGCTTTTGCAGGCCAACATCACCCACCTGAAGACACTGGTCAAACGCCTGGGAAAGCAGATTGCCGAGCAGCTCGCTCAACAGCCCCAGCTCACGGTTCTGAAGTCGATGAAGGGCGTGGGGCCGGTGGTACAGGCGGTGCTGGCCAGCTACCTGCCTGAGCTGGGCCATATCAGTGGAAAGGCCATCGCCAGCCTGGTGGGCGTGGCGCCGATGTCCCACGACAGCGGGACGATGCGTGGAAAACGAAGCATCCACGGCGGTCGAGCCGAGATCCGTCAGGTGCTTTACATGGCCGGCATGTCAGCCCTGCAGCACGAACCGCGCATACGGGACTTTTACCGGTCGCTACGGGCCCGCGGCAAGGAGGCCAAAGTAGCCATCGTGGCGGTAATGCGAAAGATGCTGGTGATCCTCAACGCCCGCGTGCGCGACGCTCAAAGCGGACCGATCCCCGCCTGAAGCGCGCCCGGGCACATCTCCAACGGCTGCCGGCCAGCGGCCGGCACTACCGTGCCCGTCTGCTGGAGGGGCCGAAGCCTCCTCCAGCAACACAGTTGCTACACGGACGTACTTGCGGCGTGTCCCGC